>NZ_JBEULY010000029.1:0-27636 GCF_040578655.1 Phytobacter sp. RSE-02 | reverse complement strand
TGGTTGATGACGAAGAGCTGCTGGAACTGGTTGAAATGGAAGTTCGTGAACTTCTGTCTCAGTACGATTTCCCGGGCGACGACACTCCGATCGTTCGTGGTTCTGCTCTGAAAGCGCTGGAAGGCGACGCAGAGTGGGAAGCGAAAATCATCGAACTGGCTGGCCACCTGGATACCTATATCCCGGAACCAGAGCGTGCGATTGACAAGCCGTTCCTGCTGCCGATCGAAGACGTATTCTCCATCTCCGGTCGTGGTACCGTTGTTACCGGTCGTGTAGAGCGCGGTATCATCAAAGTGGGTGAAGAAGTTGAAATCGTTGGTATCAAAGATACTGCGAAATCTACCTGTACCGGCGTTGAAATGTTCCGCAAACTGCTGGACGAAGGCCGTGCTGGCGAGAACGTGGGTGTTCTGCTGCGTGGTATCAAACGTGAAGAAATCGAACGTGGTCAGGTACTGGCTAAGCCGGGCACCATCAAGCCGCACACCAAGTTCGAATCCGAAGTGTACATTCTGTCCAAAGATGAAGGCGGCCGTCATACTCCGTTCTTCAAAGGCTACCGTCCGCAGTTCTACTTCCGTACAACTGACGTGACTGGCACCATCGAACTGCCGGAAGGCGTAGAGATGGTAATGCCGGGCGACAACATCAAAATGGTTGTTACCCTGATCCACCCGATCGCGATGGACGACGGTCTGCGTTTCGCAATCCGTGAAGGCGGCCGTACTGTAGGCGCGGGCGTTGTAGCAAAAGTTCTGGGCTAATTATTCGTTAATTAGTTTTGAATTGAAAAGGGCGCTAAGGCGCCCTTTTTGCTGCCTGCCTTCTTGCTGTCTGCCATCATATTTGTTCGCATTTTTTCTCATTATCCCACCATACAAAGATCGCTGTGCTATTGTAATCATAACTATTCTCATTTACACTTTGCGCATAAATTGAACGGGAGTGATTATGTACGTTTGTTTGTGTAATGGTGTAAGTGATAAAAAAATTCGCCAGGCTGTACGCCAGTTCCATCCTCAATCATTCCAGCAATTGCGCAAGTTTATTCCTGTGGGAAATCAGTGTGGTAAGTGCGTACGCGCTGCTCGCGAAATCATGCAGGATGAGTTGCTGCAGATCCCGGAATATAAAGAAACCGCCTGAGTCTTCTGCTTTTTTTTGACTTCCCTGTAGCCCGATCTACGCTTCAATGAGTGGAAGCGGAGGGACTATAATGAAAGGTGATGTCAAAGTTATAAATTATCTCAATAAGTTATTGGGAAACGAGCTTGTCGCAATCAACCAGTATTTTCTCCATGCGAGAATGTTCAAGAACTGGGGCCTGATGCGCCTTAATGATGTTGAATATCATGAATCCATCGATGAAATGAAACACGCCGATAAATACATCGAGCGTATTTTGTTTCTTGAAGGCATTCCAAATCTGCAAGATCTGGGCAAACTCGGTATCGGTGAAGACGTTGAAGAGATGCTACAGTCCGATCTACGACTGGAGTTGGAAGGCGCCAGAGATTTGCGTGAAGCCATTGCCTACGCTGACAGCGTGCATGATTATGTCAGCCGGGACATGATGATTGAAATCCTGGCCGATGAAGAAGGCCACATTGACTGGCTGGAAACCGAGCTGGACCTTATCGGTAAGATTGGTTTGCAGAACTATCTCCAGTCGCAAATCAAGGTTCAAGATTAACCATCGACCTAAAGATGCTTTGGTAAGCCATGAACAAACCCGCGGCCGCCAGGAATGGACCAAAAGGCAGCGGGTTTTTTATTATCTGTATGCTTCTGCGTCTTATGGACATAAGGCAAGCGGCGCCGGACGCAAGTGATGTGGCAACAAAGACAAGCAAGGGTAAGGCTTCCCAGCCATGCCAGGCACCCAGGGCCGCCAGAAATTTCACATCACCATAGCCGAGTCCTTCCTTATTACGTAGGAAGCGATACCCCCAATAAAGTGCCGCGAATCCGACGTAGCCCGCAATAGCCCCTAATACCTTTTCCTGTAACAGCATGGGATGGAACCAGCCACAATAAAGCAGCCCGCTCCAGAGAAGAGGGCAGGTGAAGCGATCGGGTAGAAGGCCCTGCCGGACGTCATACCAAACCAGCAATGTATTAAGTACAAGGTAAATACATATAAAGAGAATTGTACCTGCCATATAACCTCCGCATGCTCGCTGGTGATTAAGCATCAGCGATAGAGATAAACGGCAAAAGAGGGGCAAGCGCGCTCTTGCGTACAAGCTTCAGAAAAAGATAACTGCCTTGCATATCGCGGCAAGCGATGTGCGACGCTTCACGCGCAGGCGTTTAATTTATAAACGCCCCTTGCGTAAATGCGAGATTTACGTATAATGCGCGGGCTTGTCGTAATTGACGGCTGGTTCGATATGAACCCTGATAGCGCATTTGGCTATCAAACAATGCTCCCAATCGGGGGGCTATGTAAGAACGGTTACACTCTCCCATCAATCGTAATGGGTATGAGGAGTAATCATTTCGTCTATAAAATAATTGGAGCTCTGGTCTCATGCAGAACCAAAGAATCCGTATCCGCCTGAAAGCGTTTGATCATCGTCTGATCGATCAATCAACCGCGGAAATCGTCGAGACTGCTAAGCGCACTGGTGCGCAAGTCCGTGGTCCGATCCCGCTGCCGACCCGCAAAGAGCGCTTCACCGTTCTGATCTCCCCGCACGTCAACAAAGACGCGCGCGATCAGTACGAAATCCGCACTCACAAGCGTCTGGTTGACATCGTTGAGCCAACCGAGAAAACCGTTGATGCTCTGATGCGTCTGGACCTGGCTGCCGGTGTAGACGTGCAGATCAGCCTGGGTTAATCAGGTCATCGAGCGATTGAGAGGTTGAAACAATGATTGGTTTAGTCGGTAAAAAAGTGGGTATGACCCGCATCTTCACTGAAGATGGCGTATCTATCCCAGTAACCGTAATCGAAGTTGAAGCAAACCGCGTTACTCAGGTTAAAGATCTGGCTAACGATGGCTACCGCGCTGTTCAGGTTACCACTGGTGCTAAAAAAGCTAACCGTGTAACCAAGCCGGAAGCGGGTCACTTCGCTAAAGCTGGCGTAGAAGCTGGCCGTGGTCTGTGGGAATTCCGTCTTGCTGACGGCGAAGAGTTCACCGTAGGTCAGAGCATTAGCGTTGAGCTGTTTGCCGAAGTTAAAAAAGTTGACGTAACTGGCACCTCTAAAGGTAAAGGTTTCGCAGGTACCGTTAAGCGCTGGAACTTCCGTACCCAGGACGCTACCCACGGTAACTCCTTGTCTCACCGCGTTCCGGGTTCTATCGGTCAGAACCAGACTCCGGGCAAAGTGTTCAAAGGCAAGAAAATGGCAGGTCAGCTGGGTAACGAACGTGTCACTGTTCAGAGCCTGGACGTAGTACGTGTTGACGCTGAGCGCAACCTGCTGCTGGTTAAAGGTGCGGTCCCGGGTGCAACCGGTAGCGACCTGATCGTTAAACCAGCTGTGAAGGCGTGAGGAGATAGCAATGGAATTAGTATTGAAAGACGCGCAGAGCGCGCTGACTGTTTCCGAAACTACCTTCGGTCGTGATTTTAACGAAGCGCTGGTACACCAGGTTGTTGTTGCTTATGCAGCTGGTGCACGTCAGGGTTCTCGTGCTCAGAAGACTCGTGCTGAAGTAACTGGTTCCGGTAAAAAACCGTGGCGCCAGAAAGGTACCGGCCGTGCGCGTTCTGGTTCTATCAAGAGCCCGATCTGGCGTTCTGGTGGCGTAACTTTCGCTGCGCGTCCGCAGGACCACAGTCAAAAAGTTAACAAAAAGATGTACCGCGGCGCGCTGAAAAGCATTCTGTCCGAACTGGTACGTCAGGATCGTCTGATCGTTGTCGAATCTTTCTCTGTAGAAGCGCCTAAAACTAAGCTGCTGGCACAGAAACTGAAAGACATGGCTCTGGAAGATGTGCTGATCATCACCGGTGAGCTGGACGAAAACCTGTTCCTGGCTGCGCGCAACCTGCACAAGGTTGACGTACGCGATGCAACTGGTATCGACCCGGTTAGCCTGATCGCCTTCGACAAAGTCGTAATGACTGCTGATGCTGTTAAGCAAGTTGAGGAGATGCTGGCATGATTCGTGAAGAACGTCTGCTGAAGGTGCTGCGCGCACCGCACGTTTCTGAAAAAGCGTCTACTGCGATGGAAAAAACTAACACCATCGTTCTCAAAGTTGCTAAAGACGCGACCAAAGCAGAAATCAAAGCTGCTGTGCAGAAACTGTTTGAAGTCGAAGTCGAAGTCGTTAACACCCTGGTTGTTAAAGGGAAAGTTAAACGTCACGGACAGCGTATCGGTCGTCGTAGCGACTGGAAAAAAGCTTACGTCACCCTGAAAGAAGGCCAGAATCTGGACTTCGTTGGCGGCGCTGAGTAAGTCGGAGGAGTAATACAATGGCAGTTGTTAAATGTAAACCGACATCTCCGGGTCGTCGCCACGTAGTTAAAGTGGTTAACCCTGAGCTGCACAAGGGCAAACCTTTTGCTCCGCTGCTGGAAAAAAACAGCAAATCCGGTGGTCGTAACAACAATGGCCGTATCACCACTCGTCACATCGGTGGTGGCCACAAGCAGGCTTATCGTCTGGTTGACTTCAAACGCAACAAAGACGGTATCCCGGCAGTTGTTGAGCGTCTTGAGTACGATCCGAACCGTTCCGCGAACATCGCGCTGGTTCTGTACAAAGATGGCGAACGCCGTTACATCCTGGCCCCTAAAGGCCTGAAAGCTGGCGACCAGATTCAGTCTGGCGTTGATGCTGCAATCAAAGCAGGCAACACCCTGCCGATGCGCAATATCCCGGTTGGTTCTACCGTTCATAACGTAGAAATGAAACCAGGTAAAGGCGGTCAGCTGGCACGTTCCGCTGGTACTTACGTTCAGATCGTTGCTCGTGATGGTGCTTATGTCACCCTGCGTCTGCGTTCTGGTGAAATGCGTAAAGTCGAAGCAGACTGCCGCGCTACTCTGGGCGAAGTTGGCAATGCTGAGCATATGCTGCGCGTTCTGGGTAAAGCAGGTGCTGCACGCTGGCGTGGTGTTCGTCCTACCGTTCGCGGTACTGCGATGAACCCAGTCGACCACCCACATGGTGGTGGTGAAGGTCGTAACTTTGGTAAGCACCCGGTAACTCCGTGGGGCGTTCAGACCAAAGGTAAGAAGACCCGCAGCAACAAGCGTACTGATAAATTTATCGTACGTCGCCGTAGCAAATAATATTAGAGGATAAGCCATGCCACGTTCTCTCAAGAAAGGTCCTTTTATTGACCTGCACTTGCTGAAGAAGGTAGAGAAAGCGGTGGAAAGCGGAGACAAGAAGCCCCTGCGCACTTGGTCCCGTCGTTCAACGATCTTTCCTAACATGATCGGTTTGACCATCGCTGTCCATAATGGTCGTCAGCACGTTCCGGTATTTGTTTCCGACGAAATGGTCGGTCACAAACTGGGTGAATTCGCACCGACTCGTACTTATCGCGGCCACGCTGCTGATAAAAAAGCGAAGAAGAAATAAGGTAGGAGGAAGAGATGGAAACTTTAGCTCAACATCGCCATGCTCGTTCTTCTGCTCAGAAGGTACGCCTTGTTGCTGACCTGATTCGCGGTAAGAAAGTGTCGCAGGCCCTGGATATTCTGACCTACACCAATAAGAAAGCGGCTGTACTGGTCAAGAAAGTTCTGGAATCTGCCATTGCTAACGCTGAACACAACGATGGCGCTGACATTGACGATCTGAAAGTTGCGAAAATTTTCGTAGACGAAGGCCCGAGCATGAAGCGCATTATGCCGCGTGCAAAAGGTCGTGCAGATCGCATCCTGAAGCGCACCAGCCACATTACTGTGGTTGTGTCCGATCGCTGAGACTCTGGAGACTAGCAATGGGTCAGAAAGTACATCCTAATGGTATTCGCCTGGGTATTGTCAAACCTTGGAACTCTACCTGGTTCGCGAACACCAAAGAATTCGCTGACAACCTGGACAGCGATTTTAAAGTACGCCAGTACCTGACTAAGGAACTGGCTAAAGCGTCCGTATCTCGTATCGTTATCGAGCGTCCGGCTAAGAGCATCCGTGTTACTATTCACACCGCTCGCCCGGGTATCGTTATCGGTAAGAAAGGCGAAGACGTAGAAAAACTGCGCAAGGTCGTAGCGGATATCGCTGGCGTTCCTGCTCAGATCAATATCGCCGAAGTTCGTAAACCTGAACTGGACGCAAAACTGGTTGCTGACAGCATCACTTCTCAGCTGGAACGTCGTGTAATGTTCCGTCGTGCTATGAAGCGTGCTGTACAGAACGCAATGCGTCTGGGCGCTAAAGGTATCAAAGTTGAAGTTAGCGGCCGTCTGGGCGGCGCGGAAATCGCACGTACTGAATGGTACCGCGAAGGTCGTGTTCCGCTGCACACTCTGCGTGCTGACATTGACTACAACACCTCTGAAGCGCACACCACTTACGGTGTAATCGGCGTTAAAGTGTGGATCTTCAAAGGTGAGATCCTTGGTGGTATGGCTGCTGTTGAACAACCGGAAAAACCGGCGGCTCAACCGAAAAAGCAGCAGCGTAAAGGCCGTAAATAAGGAGCGTCGCTGATGTTACAACCAAAGCGTACAAAATTCCGTAAGGTGCACAAAGGCCGCAACCGTGGTCTGGCGCAGGGCACGGATGTGAGCTTCGGCACTTACGGTCTGAAAGCTGTTGGCCGTGGTCGTCTGACCGCTCGTCAGATTGAAGCAGCACGTCGTGCCATGACACGTGCAGTTAAGCGTCAGGGTAAGATCTGGATCCGTGTATTCCCGGACAAACCGATCACCGAGAAGCCGCTGGAAGTTCGTATGGGTAAAGGTAAAGGTAACGTGGAGTATTGGGTTGCCTTGATTCAGCCGGGTAAAGTCCTGTATGAAATGGACGGCGTTCCGGAAGAGCTGGCCCGTGAAGCCTTCGAGCTGGCAGCAGCAAAACTGCCGATTAAAACCACCTTTGTAACTAAGACGGTGATGTAATGAAAGCAAATGAGCTGCGTGAAAAAAGCGTTGAAGAGCTGAACGCTGAGCTGCTGAACCTGCTGCGCGAGCAGTTCAACCTGCGTATGCAGGCTGCAAGTGGCCAGCTGCAACAGACTCACCTGCTGAAGCAGGTTCGTCGTGATGTTGCACGCGTTAAGACTTTACTGACTCAGAAGGCGGGTGCGTAATGACCGATAAAATCCGTACTCTGCAAGGTCGCGTAGTTAGCGACAAAATGGAGAAATCCATTGTTGTTGCTATCGAACGTTTTGTGAAACACCCGATCTACGGTAAATTCATCAAGCGTACGACCAAACTGCACGTACATGACGAGAACAACGAATGCGGTATCGGCGACGTGGTTGAAATCCGCGAATGCCGTCCGCTGTCCAAGACTAAGTCCTGGACGCTGGTTCGCGTTGTAGAGAAAGCGGTTCTGTAATACAGTACGCATTCTCAATAATAAACGGTCCAGCGATGGGCCGTTTATTTTTTCTACCCATATCTAAGAAGCGGTGTTATAATGCCGCGCCCCCGATATGGGGCTTTTTTAACGACCCGTTTTTAGGGTCTCAGTAGTAGTTGACATTAGCGGAGCACTAAAATGATCCAAGAACAGACTATGCTGACCGTCGCCGACAACTCCGGTGCACGTCGCGTAATGTGTATCAAGGTTCTGGGTGGCTCGCACCGTCGCTACGCAGGCGTAGGCGACATCATCAAGATCACCATCAAAGAAGCAATTCCGCGTGGTAAGGTCAAAAAAGGTGATGTGCTGAAGGCGGTAGTGGTGCGCACCAAGAAGGGTGTTCGTCGCCCGGACGGTTCTGTCATTCGCTTCGATGGTAATGCATGCGTTATTTTAAACAATAACAGCGAGCAGCCTATCGGTACGCGTATTTTTGGGCCGGTAACTCGTGAACTTCGCAACGAGAAGTTCATGAAAATTATCTCTCTGGCACCAGAAGTACTCTAAGGAGCGAATCATGGCAGCGAAAATCCGTCGTGATGACGAAGTTATCGTGTTAACCGGTAAAGATAAAGGTAAACGCGGTAAAGTTAAGAATGTCCTGTCTTCCGGCAAGGTCATTGTTGAAGGTATCAACCTGGTTAAGAAACATCAGAAGCCGGTTCCGGCCCTGAACCAACCAGGCGGCATTGTTGAGAAAGAAGCAGCTATTCAGATCTCTAACATTGCACTCTTCAATGCGGCAACCGGCAAGGCTGACCGTGTAGGCTTTAGATTCGAAGACGGCAAAAAAGTCCGTTTCTTCAAGTCTAACAGCGAAACTATCAAGTAATTTGGAGTAGTACGATGGCGAAACTGCATGATTACTACAAAGACGAAGTAGTTAACAAACTCATGACTGAGTTTAACTACAATTCTGTCATGCAAGTCCCTCGGGTCGAGAAGATCACCCTGAACATGGGTGTTGGTGAAGCGATCGCTGACAAGAAACTGCTGGATAACGCAGCAGCTGACCTGGCAGCAATCTCCGGTCAAAAACCGTTGATCACCAAAGCACGCAAATCTGTTGCAGGCTTCAAAATCCGTCAGGGCTATCCGATCGGCTGTAAAGTAACTCTGCGTGGCGAACGCATGTGGGAGTTCTTTGAGCGCCTGATCACTATTGCTGTACCGCGTATCCGTGACTTCCGTGGCTTGTCCGCTAAGTCTTTCGACGGTCGTGGTAACTACAGCATGGGTGTCCGTGAGCAGATCATCTTCCCAGAAATCGACTACGATAAAGTCGACCGCGTGCGTGGTTTGGATATTACCATTACCACTACTGCGAAATCTGATGAAGAAGGCCGTGCTCTGCTGGCTGCCTTTGACTTCCCGTTCCGCAAGTAAGGTAGGGTTACTTAATGGCTAAGCAATCAATGAAAGCACGCGAAGTAAAGCGCGTAGCTTTAGCTGATAAATTCTTCGCTAAACGCGCTGAACTGAAAGCTATCATCTCTGATGTGAACGCAACCGACGAAGATCGTTGGAATGCCGTTCTCAAGCTGCAGACTCTGCCGCGTGATTCCAGCCCGTCTCGTCAGCGTAATCGCTGCCGTCAAACTGGTCGTCCGCACGCTTTCCTGCGGAAGTTCGGGTTGAGCCGTATTAAGGTCCGTGAAGCCGCTATGCGCGGTGAAATCCCGGGTCTGAAAAAGGCTAGCTGGTAATTGTCACCAATTGAATCACGGGAGTAAAGACAGATGAGCATGCAAGATCCGATCGCGGATATGCTGACCCGTATCCGTAACGGTCAGGCCGCGAACAAAGCTGCGGTCACCATGCCTTCCTCCAAGCTGAAAGTGGCAATTGCCAACGTGCTGAAGGAAGAAGGTTTTATTGAAGATTTCAAAATCGAAGGCGACACCAAGCCTGAACTGGAAGTAGCTCTTAAATACTTCCAGGGCAAAGCTGTTGTAGAAAGCATTCAGCGTGTCAGCCGCCCAGGTCTGCGCATCTATAAGAAAAAAGATGAGCTGCCGAAAGTTATGGGTGGTCTGGGTATTGCAGTTGTTTCTACCTCTAAAGGTGTTATGACTGATCGTGCAGCGCGCCAGGCTGGTCTTGGTGGCGAAATTATCTGCTACGTAGCCTAATCGGAGGAAAAAATGTCTCGTGTTGCTAAAGCACCGGTCGTTATTCCTGCCGGCGTTGACGTAAAACTCAACGGTCAGGTTATCACGATCAAAGGTAAAAACGGCGAGCTGACTCGTACTCTCAACGATGCTGTTGAAGTGAAACATGCAGATAACGCTCTGACTTTCGGTCCGCGTGATGGTTACGCAGACGGTTGGGCTCAGGCTGGTACCGCGCGTGCCCTGCTGAACTCAATGGTTATCGGTGTTACCGAAGGCTTCACTAAGAAGCTGCAGCTGGTTGGTGTAGGTTACCGTGCAGCGGTTAAAGGGAATGCAGTAAACCTGGCTTTAGGTTTCTCTCATCCTGTTGACCATCAACTGCCGGCTGGCATCACTGCAGAGTGCCCGACTCAAACTGAAATCGTGCTGAAAGGCGCTGATAAACAGTTGATCGGTCAGGTTGCAGCTGATCTGCGCGCCTACCGTCGTCCTGAGCCTTACAAAGGCAAGGGTGTTCGTTACGCCGACGAAGTCGTGCGTACCAAAGAGGCTAAGAAGAAGTAAGGTAACACTATGGATAAGAAATCTGCTCGTATCCGTCGTGCGACCCGCGCACGCCGCAAGCTCAAAGAGCTGGGCGCAACTCGCCTGGTGGTACATCGTACCCCGCGTCATATTTACGCACAGGTAATTGCACCGAACGGTTCTGAAGTTCTGGTAGCTGCTTCTACTGTAGAAAAAGCTATCTCTGAACAACTGAAGTACACCGGTAACAAAGACGCGGCTGCAGCTGTGGGTAAAGCTGTCGCTGAACGCGCTCTGGAAAAAGGCATCAAAGATGTGTCCTTTGACCGTTCCGGGTTCCAATATCATGGTCGTGTCCAGGCACTGGCAGATGCTGCCCGTGAAGCTGGCCTTCAGTTCTAAGGTAGAGGTGTAAGATGGCTCACATCGAAAAACAAGCTGGCGAACTGCAGGAAAAGCTGATCGCGGTAAACCGCGTATCTAAAACCGTTAAAGGTGGTCGTATTTTCTCCTTCACAGCTCTGACTGTGGTAGGTGACGGTAACGGTCGCGTAGGTTTTGGTTACGGTAAAGCGCGTGAAGTTCCAGCAGCGATCCAGAAAGCGATGGAAAAAGCCCGTCGCAATATGATTAACGTCGCGCTGAACCACGGCACCCTGCAGCACCCGGTTAAGGGTACTCACACGGGTTCTCGTGTATTCATGCAGCCGGCTTCCGAAGGTACCGGTATCATCGCCGGTGGTGCAATGCGCGCCGTTCTGGAAGTCGCTGGGGTTCATAACGTTCTGGCTAAAGCATATGGTTCCACCAACCCGATCAACGTGGTTCGTGCAACTATTGATGGCCTGGAAAATATGAATTCTCCAGAAATGGTCGCTGCCAAGCGTGGTAAATCCGTTGAAGAAATTCTGGGGAAATAAACCATGGCAAAGACTATTAAAATTACTCAAACCCGCAGTGCAATCGGTCGTTTGCCGAAACACAAGGCAACGCTGCTTGGCCTGGGTCTGCGTCGTATTGGTCACACCGTAGAGCGCGAGGATACTCCTGCTGTTCGTGGTATGGTCAACGCGGTTTCCTTCATGGTTAAAGTTGAGGAGTAAGAGATGCGTTTAAATACTCTGTCTCCGGCCGAAGGCTCCAAAAAGGCGGGTAAACGCCTGGGTCGTGGTATCGGTTCTGGCCTCGGTAAAACCGGTGGTCGTGGTCACAAAGGTCAGAACTCTCGTTCTGGCGGTGGCGTACGTCGCGGTTTCGAGGGTGGTCAGATGCCTCTGTACCGTCGTCTGCCGAAATTCGGTTTCACTTCTCGTAAAGCGATGATCACTGCAGAGGTTCGCCTCTCTGATCTGGCTAAAGTAGAAGGCGACGTAGTTGACCTGAACACGCTGAAAGCAGCAAACATTATCGGTATTCAGATCGAGTTCGCGAAAGTGATCCTGTCTGGTGAAGTTTCTACTCCGGTAACTGTTCGTGGCCTGCGTGTTACTAAAGGCGCTCGTGCTGCTATCGAAGCTGCTGGCGGTAAAATCGAGGAATAAGTAGCAGATGGCTAAACAACCGGGATTAGATTTTCAAAGTGCCAAAGGTGGCTTAGGCGAGCTGAAACGCAGACTGCTGTTTGTTATCGGTGCGCTTATTGTGTTCCGTATTGGCTCTTTTATTCCGATCCCTGGTATTGATGCCGCTGTACTTGCCAAACTGCTTGAGCAACAGCGAGGCACCATCATTGAAATGTTTAACATGTTCTCTGGTGGTGCTCTCAGCCGTGCTTCTATCTTCGCTCTGGGTATTATGCCGTACATCTCGGCATCAATTATTATCCAGCTGCTGACGGTCGTTCATCCGGCCCTGGCAGAACTGAAGAAAGAAGGGGAATCTGGTCGTCGTAAGATTAGCCAGTACACCCGTTACGGCACTCTGGTGCTGGCAATATTTCAGGCAACCGGTATTGCTACCGGTTTGCCGAATATGCCTGGTATGCAGGGCCTGGTTATTAACCCGGGCTTTGCATTCTATTTCACCGCTGTTGTAAGTCTGGTTACAGGGACAATGTTCCTGATGTGGCTCGGCGAACAGATTACTGAGCGTGGTATCGGTAACGGTATCTCAATCATTATCTTTGCCGGTATCGTTGCGGGACTCCCGCCAGCCATTGCCCATACTATCGAGCAAGCGCGTCAAGGCGACCTGCACTTCCTCCTGTTGCTGTTGGTTGCAGTATTAGTATTTGCAGTGACGTTCTTTGTTGTATTCGTTGAACGTGGTCAACGCCGCATTGTGGTAAACTACGCGAAACGTCAGCAGGGTCGTCGTGTCTATGCTGCTCAGAGCACACATTTGCCGCTGAAAGTGAATATGGCGGGGGTAATCCCGGCAATTTTCGCTTCCAGTATTATTCTGTTCCCGGCAACCATCGCGTCATGGTTCGGGGGCGGTACTGGTTGGAACTGGCTGACAACAATTTCGCTGTATTTGCAGCCTGGGCAACCGCTTTATGTGTTACTCTATGCGTCTGCAATCATCTTCTTCTGTTTCTTCTACACGGCGTTGGTTTTCAATCCGCGTGAAACAGCAGATAACCTGAAGAAGTCCGGTGCATTTGTACCAGGAATTCGTCCGGGAGAGCAAACGGCGAAGTATATCGATAAGGTAATGACACGCCTGACTTTAATTGGTGCGTTGTATATTACTTTTATCTGCCTGATCCCGGAGTTCATGCGTGATGCGATGAAAGTGCCGTTCTACTTCGGTGGGACCTCGCTGCTTATCGTTGTTGTCGTGATTATGGACTTTATGGCTCAAGTGCAAACTCTGATGATGTCAAGTCAGTACGAGTCTGCATTGAAGAAGGCGAACCTGAAAGGCTATGGCCGTTAATGGTCGCCCGAGAAGTTACGGAGAGTAAAAATGAAAGTTCGTGCTTCCGTCAAGAAATTATGCCGTAACTGCAAAATCGTTAAGCGTGATGGCGTCATCCGCGTGATTTGCAGTGCCGAGCCGAAACATAAACAGCGCCAAGGCTGATTATTTCGCATATTTTTCTTGCAAAGTTGGGTTGAGCTGGCTAGATTAGCCAGCCAATCTTTTGTATGTCTGTGCGTTTCCATTTGAGTATCCTGAAAACGGGCTTTTCAGCATGGTGCGTACAAGTAAAATTATAGGAGTGCATAGTGGCCCGTATAGCAGGCATTAACATTCCTGATCAGAAACATGCCGTGATCGCATTAACTTCGATCTACGGCGTCGGCAAGACCCGTTCCAAAGCCATCCTGGCTGCAGCGGGTATCGCTGAAGATGTTAAGATCAGTGAGCTGTCTGAAGAACAAATCGACACGCTGCGTGACGAAGTTGCCAAATTTGTCGTTGAAGGTGATCTGCGCCGTGAAATCAGCATGAGCATCAAGCGCCTGATGGATCTTGGTTGCTATCGCGGTTTGCGTCATCGTCGTGGTCTGCCAGTGCGCGGTCAGCGTACTAAGACCAACGCACGTACCCGTAAGGGTCCGCGCAAACCGATCAAGAAATAATCGGGGTGATTGAATAATGGCAAAGGCACCAATTCGTGCACGTAAACGTGTAAGAAAACAAGTCTCTGACGGCGTGGCTCATATCCATGCTTCTTTCAACAACACCATCGTTACTATTACTGATCGTCAGGGTAACGCATTGGGTTGGGCAACAGCCGGTGGTTCCGGTTTCCGTGGTTCTCGCAAATCCACTCCGTTTGCAGCTCAGGTTGCAGCAGAGCGTTGTGCAGAAGCCGTTAAAGAATACGGCATCAAGAATCTGGAAGTTATGGTCAAAGGTCCGGGTCCGGGTCGCGAATCTACTATTCGTGCTCTGAACGCCGCTGGTTTCCGCATCACTAATATTACTGATGTGACTCCGATCCCTCATAACGGTTGTCGTCCGCCGAAAAAACGTCGCGTATAACGCGCTCGTTTTCTAGGATTGTTGGAGAAAGAAAATGGCAAGATATTTGGGTCCTAAGCTCAAGCTGAGCCGTCGTGAGGGCACCGACTTATTCCTTAAGTCTGGCGTTCGCGCGATCGATACCAAGTGTAAAATTGAACAAGCTCCTGGCCAGCACGGTGCGCGTAAACCGCGTCTGTCTGACTATGGTGTGCAGTTGCGTGAAAAGCAAAAAGTTCGCCGTATCTACGGTGTGCTGGAGCGTCAGTTCCGTAACTACTATAAAGAAGCAGCACGTCTGAAAGGCAACACCGGTGAAAACCTGTTGGCTCTGCTGGAAGGTCGTCTGGACAACGTTGTATACCGTATGGGCTTCGGCGCCACTCGTGCAGAAGCACGCCAGCTGGTTAGCCACAAGGCTATCATGGTAAACGGTCGTGTTGTTAACATCGCTTCTTATCAGGTTAGTCCGAATGACGTTGTTAGCATTCGTGAGAAAGCGAAAAAGCAGTCTCGCGTGAAAGCCGCTCTGGAGCTGGCTGAGCAGCGTGAAAAGCCAACCTGGCTGGAAGTTGATGCTGGCAAGATGGAAGGCACGTTCAAGCGTAAGCCGGAGCGTTCTGATCTGTCTGCGGACATTAACGAACACCTGATCGTCGAGCTTTACTCCAAGTAAAGCTTAGTACCAAAGAGAGGACACAATGCAGGGTTCTGTGACAGAGTTTCTAAAACCGCGCCTGGTAGATATCGAGCAAGTGAGTTCGACGCACGCCAAGGTGACCCTTGAGCCTTTAGAGCGTGGCTTTGGCCATACTCTGGGTAACGCACTGCGCCGTATTCTGCTCTCATCGATGCCGGGTTGCGCGGTGACCGAGGTTGAGATTGATGGTGTACTTCATGAGTACAGCACCAAAGAAGGCGTTCAGGAAGATATCCTTGAAATCCTGCTCAACCTGAAAGGGCTGGCGGTGAGAGTTCAGGGTAAAGATGATGTTATTCTTACTCTGAATAAATCTGGCATTGGCCCTGTGACTGCAGCCGACATTACCCACGACGGTGATGTCGAAATCGTCAAGCCGCAGCACGTGATCTGCCACCTGACCGATGAGAACGCGTCTATTAGCATGCGTATCAAAGTTCAGCGCGGTCGTGGTTATGTGCCGGCTTCTGCCCGAATTCATTCGGAAGAAGATGAGCGCCCAATCGGCCGTCTGCTGGTCGACGCATGCTACAGCCCTGTAGAGCGTATTGCCTACAATGTTGAAGCAGCGCGTGTAGAACAGCGTACCGACCTGGACAAGCTGGTCATCGAAATGGAAACCAACGGCACAATCGATCCTGAAGAGGCGATTCGTCGTGCGGCCACCATTCTGGCTGAACAACTGGAAGCTTTCGTTGATTTACGTGATGTACGTCAGCCGGAAGTGAAAGAAGAGAAACCAGAATTCGATCCGATCCTGCTGCGCCCTGTTGACGATCTGGAATTGACTGTCCGCTCTGCTAACTGCCTCAAGGCAGAAGCTATCCACTATATCGGTGATCTGGTACAGCGTACCGAGGTTGAGTTGCTGAAAACGCCGAACCTGGGTAAAAAATCTCTCACCGAGATTAAAGATGTGCTGGCCTCACGTGGTCTGTCTCTGGGCATGCGCCTGGAAAACTGGCCGCCGGCAAGCATTGCTGACGAGTAACCGGATCACAGGTTAAGGTTTTACTGAGAAGGATAAGGTCATGCGCCATCGTAAGAGTGGTCGTCAACTGAACCGCAACAGCAGCCATCGCCAGGCTATGTTCCGCAACATGGCAGGTTCGCTGGTTCGTCATGAAATCATCAAGACGACCCTGCCGAAAGCGAAAGAACTGCGTCGCGTAGTTGAGCCGCTGATTACTCTTGCCAAGACTGATAGCGTTGCTAATCGTCGTCTGGCATTCGCCCGCACTCGTGATAACGAGATCGTGGCAAAACTGTTTAACGAGCTGGGCCCGCGTTTCGCGAGCCGTGCCGGTGGTTACACTCGCATTCTGAAGTGTGGCTTCCGTGCAGGCGACAATGCGCCGATGGCATACATCGAGCTGGTTGATCGTTCTGAATCGAAAGCAGAAGCTGCTGCAGAGTAATCTGCAGTAACGTAAGAAAACCCGCTTCGGCGGGTTTTTTTATATCCGCAAAACCTCCATATTCTCTACAATGTCTATAAGTTTTTCGTTCCTCTCCTGGAGGTTGTATGTGGTTACTTGACCAGTGGGCAGAACGACATATCCTCGATGCGCAGAAAAAAGGTGAATTTGAGCATTTGCCTGGTAACGGTAAACCGCTCGTCCTGGACGATGATTCGCATGTCCCGCCTGAATTACGCGCAGGGTTTCGTTTACTCAAAAATGCGGGCTGTCTTCCGCCTGAACTTGAATATCGTAAAGAAGCACTTGCTCTGTCAGACTTACTGGCTCATATACACCAGGATCATCCGGATTATCATGAAGTAAGTCGAAGATTGGCGCTTCTGGAACTTAAATTGAAGCAAGCTGGACTAAGTACAGAATTCCTTCGCGGCGAATATTCGGAAAAATTGATGCTGAAATTAGATGAGGAGTAGAAATGTTTCGCATTGGAGAATTAGCCAAACTGGCAGACGTTACCCCGGACACCATTCGCTACTATGAAAAACAACAGATGATGGATCACGAGATCAGAACGGAGGGTGGCTTTCGCCTTTATTCGGACAATGACTTACAGCGTCTGAAATTTATCCGACATGCGCGCCAGCTTGGATTTACGCTTGAGTCTATTCGTGAATTGCTCTCTATCCGTATCGATCCTGAGCATCACACTTGCCAGGAATCCAAGAGCATTGTTCAGGCGCGATTGAGCGAGGTTGAAGCGAGAATTCAGGAATTGCAGATTATGCAACGATCTCTACAGAAACTGAATGATGCTTGCTGTGGTAGTGCGCACAGTAGCGTCTATTGCTCAATACTCGAGGCCCTGGAGCAGGGTGCCAGCAGCACTCCTTAGGGGCATTGATTTTTGTTGTCAGCAAGCCTACACTTGCGCCGTTTTAAACCACAATCTGGAGAAATTATGAGCCACTATCAGCATAAGAAAGGGCAGATTAACAATAACGCCATCGAGGCATTGCTTCATGATCCTTTGTTCAGACAGCGAGTTGAGAAGAATAAGAAGGGGAAAGGGAGTTATTTACGCAAAGACAAACACGGTAAGAAAGTGAACTGGGAGGCCAGTGGCAAGCAAGCGAATCGCTTATTTACCACTGGCCTTCTGCTTAAAACAGCTTAATCAGGAGCGTTTATTTTGTTCTTTCAACAGATCGCGGATTTCTGTTAACAGCAATTCCTCTTTGCCAGGAGCCGGCGGCGCTTTGGGTTCATCTTCCTGTTTACGTTTGAGACGGTTAATCAATTTAATCGCCATGAAAATAGCAAACGCGACAATAAGAAAGTCGAAAATATTCTGGATGAAGACACCGTAATGCATTACGACTGCCGGGGCATCGCCTTGTGCTTCTCGTAAAGTTAAAGCAAATTGCTTAAAGTCTATTCCACCAATCAGTAGCCCTAATGGTGGCATGATAATATCAGCAACCAGGGACGACACAATCTTGCCGAATGCTGCCCCAATAATCACACCTACCGCCAAATCAACTACATTTCCCCGCATCGCAAATTCGCGAAATTCTTTTAGCAAGCTCATGCTCTTCTCCTTGTGCTGTCAGACAAGTTAAGTCTAACAAATGTATTCTCGTTTTCCATTGAGGGTAAAAATTTGCTGAATTTTTTAACATTGATAAAACCAGGGTTAAATAAAAGGCGCCGGTATGGCGCCCGATAATTACAGGAAGAAAGGGCTGGGCTGGAACAGGCGCTCAACGTCGGTAATATATTTTTTGTCGGTAAGGAACATGATCACATGGTCACCCTGTTCGATACGTAAATTATCGTTGGCGATCATGACATCATTACCGCGCACGACGGCACCGATAATTGTGCCTGGTGGCAGCTTAATCTCATCAATGACGCGTCCTACGACACGCGAGGTACTCTCATCACCATGTGCCACAGCCTCTATCGCTTCGGCAACACCGCGGCGCAGCGATGACACACCGACGATATCTGCTTTACGCACATGACTTAGCAACGCAGAAATAGTGGCCTGCTGTGGTGAAATCGCAATATCGATCACGCTGCCCTGCACCAGATCGACGTAGGCACGGCGTTGAATGAGCACCATGACTTTCTTGGCGCCCATTCGCTTGGCTAACATGGCGGACATGATATTCGCTTCATCATCGTTGGTGACGGCAATGAAGAGATCCATTTGATCAATATGTTCTTCTGCGAGCAGTTCCTGATCCGACGCATCACCATAAAACACAATGGTGTTTTGTAGTTTTTCCGCCAGTTCTGCCGCGCGTTGTTGATCGCGCTCGATCAATTTAACGCTGTAATCTTTTTCCAGGCGCATTGCGAGGCCAGCGCCGATATTCCCGCCGCCAACCAGCATGATGCGCTTATAGGGTTTTTCAAGACGCTGTAACTCGCTCATCACGGCACGAATATGTTGAGACGCGGCGATGAAAAAGACTTCATCACCGGCTTCGACAATCGTTGAACCCTGTGGGCGAATTGGGCGGTCATGACGGAAAATAGCGGCGACGCGAGTATCAATATGCGGCATATGCTCGCGCATGGTTGATAGCGCGTTTCCTACCAGGGGACCGCCGTAATAGGCTTTTACGACAGCGAGGCTAACTTTCCCCTCGGCGAAATTCACAACCTGAAGCGCCCCCGGGTATTCAATCAATCGATAAAGACTGTCGATGACCAATTGCTCCGGGGCAATGAGGTGGTCAATAGGCACAGCTTCAGAATGGAACAACTTGTCTGCGTCACGCACATAGTCCGGAGAGCGGATGCGTGCAATACGGTTTGGCGTATTAAACAATGAATAGGCCACTTGGCAGGCAACCATATTTGTTTCGTCAGAACTGGTTACCGCAACCAGCATATCTGCGTCGTCAGCACCAGCCTCGCGCAGCACGCGTGGATGTGAACCATGCCCCTGGACGACGCGTAAATCAAATTTGTCCTGCAGACTACGCAGACGATCGCCATTAGTATCCACGACGGTGATGTCATTATTTTCACCGACCAGGTTTTCCGCCAGCGTTCCGCCGACTTGCCCCGCGCCCAGTATTATGATTTTCATCAGCTGCGACCCGTTATCCTACTTATTGTTTGGAAAGCTTAGCGTAAAAGAAGCCGTCACCCTCTTCGGCTCCAGGCAGATTCTGCTGACCTGGCCGTTCTGGTGTTCCCGTTACGTTTAAGCGAGCATCAGGCGTACGTGAAAGGAATGCGGCAATTTGCTGGCTGTTCTCTTCCGGCAAAACTGAGCACGTGGCATACACCAGCGTCCCGCCAGGTTTAAGATGTGGCCAGACAGCATCAAGGATCTCAGCCTGTAATTGTACAAGTTCGCTGATGTCACGATCCCGGCGCAACCATTTGATATCCGGATGGCGACGAATAACCCCCGTTGCTGAGCAGGGCGCATCCAGCAAAATACGGTCAAATTTCTCATCGCCGCACCATTGTGCAGGGTGACGTCCATCGCCTTGCTTCACCTCAGCCTTCATTCCCAGGCGTTTAAGGTTGTCATAGACGCGGGAAAGACGTTGCTCGTCAATGTCGATAGCCAGAACGCGGGCTTGCGGAGCGGCTTCAAGGATATGTGTGGTTTTACCGCCTGGTGCGGCACACAAATCCAGAATGCGTTCACCATTTTGCGGTTCAAGGAAGCTTATGCAGCCCTGTGCGGACGCATCCTGGACAGTGACCCAGCCCTCATCAAAACCGGGTAATGCGCTTACAGGAACCGCGGATGCCATGCGTACAGCATCGGGATAATCCGGATGTGAGAACCCTTCCATTCCGCTTTCGGCCAGCAGCGCCAGCCAGGCGTCACGGGAGTGATGGTTGCGATTGACGCGCAACCACATAGGTGGACGCAGATTATTGGCCTCGACAATATGTTGCCACTGTTGCGGATACGCTTTTTGCAGGCGTTTTAGCAACCATATTGGGTGCAGGAAGCGTTGTTCACTCTGTTCAAACTCAGCCTGTAAGGCTTCTTGCTGGCGCTGGAACTGACGCAGTACACCATTAATCAGGCCCTTAAGCTGTGGACGCTTGATAGCAACGGCACCTTCAACGGTCTCTGCCAGCGCGGCGTGAGCCGGAATACGGGTATGCAGTAGCTGATACAGGCCAATCATAATCAGATAATGCACGGTACGCTGTTTACCCGTCATTGGGCGGGACATCAGCTTGTTGATGAGCCAGTCCAGTTGCGGGAGCGTTCGCAGTGCGCCAAAGCAGAGCTCCTGCAGCAGTGCTTTGTCTTTATCGGAGACTTTTTGCTGTAGCGGCGGAAGAACATTACTCAGGGATTGCCCTTGTTCAACGACCTGCTCGATAGCCTGTGCCGCCATGCTGCGTAAATTAATATTTTTTTTCATAGCCACGAAAATAAAAACGCCCGGTAGTACCGGGCTTAAAGATAATTGTCAGACCAGACGGTTGCCCGGCGTAAACCACTCCCGCCGGGAGTTTAGTAAATCCTGGGCATTCATCGCTTTTTTACCGGCGGGTTGGAGCGATTCAAGATTCAAAATGCCCTCAGCCGTTGCAACCTGAATACCTTGCTTATTAGCTTCAATAATGGTGCCGGGTTCGGCTTTAGCCTGGCTATTTATCACCGACGCCTTCCAGACCTTAATGGGCTGATTCTCAATGACGAAATAGCTCATTGGCCAGGGATTGAAGGCTCGAATACAACGCTCAAGCTGTTCAGCAGGCAAAGACCAGTCAAGAAGCGCTTCTTCTTTGCTAAGTTTTTCAGCATAGGTAACCTGCGTTTCGTCCTGAATCTCGGGCGTTGCCGTACCGGTTGCAATTTGCGTCAGCGTTGCGAGCAAACCCTGCGGGCCAAGTTGTGCCAGCTTATCGTAGAGTGTCGCACTGGTGTCTTCGACAGTGATTGGGCAGGAGAGCTTATAAAGCATATCCCCCGTGTCCAGCCCGACATCCATTTGCATGATGGTGACGCCAGTTTCCGTGTCACCCGCCCAGAGGGAACGTTGGATCGGTGCCGCACCACGCCAGCGTGGGAGCAAAGAACCGTGTACGTTCAGGCAGCCGAGACGAGGCATCTCCAGAACAGCTTTCGGCAGGATGAGGCCGTAGGCGACAACCACCATGACATCCGCCTGCAAATCGGCAACGAGGTGTTGATTTTCCTGTGGACGAAGAGACACTGGCTGAAATACCGGAATCCCTTTCTCTTCAGCCAGTACTTTGACCGGACTCGGCATCAATTTTTTGCCGCGGCCGGCAGGACGATCAGGCTGAGTGAATACGCCAACGATCTGATGCTCAGAAGAGAGCAGCGCGTCGAGGTGACGCGCTGCAAAATCAGGTGTGCCGGCAAATATAATGCGTAGTGAATCTGACACGTGGATTCTTATCCTTAAGCTCGCGCTTTCATGCGATCAAGTTTTTCAACTTTCTGGCGAATACGTTGTTGCTTGAGTGGTGACAGATAGTCGATAAACAATTTTCCGACCAGATGATCCATCTCATGCTGAATGCAAATAGCCAACAGGCCATCCGCTTCCAGCTCATAGGTTTGACCTTCGCGGTTCAGCGCACGGATTTTCACTTTTTCGGCACGCGGGACAAGCGCACGCTGCTCTGGAATAGAGAGGCAACCCTCTTCAATTCCCGTCTCGCCGCTTTTTTCCAGCAGTTCCGGGTTAATTAACACCAGTTGCTCATCGCGGTTTTCAGAGACATCAATAACGATAATACGTTGATGAATATCTACCTGGGTTGCAGCCAGACCAATACCTTCTTCGGCGTACATCGTCTCAAACATATCGTCGACGATACGCTGAATTTCTGCATCAACTTCTTTTACCGGCGCGGCGACTTTGCGAAGACGCTCGTCCGGAATATGTAACACTTGCAAAACTGCCATAAATATCCAGAGTCGTGTTCAAGAGTAAGAAAGATTATTCCCTCTATTCTAGACAAATCCCCCTCCGATTGACAGCATCGGTGACCAATCGCAAGGATTGGGCGAGCTATTTATGGCAGGGATGCAGATGACTTCTACAGAAATATGGTTGCGCCTGATATATACAGGCGATCTGTTCGGTGAGGGGATGCTCAGGGCGGCGCAAAGCCTGGCAAATAGCGCTGTGATTGATGTTGAGACGTTAACCTCAAGCGGCCTGACTGCAAAACAGGCCAGACGGTTTCTGGCCATGAGCTCGCGGGAAATTGAAGAGAGTTTGCTATGGCTTGAGCAACCACAGCATCATCTTATTCTGGCCTGCGAGAAGCAATATCCTCAGCAGTTACGGGCGCTTGCTGATTATCCTGGTGCGCTTTTTATTAAAGGGGAGCCAGATGTACTGGCGAGCCAGCAGATTGCTGTCGTTGGCAGTCGAGCACATTCATGGTACGGCGAACGTTGGGGGACTCAGTTTTGTGAAGCCCTGGCACGGAGCGGTTTAACCATTACCAGTGGACTGGCGCTAGGGATCGACAGCGTTGCGCATCGCGCAGCGCTTGACGCGCAGGGTAAAACCGTTGGTGTATTGGGGCATGGCCTTTTTACCGTGTATCCACGGCGTCATATCTCCCTGGCTGCTGACATCGTTGCCAATGGGGGGGCGCTCGTCTCCGAATTTTCCCTCAAGACTACACCTTATCCGGGCAATTTCCCTCGACGTAATCGCATCATTAGTGGGCTTAGTCGTGGCGTGTTGGTTATCGAAGCTGCTTTACGCAGCGGTTCATTAGTGACTGCACGCTGTGCGGTGGAACAGGGGCGTGAAGTTTTTGCGCTCCCCGGCCCGGTAGGAAACCCCGGTAGTGAGGGGCCGCACTGGTTGATACAGCAGGGCGCGCTCCTGGTTGCCTCGCCAGAAGAGATTCTGGAAAGTTTGCAATACGGGCTACATTGGTTGCAGCCAGGTAACGAAAATTCAATTTATTCGCCAGATCAAGAAGAGGTGGCATTGCCATTTCCCGAGCTCCTGGCTAACGTAGGAGATGAGGTAACACCTGTTGACGTCGTCGCTGAACGTGCCGGCCAACCTGTGCCAGTAACTGTGGCTCAGCTACTTGAACTGGAGTTAGCAGGGTGGATCGCAGCTGTACCCGGCGGCTATGTCCGATTAAGGAGGGCAAGCCATGTTCGACGTACTAATGTATTTGTTTGAGACTTACATCCATAACGAAGCTGAAATGCGGGTGGATCAGGACAAACTGGAACGGGACCTTACCGACGCTGGTTTTGATCGTGAAGATATCTATAACGCGCTTCTGTGGCTTGAAAAGCTGGCTGATTATCAGGAAGGCCTCGCCGAACCGATGCAGCTCGCTTCTGACCCGCTCTCCGTGCGTATTTATACGCCAGAAGAGTGTGAACGGCTGGATGCCAGTTGCCGGGGATTTTTATTATTCCTGGAGCAGATTCAGGTGCTAAACCTCGAAACACGTGAAATGGTGATTGAACGTGTGCTGGCGCTGGATACGGCAGAATTCGAACTGGAAGACCTTAAATGGGTCATTCTGATGGTTCTGTTTAACATTCCAGGGTGTGAAAACGCCTACCAGCAAATGGAAGAATTACTCTTTGAAGTGAATGAAGGTATGCTGCATTAATCATTTTTTGCAGCTTCCAGAGTCCTTATGGCCAAATCAGCACTGTTTACGGTGCGTAACAACGAGCCCTGCCCACAGTGCGGGGCTGAACTCGTTATTCGTTCCGGCAAGCATGGTCCGTTTCTCGGATGTTCTCATTATCCGGAATGCGATTATGTTCGTCCGCTGAAAAGTCAGGCGGATGGACACGTCGTCAAAATTCTGGAAGGACAAGACTGCCCCGTCTGTGGTGCCGTACTGGTACTGCGACAGGGGCGGTTTGGGATGTTCATTGGCTGTAGCCACTATCCTGAGTGTGAACATACCGAACAAATCGACAAACCCGATGACACCGCGATCACGTGTCCACAGTGTCAGACCGGGCACTTGATCCAGCGACGGTCGCGATTTGGCAAAACCTTCCATTCCTGCGATCGTTATCCCGATTGTCAGTTCGTCATCAATTTCAAACCCGTGGCAGGGGAGTGTCCAACATGCCACTACCCGCTACTGATTGAGAAAAAAACGGCGCAAGGCATCAGATGTTTCTGCGCCAGTAAACAATGTGGAAAGCCGGTAACGGCGGAACAGACTCGTGAAGAATAACCTGCATTTGGATCCCATCGCTGCTGCGGTGGCGGTTCTGAAAAATAAAAAAGTCATCGCATATCCCACAGAAGCGGTTTTCGGTGTTGGGTGTGACCCGGACAGCGAGATTGCCGTAAATCGTCTGCTTGAGTTGAAACAGCGCCCGGTCGAGAAAGGACTGATCCTGATCGCCGCCAGTTTCGAGCAGCTAAAGCCCTATATAGACGACAGCATGCTGAGTGAGACCCAGCGGCAGGCTGTTTTCGCCTGCTGGCCAGGACCGGTAACATTCGTCTTCCCTGCCAAAGCTACCACGCCGCGCTGGTTGACCGGGCGTTTCGACTCTTTGGCAGTGCGCGTTACCAATCACCCGCTGGTGATCGCGCTGTGCGAGGCGTACGGCAAACCGCTGGTATCAACCAGTGCAAACTTGACCGGTTTACCTCCTTGCAGAACGGATGACGAAGTACGCCAGCAATTTGGTGCCGACTTCCCGGTCGTGGAAGGGAAAACGGGTGGCCGCCAGAATCCTTCTGAAATTCGCGACGCTCTCACCGGTGAACTATTTCGTCAAGGTTAACGCTATGGAATCCTATGCTGTATTTGGTAACCCCGTCGCACACAGCAAATCGCCGTTTATTCACGCGCAATTTGCGGCTCAGTTAAAGATTGAACATCCTTATGGTCGCGTACTGGCGCCAGTGGATGATTTCGTCAATACGCTTGAGGCTTTCTTTATTGCGGGAGGAAAAGGCGCCAATATTACCGTGCCTTTTAAAGAAGAAGCCTTCAGTCGGGCAGATGAACTTACCGAACGCGCCGCGCTTGCGGGGGCGGTAAATACATTAAAGCGTCTTGATGATGGGCGTTTGCTGGGTGACAACACTGATGGGATCGGGTTGTTGAGCGATCTGGAGCGGTTGTCATTTATCAAGCCCGGCTTTCGCATCCTGCTAATTGGTGCGGGTGGCGCTGCACGAGGCGTACTGCTCCCGCTGCTTTCGCTGGATTGCGCAGTGACAATAACCAACCGGACGTTAACTCGCGCACAAGAACTGGCAACGCTTTTTGCTCATACCGGCAGTGTGAATGCGCTTGCGTTATCCGAGCTGGCAGGCCATGAATTCGACCTCATCATTAATGCTACCTCCAGTGGTATTGATGGAGGCGTGCCCGAGTTACCTGAATCTCTCATCCATGCTGAGCTTTTTTGCTACGACATGTTCTATCAAAAAGGCAGCACACCTTTCCTTGCCTGGTGCCAGCAAAATGGGGCGCAGCGATGCGCCGATGGTTTGGGGATGCTGGTGGGGCAAGCCGCGCATTCCGTGCTGTTATGGCATGGCGTATTGCCAGATATCGAATCTGTTATTAAACAGCTCCAGAGGGAACTGGCGGAATGAATCAGGCTATCCAATTTCCCGACAGGGAAGAGTGGAATGATGCACAGCAGGCGGTATGTTTTCCTGCCCTGGTTAATGGCTTACAACTTACCTGCATTATGCGTGCTGAGGTTCTGGCGGAACTTTTTGGAGGCGATTCGCCAGCGCTGTGGCTGGCGTTGTTCCGGGAAAACCGCTGGGATCTGGAAGACGAGGCCGAACAGTTGATCCGTGAGCAGCAGGAAGACGAGCGGGGTTATATCTGGTTATCCTGAGCCAGATACTCATCCTTCCATTTCACGTAGTTGTTCGCCGAGTATTTTAACCCTGCGATCTCCTCTTCTTTTAGCGGACGGATCTGTTTCACCGGGCTGCCAAGGTAAAGGTAACCGCTCTTGAGGCGTTTATTTTGCGGAACCAGGCTGCCCGCGCCAATCATCACGTCATCCTCTATAACCGCGCCATCTAATAAAATGGACCCCATTCCGACCAGAACGCGGTTACCGATAATGCAGCCATGCAGCATGACTTTATGTCCCACGGTCACATCTTCGCCAATGATAAGCGGGTTACCTTCCGGGTTATAAGAAGACTTATGCGTAACGTGTAATACGCTACCGTCCTGGATATTACTGCGTGCCCCTATCTCTACATAGTTGACATCACCGCGGATAACGACCAGTGGCCAGATGCCGACATCATCAGCAATTCGTACATCGCCGATCACGACGCTGGTGGCATCGACCATCACTTTTTCACCGACTTGAGGATACAAATTTCTATAAGGACGTAAAACTGCGGACATAGCTACCTCATCAAAAACAGGTTGTGAAGAAAACTTTGGTGGCAATAACGGCCTTGTGCAAGCCTTTTACTTGTCATTATTCGAGCAGATCGTACGGGATCTCGGCGAAAAGGGCGAAAAAACAACAATCAGTAAAAAAGATCGAAAAAAGGCTTGTGCAAAAAAATGGGATCCCTATAATGCGCCTCCGTTGAGACGACAATGTGAAACACTTCACGAGATGGTCGGAACAACGAAGAGAAAAATCCTGAAATAACGGGTTGACTCTGAAAGAGGAAAGCGTAATATACGCCACCTCGCAACGGTGAGCGAAAGCCGCGTTGCACTGCTCTTTAACAATTTATCAGACAATCTGTGTGGGCACTCAAAGTGACATGGATTCTTGATGTCTTAGGACACTAAATGAATACCAAGTCTCATAGAGTGAACACGTAATTCATTACGAAGTTTAATTCTACGAGCATCAAACTTTTAAATTGAAGAGTTTGATCATGGCTCAGATTGAACGCTGGCGGCAGGCCTAACACATGCAAGTCGAACGGTAGCACAGAGAGCTTGCTCTCGGGTGACGAGTGGCGGACGGGTGAGTAATGTCTGGGAAACTGCCCGATGGAGGGGGATAACTACTGGAAACGGTAGCTAATACCGCATAACGTCGCAAGACCAAAGAGGGGGACCTTCGGGCCTCTTGCCATCGGATGTGCCCAGATGGGATTAGCTAGTTGGTGAGGTAATGGCTCACCAAGGCGACGATCCCTAGCTGGTCTGAGAGGATGACCAGCCACACTGGAACTGAGACACGGTCCAGACTCCTACGGGAGGCAGCAGTGGGGAATATTGCACAATGGGCGCAAGCCTGATGCAGCCATGCCGCGTGTGTGAAGAAGGCCTTCGGGTTGTAAAGCACTTTCAGCGGGGAGGAAGGCAGTACGGTTAATAACCGTGTTGATTGACGTTACCCGCAGAAGAAGCACCGGCTAACTCCGTGCCAGCAGCCGCGGTAATACGGAGGGTGCAAGCGTTAATCGGAATTACTGGGCGTAAAGCGCACGCAG
>NZ_JBEULY010000028.1:0-37227 GCF_040578655.1 Phytobacter sp. RSE-02 | reverse complement strand
CCGTCCGCCACTCGTCACCCGAGAGCAAGCTCTCTGTGCTACCGTTCGACTTGCATGTGTTAGGCCTGCCGCCAGCGTTCAATCTGAGCCATGATCAAACTCTTCAATTTAAAAGTTTGATGCTCGTGAATTAAACTTCGTAATGAATTACGTGTTCACTCAGAGACTTGGTATTCATTTTTCGTCCGAGGACGTTAAGAATCCATGTCACTTTGAGTGCCCACACAGATTGTCTGATAAATTGTTAAAGAGCAGTGCAACGCGGCTTTCGCTCACCGTTGCGAGGTGGCGTATATTACGCTTTCCTCTTTCAGAGTCAACCCGTTATTTCAGGATTTTTCTCTTCAACCGACCCGGCTGTTTGTGTGAAGTGATTCACATCCGCCGTGTCGATGGAGGCGCATTATAGGGAGTTCTCCGCAGGCCGCAATAGAAAAATTGCAGAAAAATGACTGACTGCTGCATTCCACAGCAAAAGCCCGCCTTATACCCTTTTGCACACAGACTTATCCACAATGCTGCGAAAAAGTGAAAATTCGCGAGCGTTGCGCAAACGTTTTCGTTAAAATGCCCCCGCTAAAACAAGGATGCCCCGTAAGGGGCGTTAGCTGAGTTTTTAGATGAAAATTCAGCTAACGCTCTCTGTAATCGTC
The DNA here is from genome assembly GCF_040578655.1 of Phytobacter sp. RSE-02. Lineage (NCBI taxonomy): Bacteria > Pseudomonadati > Pseudomonadota > Gammaproteobacteria > Enterobacterales > Enterobacteriaceae > Phytobacter > Phytobacter sp. RSE-02. The sequence continues at coordinate 36,574 of NZ_JBEULY010000028.1, read as the reverse complement.
AAATCCAGGGGATTTACCATGCAACAACGTCGTCCAATCCGCCGCGCGCTGCTCAGTGTTTCTGACAAAGCCGGTATCGTCGAATTCGCCCAGGCACTTTCTGCACGCGGTGTGGAACTGCTATCTACAGGGGGCACTGCCCGTCTGTTAGCTGATAAAGGCCTGCCGGTGACCGAAGTTTCCGATTACACCGGTTTCCCGGAAATGATGGATGGACGCGTTAAGACCCTGCATCCGAAAGTGCATGGTGGGATCCTTGGCCGCCGCGGCCAGGATGATGCCATCATGGCTGAGCACAGCATCTCTCCTATTGATATGGTCGTTGTTAACCTTTATCCGTTTGCCCAGACCGTTGCCCGCGAAGGCTGTTCTCTGGAAGATGCGGTAGAGAATATCGATATCGGCGGCCCGACTATGGTGCGCTCGGCGGCGAAGAACCATAAAGATGTCGCCATCGTTGTAAAGAGCAGCGACTACAACGCTATTATTGAAGAGATGGATGCCAACGAAGGCTCGCTTCTGCTTGCAACCCGCTTTGACCTCGCGATTAAAGCCTTTGAACACACCGCCGCCTACGACAGCATGATTGCCAACTATTTTGGCAGCATGGTGCCGGCCTATCACGGCGAGACAAAAGAAGCCGCCGGCCGCTTCCCGCGCACCCTGAACCTGAACTTCATTAAGAAGCAGGATATGCGCTACGGCGAAAACAGCCACCAGCAGGCAGCCTTCTATATAGAAGAAGAGATCAAAGAAGCCTCTGTTGCGACCGCGCAGCAAGTTCAGGGCAAAGCGCTTTCCTATAACAATATTGCCGATACCGATGCTGCACTGGAATGTGTGAAAGAGTTCAGCGAGCCGGCCTGCGTTATCGTTAAACATGCTAACCCATGCGGCGTAGCGGTCAGTTCCTCTATTCTGGATGCTTACGATCGCGCTTATAAAACCGACCCGACCTCCGCATTCGGCGGTATCATCGCCTTTAACCGCGAACTGGATGCACAGACCGCGCAGGCTATTATCTCCCGCCAGTTTGTAGAAGTGATCATTGCCCCGTCTGCGACTGAAGAAGCCCTGAAGATCACTGCCGCGAAACAGAACGTCCGCGTGCTGACCTGTGGTGAGTGGACCGCACGCGTCCCGGGTCTTGATTTCAAACGCGTTAACGGCGGCCTGCTGGTTCAGGACCGCGATCTGGGTATGGTGACCGAAGGCGAACTGCGTGTTGTTTCCAAACGCCAGCCGACCGAACAGGAATTGCGTGATGCGCTGTTCTGCTGGAAAGTGGCGAAGTTCGTGAAATCCAACGCTATCGTGTATGCCAAAGAGAACATGACCATTGGCATAGGTGCAGGCCAGATGAGCCGCGTCTACTCCGCGAAAATCGCCGGGATCAAAGCAGGCGATGAAGGTCTGGAAGTGAAAGGTTCCGCGATGGCCTCTGATGCGTTCTTCCCGTTCCGTGATGGTATTGATGCCGCTGCCGCCGTTGGCGTGAGCTGTGTGATTCAGCCAGGCGGTTCTATCCGTGATGACGAAGTGATTGCCGCTGCCGACGAACACGGTATTGCGATGATCTTCACCGACATGCGTCACTTCCGCCATTAATTTTCGGAGCAGACAATGAAAGTATTAGTGATTGGTAACGGCGGGCGCGAGCACGCGCTGGCATGGAAAGCGGCGCAGTCACCGCTGGTCGACACCGTTTTCGTCGCACCGGGCAACGCAGGCACAGCGCTGGAACCCACGCTGCAAAACGTCGCCATTGGCGTAACCGATATTCCGGCGCTGCTGAGCTTTGCTCAGAGCGAGAAGATTGATCTGACCATCGTTGGCCCGGAAGCGCCGCTGGTGATTGGCGTTGTGGATGCGTTCCGTGCCGCAGGGCTGAAAATCTTCGGCCCAACCGAAGGCGCTGCTCAACTGGAAGGCTCTAAAGCCTTCACCAAAGATTTCCTCGCGCGTCATAACATTCCGACAGCGGAATACCAGAACTTCACCGAAGTGGAACCTGCGCTGGCCTGGCTGCGCGAAAAAGGCGCACCGATCGTTATCAAGGCAGACGGTCTGGCTGCCGGTAAAGGCGTGATCGTGGCAATGACGCTTGAGGAAGCCGAAGCAGCCGTCAATGACATGCTGGCAGGCAACGCCTTTGGCGACGCAGGCCACCGCATTGTTATCGAAGAGTTCCTCGACGGTGAAGAAGCCAGCTTTATCGTGATGGTTGACGGTGAGCATGTGCTGCCTATGGCGACCAGCCAGGATCATAAACGCGTCGGTGATGGCGATACCGGTCCGAACACGGGCGGTATGGGCGCTTATTCCCCCGCTCCGGTGGTGACGGATGAAGTCCACCAGCGCACCATGGAACGTATCATTTGGCCGACCGTTAAAGGTATGGCCGCCGAAGGGAATACCTACACCGGCTTCCTGTATGCCGGTCTGATGATCGACAAGCAGGGCAACCCGAAGGTTATCGAGTTCAACTGCCGCTTCGGCGATCCGGAAACCCAGCCGATCATGCTGCGCATGAAATCCGATCTGGTGGATCTGTGTCTCGCAGCCTGCGATGGCAAGCTGGATGAGAAAACCTCCGATTGGGATGAGCGCGCGTCTCTTGGTGTCGTTGTTGCGGCGGGTGGTTATCCGGGTAATTACAACACCGGTGACGAGATCCATGGACTGCCGCTGGAAGAAGTGGCGGATGGCAAAGTCTTCCACGCCGGCACAAAACTTTCCGCCGATGACCGCGTTCTCACCAACGGCGGTCGCGTGCTGTGCGCGACTGCGCTGGGCCACACCGTTGCCGAAGCACAGAAGCGTGCATACGCCTTAATGGAAAATATCCAGTGGGAAGGTAGCTTTAGCCGTAAAGATATCGGTTATCGCGCAATTGCCCGCGAGCAAAACAGCTAACGGCTGAGTTTCGCCAGCAACGTTTTGCGCGTGATGCCCAACTGACGGGCGGCTTCTGTTTTGTTGCCGCCCGTTTTTTCGAGCGCCGCGAGGATCGCTTCTTTCTCTACATCGACCAGCGGCTGAATAACATCATCGCCGTGCGGCTCGTTCGCGACCGGCGTACCGACAATCGCCAGCGGCAGCTCGCGCTCAGAAATAAACTCTCCGGTCAGCAAGACCACCGCCCGTTCAATCGCATTCTCCAGCTCACGAATATTGCCCGGCCATGCGTAGTGAATCAGCAAGTCCATCGCTTGTGGCGTAAATCCCTGTACCGCTTTACGGTTACGCTCGGCGTAACGTTGCAGGAAATAACGCGCCAGCGGAGGGATATCTTCCCTGCGTTGGCGCAGCGGCGGCGTGTCGATAGTCACGACGTTCAGGCGGTAGTAGAGATCCTGACGAAAACGCCCGGCGCTAACCTCCCCGGCTAAATCCCGGTGGGTGGCGGCAATCAGCCGTACGTCAACCGAAAGGGTCTGGTTGCTGCCCACGCGCTGCACTTCGCGCTCCTGAATCGCCCGCAACAGACGCACCTGCATCAACGGCGAAATATCGCCAATTTCATCGAGGAAAAGCGTACCGCCGTCCGCTTCAACGAAGCGCCCGTCCCGACGTTTGTCCGCGCCGGTGAACGCGCCTTTCTCATGGCCAAACAGCTCCGATTCCAGCAACGACTCGTTGAGCGCCGCACAGTTGAGGGTAACCAACGGCCCGTGGCTGCGACCACTGCTGGCGTGCAGTGCCCGTGCGACCAACTCTTTCCCGGTTCCCGACTCGCCGTGAATCAATACCGTCGCATCGGAGGGCGCCACCAGGGCGATATTATTCAGCAGCGCCCGCATCGCCGGGCTATCCCCTACCATGCCAAACTGAGCAGCGGGGGTGCCTGCTACGGGGGACTCGCTCAGCCGCGTGTGCGCCAACGCCCCGGACAGCGTCTGCTGCAGCTTGTCAAAGTCCAGCGGCTTGATGAGGTAGTCCAGTGCACCGGATTTTAGCGCCTCCACTGCGGTATCGACGCTGGAGTACGCGGTCATGATCAGAACAGGAATCGACGGATTCAAGGTTTTGATCTCTTTCAGCGTTTCGATACCGTCCATCTCCGCCATACGGATATCGCAAAGCACCAGATCAAATACCTGCTGACGTACCTGTTCCAGCGCCTGTACGCCGTTATGAGCCAGCGCAACACGGTATCCCCAGCCCCGCAACAGCGCCTGTAAAATAGTGCAGTGGCTGATGTCATCGTCCACCACGAGAATATCGACCTGCCCGCCACTCATCCTTGTTCATCCTTTTGTTGCCCGTTGACCGGTAAAAAGAGAGTAAATACCGCGCCCTTGCCGGGAGCGCTCCCGACATGAATTATTCCGCCGTGCTGCTCAATAATGTTCTGCACGACGGCCAGGCCAAGCCCGGTGCCGTCGGCTCTGGTGGTGTAATACGGCGTGAAGATGGCCTGTAACTGTTCCGCCGTCATCCCCTTACCACTGTCCGCAACGCTTACCTTAACTCGCCCATCACCACATTCGCTCGCTGCGACCGTAATTACGCCATCGTGATCAATGGCATGGATAGCATTAAGGTAGAGGTTCAGCAGTACCTGCTTCAAACGATCCGGATCGGCCTGGATGCGGCATAGCTCTGGCTGCGGGGTGAAATTGAGCATAATCGCCCGACTGGCGGCATCCTGGCTAACCAACCGAAGCGAATGTCTAATCACTTCATTCAGATCAACGGACTGGTAGGTTAAATGGGCCGGACGCACCAGTTCCAGCAGATCACTGACGACCCGGTTCAGACGATCGGCCTCCTTCGCCATCACCTGAGCCAGTTGATGCGCTTCTCCATCAGACGGGGTGCGTTCGGCAAAATACTTTGCCAGCCCTTTGATGGAAGACAGCGGATTGCGGATCTCATGCGCGACCCCTGCGGCCAGATGCCCAAGCGCCACCAGCTTTTCTTTACGCGCCATCGCCTCCTGCAGTTGTTTACGCGAATGCTGATAGCGGCGAAACCAGAACTGGCTTAACACCGTTGCAATCATTACCACCCCTGCCGCGCAAAGCATAATGACCATATTGCGCAGGCCACGAGCATTGGCCGTGTCCAGTTCGCGTGTATCAAAGGCGATGAAAATCACCTGCGGTAGCCCGGCACGCTGTACGGCAGATTCGCGGGGCATCATACGCATATGATGCCCACCACCGCTGGTCAGCGGGCGAAATTGACGATAAATCTCCAGAGCCGGTTCCGGCTGTTCGAGCCGCCGCCAGCGTTCTTCCTGGCCAATATTCAGTTCGTGCATCGTATTGGCGGAGTACAGTGTCCCGCCAACCTGGTTCGGATCACTATGGGCAAGAATTTTGCCGTTCTCATCTGTCACCGCAAACCACAGCACGCCAGGCTGCCAGGCCATCTCCTCCAGCAGTGCCTGAAGTTGCGTATGATGCATACGCATACCCAAGCCCACCCGGGTTCCGGACTCCAGGGCGCGAATCAACACGCTGCCTTTCTCCTGGATAGTCTGCCGCGCGGCCTCATTTTCCCGGCCATAGTCACGCACGATAAGCGCGGAGAACAGGCACACCAGTAGCAGAATAAAGCCGGTCAATAGCCAGCTCAGACCCACGGCGACGGAATCCTTCGACAACCGCATCATGTTCATTACTACTCCCTTTATTTTCTGCTCCCGTTCACGCAGCAGAAATCATGCCATTTTTCTGTCACGGCAAACCTGCCTCCTGCCATAAACCCTTAAGGAAAACGAGTAAAAATGACCCGCCTCGCCCTCATCGTGAGTCATTTTTACTCGCCCCACCGGCCTGTAGCACGACAATACCCCTATATTCTGCTGGTCTCTCATCCTGGCATGGAAGATGCAAATCACTAAATAACGACAACCAGGAGAATGAACCATGAAACGGAACCAAAAACTGACGCTGACACTCATCACCCTCGCCGCGCTGACTTTAGGTAGCAGCTCAGCATGGGCAAGGCACCACTGGAACAACGGCAACGGGATGGGCCCGCAGGGCTATAGCCAACTGACCACCGAACAACAGGCTACTGCCCGGAAGCTGCATAACGATTTTTATGAGCAAACCCGTGCGTTACGTCAGCAACTCACCTCAAAACGTTATGAATACAATGCGTTATTAACCGCAGATAAGCCGGACAGCGCAAAAATAGAATCCGCAGCCCAGGAAATGGAAACGCTAAGCCAAAAACTGGACCAACAGCGAGTCAAGTTTGATATCGCCTTAGCACAGGCAGGAATTCCTCGCGGTGAAGGCATGGGACACGGAAGTTGTGGCGGAGGCCGCGACCATATGGGAATGCATCACGGGTAAAACTTAGAAACTTTTCTCAGTTGGCTGCCAGGTACAAAAATCTTCATTGGCCACCAGCAGCAACTGAGATCCTTCGGGACCTTCCAGCCACGCTACGCCCACTTCCGCCGATGAATGATTCTGCCGACGCTCTATATGGCTGATAGCCAGAGAATCGAGGTCGGGTTTGATGGTTTGACCTTCGCATGTTGTAACGGAACCATTGGCATGCCAACGGCCCTGGCGCAGCACTACACGCCCCAGGCGCAATGCATCGCTGGTCTGCCGGAGCTGGTTCGCACGATAACGGTAGAGCGCGACCTGATCGCTGGAAAGCTGCTCTTTCTGACCATTGACTTCACGCTGCATGAAACTCAGCTCGCCGTGGTCATCAAAGCGCACACGGATGTGTTCCGGTGTTTTACCGTAGATATTCAGTTCAATCAGCCGAAGCTCATCACCCTGCCAGCGGTATTCACTTAAAGAGGTATTCCCGTTGTGCCACGGGCTAAAAGCGGCGAGAAGATGGGTCTCGCTGTCTGAATCTTTGCGCCAAAGGCGCTCTGCTCCCTGGTCCCCGGCATAGCCGCTGGCGGTGAAGGGGGGGAGTGAGGAGTTGTGGCTACAGGCAGTTAATAACAGCACGCCCGCCAGCATCCGTGATCGGCGCCAGAAAGACAAAAGGGGCCGCGAAGCCCCTTCGATAAAACTGTTCACTGCCACGCCTGTCTTACTTAACAGAGTCTTTCAGTGCCTTACCAGAAACAAACGCCGGTACGTTAGCTGCGGCGATTTTGATTTCTTTACCGGTCTGCGGGTTGCGGCCAGTACGCTCAGCGCGGTGGTTCACTTTGAAGGTACCGAAACCAACCAGTTGTACAGCATCGCCTTCTTTCAGAGACTCAGTAATCGCAGCCAGGGTGGATTCCAGAGCAGCTTTCGCTTGCGCTTTAGACAGATCAGCCTTGTCTGCAATTACATCAATCAGTTGAGTCTTGTTCATAAGTTATCCTTTCAATGTGTTTATCGCTTGCTAAGCATCGAGTGCGACGGAAATGCCAGAAAAGCACTCTCCTGCATACACGCACCGATAGCCACTTTTTTTCGCCCCCCAAATGTAGACCAGACGGGGGTGCGAAGGGAAGCCTCCCAGGACGACAAAACAGGCGTTAAATCACGTTTTGTTGTCTCATTGCTGCAAATTTATACCGATATTACTGTCCCCGGCCTCACGCAGGTCTGCGCGCAGGCCTTTGATCAGTTCAATATCGCGTTCTTCACAAGCAGCCAAAAGGCGGAAAATCTCCCACTGAATGTCCCATTCCTGCTCCACCGCTGGGTTTTCTTTGAGCTCTTCGTCGGTCATTTCGCGACCTGCATGAGTCATTTCCAGCATCGCAACGGTGGTAATAGACGTCTTGCTAACCTCAATTGCGTACTCTGTCGATTCACCGCTCAGGAGAGCATGAATAAGATCGCTTAGCGCCACACAAGCATCAATCGCCGGGTAGACACCGTACATATCGTAGTCGTCAGCCGAAGGAATTGCCTCTTCCAGCTTCTCAAGCTGGTTATCGAAATTCACCTTTGCATCTTTTACCGTCAGCGTTTCCCACACCAAATCGAGAATGCGGCGATAAAGCTGCGGGTCGCCAAACTCCGTTTCCTGGCAGAACATGGCGTAATTGGGATACATGCGCTCGCAAAGAGAGGCCATAAAGGTGACGTGCTGCCACGTTGCCAGCTTCTCCAGACGCAGGTGAATCGGGTTTTGTAACATGATAGGTTCTCTGATGCAGAAATTAGCGGCAGTGTACCTGAATCAACGCTGAATTTCCTGCCAACGCGCGAATGCAGGGCGGCCCGATGCGACAGCGTCGGCCCAACGGGTCGGTTCAGGTAGCCGATAGCCTTTCATGCAACGCTGCACCCAGGCCAGCGCGGTATCCGTGCTCACCCGATGCCCTGTCGCCACGAAAAGAGGGTTACAGCGCGCCTTACTGCGCCAGACCCATGCCAGTTGCTCGCCTTTGTCCATCAGCGGTGCCAGGGCGCCCGGTTCGTCAGAGAGTGGCTCAAACTTACCGCACAGCCGTTTTTTCGCCACGCCAATGGTTGGCACATCCACCAGCAGGCCAAAATGGCTGGCAACCCCCAGACGACGGGGATGTGATATTCCATGGCCATCGACAAATAGCAGATCTGGTTTTTGTGAGAGTTGCTCCCACGCCGCAAGCAGCGCGGGATATTCACGGAAAGAGAGAAAGCCGGGGATATAAGGCATCGTGGTCGCAATACGCGCCACTTTATACTCAACCAGTTCCAGTTCAGGCCAGGTCAACAGCACCATCGCGGCACGCGTCACTTCGCCGCCTTGCTCAAACCCTACATCCGCACCGCCGATCAGAGCGGGAGGATCTTTTTCCAGACGATCCTCACGGGAAACAGAAGAGGCCAGTTCAATTTGTTGAGCGCGTAGCGACGCGAGATCCATAACGACTCCTTACTTGTGATACTGGGCTGAGAGTCTGTGCACCGCCTCCACAAATACGCCAGCATGTTCTGGCGGCACATCCTGATGGATGCCGTGACCGAGGTTGAACACATGCCCTTCACCCTGACCGAAACCAGCAAGTATAGACGCCACTTCGTCTTCGATGCGGGCAGGTGCGGCATAAAGCATCGAAGGATCCATGTTGCCCTGCAGTGCCACTTTGTGGCCGACACGGCGGCGTGCATCGCTGATATCTGTCGTCCAGTCGAGACCCAGAGCGTCACAACCCGTCTCCGCCATCGCTTCCAGCCACTGCCCACCGCCTTTGGTAAACAGCGTCACCGGTACGCGTTTGCCCTCGTTTTCACGCAGCAGGCCGTCGACAATTTTATGCATGTAATAGAGCGAGAACTGCTTGTAATCGCGCCCGGTCAGCACACCGCCCCAGGTGTCGAAAATCATCACCGATTGCGCACCCGCTTTGATCTGCGCGTTGAGGTACAGGGTGACGCTGCTGGCCAGTTTATCAAGCAACAAATGCAGCGTTTGCGGTTCGGCGTACATCATCTTTTTAATAACGGTAAAGGCTTTACTGCTGCCGCCTTCCACCATATAGGTTGCCAGCGTCCACGGGCTGCCAGAGAAACCGATCAGCGGCACTTCACCTTTCAGTTCACGGCGGATGGTACGCACGGCGTTCATGACGTAACCCAGTTCCTGCTCCGGGTCCGGCACGGGCAGTTTTTCAACATCTGCACGACAGGTAATGGGGGAGGTAAAACGTGGGCCTTCGCCCGCCTCGAAATAGAGCCCTAATCCCATCGCGTCCGGGATGGTCAGGATGTCGGAAAAAAGAATGGCCGCATCCAGCTTGTAGCGACGCAAAGGCTGAAGGGTGACTTCGCACGCCAGTTCGGCATTTTTGCACAGCGACATAAAATCACCCGCCTGTGCGCGCGTCGCTTTGTACTCCGGGAGATAGCGACCAGCCTGACGCATCATCCATACTGGCGTCACATCCACGGGCTGGCGCAGAAGTGCGCGAAGGTAGCGATCGTTTTTTAATTCGGTCATGTTTACAGTTCCTTATTGCGTCAGCCCGCCAGTGTAACACTACTCGTTCTTTACTCGTATTCTGCCCGGCACTGCGCCACCGTATCTTCAATCAAACGACGGGCAACAGTACCACGCGGAGGCAACAGCGGCAGGTCGTCGAAGCGGTACCAGCCCGCATCCAGCAGCTCTTTAGGATCGATAACAATCTCCCCGCTGTCATATTCCGCCATAAAAGCCGTCATTAGCGATTGCGGGAAAGGCCAGGGCTGAGAGGTGATGTAACGCAGGTTTTTCACTTTGATGCCGCTCTCTTCCATCACTTCACGCGCGACGGCCTGTTCCAGCGTTTCGCCCACTTCGACGAAACCGGCCAGAACGGTGTAAATACCATTGCGATGACGGGTGTGCTGAGCCAACAGAATTTTATCATCGCGACGAATGGCAACGATAATGCAGGGCGCAATCTGCGGGTAATAACGTTCGCGGCAGTGGTCACATAACATGGCCCACTCTGTCTTGCTGGGGTGCATAGTATGTCCGCAATACCCACAAAACTTATGTGAGCGGTAAAACTCAGCCAGTTGAACACCACGCCCGGCCAGTTGAAACAATCCAGCATCCTGTTCAATCACCTGGCGGACAGTTCCCATCTCCTGCCGACGATTCTGGCGGATCATCCACACAGGTTCGCCTTCCCATTCGCCTATCTGGAGTGCGCTTTGCCCCACAAGATCGAAATTTCCTGCATTACCGAGTGGTAATTCTCCCCCGGGCAACCATAATTTTTGTTCATGGCTTACGATCCACCAGCCATGATCTGATGACTCGATAATACGATGCATTTGTTTGCACTACCTTAGCTTTACTGGCATGTTGTTAACATTATTATTACATTCGAGCGTTTTTTAATCTTAATATTGCGGAGTCAATTATGCTAAACCAGTTAGCAACCCTGGCGGAACGAATTGGAGGAAGTAACGAACTGGTCGACAACTGGCTGTATAACCGAAAACAGCTACTGGTTCATTACTACAACCTGGTTGGCATAACACCTGGAAAAGGCTCGTACATGCAGCTGAATGAAAAAGCGCTGGACGAATTTTGTCATAACCTGGTTGAATACCTTTCCGCCGGTCATTTTAATATTTATGAACGGATTATCGGGGAAATGGAAGGGACCAGCCCACTTTTAGCCTCCACGCAGATTTACCCTCTCCTCGAAGCCAATACCCTGGAAATTATGGAGTACTACGACTCCAGCCTGGAAAACGCTATCGATGATGACAATTACGCTGAATTTCAGCAGGCGCTGTCTGATATCGGCGAAGCGCTTGCAGCCCGCTTTTCGCTTGAAGACAAGTTGATCGTACTGGCATACGACAACAATCTTAAAGACGGCGCCAACGACGAAAGTGGAATGGCGCGTCCTGCTTGAGTTCTTTCTGATTAACGCGTAGTTTAAAAAACAGTCCCCGTCTTCGGACGGGGTTTTTCTTGTCGGAGTGCCTATATTTCCACAAAAGCATTCGCGATGCCCTAAGAGGCGGCGCGAAGGATGAAGTGGAAAAGGCTGAGACCGTTAATTCGGGATCCGCGGAACCTGATCAGGTTAGAACCTGCGAAGGGAACAAGAGTAATCCATTCACACCAATCACCCTTGCGGTGATCTGTTGTTATTACTCCATCCGTCGTCTGACAAGCCATGTCCTTAACATTTGGAATGAGCTATGTCTGCAAATCAACTTACACGCCGTGAACAACGCGCCCAGGCGCAGCATTTTATCGACACGCTGGAAGGCACCGCTTTCCCGAACTCAAAACGTATCTACATCATCGGCTCACAGCCTGATATTCGTGTTCCGATGCGCGAAATTCAGCTTAGCCCGACGCTTATCGGCGGCTCGAAAGATAACCCTCAATACGAAGAAAACGAGGCGATTCCGGTCTATGACACGTCCGGTCCCTATGGCGACCCGAATGTGGCTATCGATGTACAGCAGGGGCTGGCGAAACTGCGTCAGCCGTGGATCGATGCCCGCGACGATACCGAAAAACTGCGCGATCGCAGTTCGGTATACACCAAAGAGCGGCTTGCGGATGACGGCCTGAACGACCTGCGCTTTAGCGGCTTACTGACACCGAAACGGGCCAAAGCGGGCCAGCGCGTCACCCAGTTGCATTATGCGCGTCAGGGGATGGTGACCCCGGAGATGGAGTTTATCGCCATCCGTGAAAATATGGGCCGCGAGCGTATCCGCGGTGAGGTGTTGCGCCAGCAGCATCCTGGCCACGGCTTTGGCGCTAACCTGCCAGAAAATATCACCCCGGAATTTGTGCGCGACGAAGTGGCTGCCGGACGCGCCATCATCCCCGCCAACATCAACCACCCGGAGTCGGAACCGATGATCATCGGCCGCAATTTCCTGGTGAAGGTTAATGCCAACATCGGCAACTCGGCGGTCACCTCCTCCATCGAGGAAGAGGTGGAAAAACTGGTCTGGTCAACCCGCTGGGGTGCCGATACGGTGATGGATCTGTCGACAGGCCGCTATATTCACGAAACCCGCGAGTGGATCCTGCGTAACAGCCCGGTGCCAATTGGTACTGTACCGATCTACCAGGCGCTGGAGAAGGTGAACGGCATCGCCGAAAACCTGACATGGGAAGCGTTCCGCGACACCCTGCTGGAGCAGGCTGAGCAAGGCGTGGACTACTTCACCATCCACGCGGGCGTATTGCTGCGCTACGTGCCGATGACCGCCAAACGCCTGACCGGCATCGTGTCACGCGGCGGTTCGATTATGGCGAAATGGTGCTTATCCCATCACAAAGAGAATTTCCTCTACGAGCACTTCCGCGAAATCTGCGAAATCTGCGCCGCCTATGATGTCTCACTGTCACTGGGCGATGGCCTGCGACCCGGCTCCATTCAGGACGCCAACGACGAAGCGCAATTCGCCGAGCTGCACACGCTGGGCGAGCTGACCAAAATTGCCTGGGAATACGATGTGCAGGTGATGATTGAAGGCCCAGGCCACGTACCGATGCAGATGATCCGCCGCAATATGACCGAAGAGCTGGAGCACTGCCATGAGGCGCCGTTCTACACGTTGGGGCCGTTGACGACCGATATCGCGCCGGGTTACGACCACTTCACCTCCGGGATTGGCGCGGCGATGATCGGCTGGTTTGGCTGCGCCATGCTCTGCTATGTCACGCCAAAAGAGCACCTCGGTTTGCCAAACAAAGAGGATGTGAAGCAAGGGCTGATTACCTACAAGATCGCCGCGCATGCCGCGGATCTCGCCAAAGGCCATCCCGGCGCGCAGATCCGCGATAACGCCATGTCCAAAGCACGTTTCGAATTCCGCTGGGAAGACCAGTTCAACCTGGCGCTCGACCCGTTCACCGCCCGTGCGTATCACGATGAAACCCTGCCGCAGGAGTCGGGCAAAGTTGCTCACTTCTGCTCCATGTGCGGGCCGAAATTCTGCTCAATGAAAATCAGCCAGGAAGTACGCGATTACGCCGCAGCCCAGACCATCGAAGTGGGGATGGCGGATATGTCAGAAAACTTCCGCGCCAAAGGCGGTGAGATCTATCTCAAAAAGGAGGAGGTCTGATGTATCAACCCGATTTCCCGAGAGTGCCCCTTCGCTTAGGCCTTTACCCGGTGGTGGACAGCGTGGCGTGGATTGAACGCCTGCTCGACGCCGGCGTGCGCACCATCCAGTTGCGTATCAAAGATAAACGCGATGAAGAGGTTGAAGCCGACGTTGTAGCGGCCATTGCACTGGGGCGTCGTTACGATGCCCGCTTGTTTATCAACGACTACTGGCGGCTGGCGATAAAACATAACGCTTACGGTGTACATCTGGGTCAGGAAGACCTGGAAACCACCGATTTGAAGGCGATCCAGGCTGCGGAATTATGCCTCGGCGTATCGACTCACGACGATATGGAAATTGACGTGGCGCTCGCCGCACGCCCGTCCTATATCGCCCTGGGACATGTCTTCCCGACGCAGACGAAACAGATGCCCTCCGCGCCGCAGGGGCTGGAGCAACTGGCGCGGCATATCGAAAGGCTTGCCGATTATCCGACCGTCGCCATCGGCGGGATAAGCCTTGCCCGTGCGCCCGAAGTGCTGGGAACTGGCGTTGGCAGCATTGCGGTCGTCAGCGCGATTACGCAGGCGGCTGACTGGCGTGAGGCAACGGCGCAATTACTGGCTCTGGCGGGGGTTGGCGATGAATGATCGTGACTTTATGCGCTATAGCCGCCAGATGTTGCTGGAAGATATTGCCATCGACGGGCAACAAAAGTTGCTCGCCAGCCGGGTGCTGATTATCGGGTTGGGCGGGTTAGGTTCCCCCGCAGCGCTCTACCTGGCGGGCGCTGGCGTGGGTACGCTGGTGCTGGCCGACGACGACGATGTGCATCTGAGTAATCTGCAGCGGCAAATCGTGTTTACCACTGACGACATCGCCCGGTCGAAATCGCAGGTCACCAAACAGCGCCTGGGGCGGCTGAACCCGGAAATTTCGCTGATCGCCCTTGAGCAGCGCCTTTCCGGCGAGGCGTTGCGCCACGCGGTGGACAGTGCCGATTTGGTACTCGATTGCACCGATAACATGGCGACTCGTCAGGCGATTAATGCCGCCTGCGTCAGCACCGGTACACCGTTGATTACCGCCAGCGCCGTGGGTTTCGGGGGGCAGTTGATGGTGCTCACACCGCCGTGGACCCATGGTTGCTATCGCTGTTTGTGGCCAGATGAACAGGAGCCCGAACGCAACTGCCGTACCGCCGGTGTGATCGGCCCGGTGGTTGGTGTGATGGGCACCCTTCAGGCACTCGAAGCGATCAAGCTTCTGAGCGGTATGAATACCAACACCAGCGAGTTACGTCTGTTTGATGCCCGCGCCAACAACTGGCGCAGTCTGGCATTACGCCGGGCCAGCGGCTGCCCGGTTTGCGGAGGGCTGCATGCACATTCAGTTCAATGACACGCCCATGCAGCTTGACGACGCGCTGACCGTCTCGGCCCTGTTACAGCAACTCGATCAGCTAAAACCCGGCGCCGCGCTGGCGCTTAATCAGCAAATTCTTCCGCGCGAGCGGTGGGAAGCGCATATCGTGCAGGACGGCGACCAGATCCTGCTTTTTCAGGTTATCGCAGGGGGCTGAGATGTTACGCATTGCAGATAAACAATTTGATTCACACCTGTTTACCGGTACCGGGAAATTTGCCAACGCAGCGCTGATGGTCGATGCCATCCGCGCGTCCGGCAGCCAGCTAGTCACACTGGCGATGAAGCGTGTCGATTTGCGTCAACATAACGATGCCATCCTCGCGCCACTGCTGGCAGCAGGCGTCACGCTACTGCCTAACACATCAGGGGCGAAAACGGCGCAAGAAGCTATTTTTGCCGCCCAACTGGCGCGTGAAGCGCTGGGTACCCACTGGCTGAAACTGGAAATCCACCCCGATGCGCGCTGGCTTTTGCCGGATCCTATCGAGACGCTAAAGGCGGCAGAAGCACTGGTGAAACAGGGGTTTGTCGTGCTGCCTTACTGTGGCGCAGACCCGGTGTTATGCAAGCGTCTTGAAGAGGTCGGTTGTGCCGCCGTCATGCCGCTGGGTGCTCCCATTGGCTCCAACCAGGGACTGGAAACGCGGGCGATGCTGGAGATCATCATCGAGCAGGCAACCGTACCGGTGGTGGTTGATGCCGGTATCGGCGTACCCAGCCATGCGACACAGGCACTGGAAATGGGTGCTGATGCCGTATTGGTGAATACGGCGATTGCCGTGGCCGACGATCCGGTAACAATGGCGCATGCGTTCCGTCTGGCAGTTGAGGCCGGCATGCTGGCACGCCAGGCGGTCCCCGGCGCGCGCCACTCCCAAGCCGTGGCCACCAGCCCGTTGACCGGTTTTCTGGAGGCCAGCGCATGAAGACGTTTACCGATTACTGGCACACGCTGAACTGGGATGATCTTCGGCTACGCATTAACAGTAAGACGGCAGCCGATGTAGAGCGAGCCCTGAATGCCACGCGCCTGACCCGCGATGACCTCATGGCCCTGCTCTCTCCTGCTGCCAGCGCATATCTGGAACCTCTGGCACAAAAAGCGCAGCGCCTCACGCGCCAGCGCTTTGGCAACACGGTGAGCTTTTACGTCCCGTTGTACCTTTCTAATTTATGCGCCAACGACTGTACCTACTGCGGTTTTTCGATGAGTAACCATATCAAGCGCAAGACGCTCGATGAATCAGAGATCGCGCGCGAATGTGCAGCCATCCGCGAAATGGGCTTTGAACATTTGCTGCTGGTCACCGGCGAGCATCAGGGAAAAGTGGGAATGGACTATTTCCGCCGTCACCTGCCAACCATTCGTCGCCAGTTCGCTTCTTTGCAAATGGAAGTACAGCCACTCTCCATGGAGGAATACGCCGAACTGAAAACGCTGGGGCTGGATGGCGTCATGGTGTATCAGGAAACCTGGCATGAAGCACAGTATGCCCGGCATCATCTGCGCGGCAAGAAACAGGATTTTTTCTGGCGACTGGAGACGCCGGACAGGCTCGGTCAGGCGGGTATCGATAAAATCGGTCTTGGCGCGCTGATTGGCCTTTCCGATAGCTGGCGGGTGGACTGCTACATGATGGCCGAGCATTTGTTGTGGTTACAGCAGCACTACTGGCAAAGCCGTTTTTCTGTTTCCTTTCCCCGCTTACGCCCCTGCGCTGGCGGGATCGAGCCGGCTTCTCTTATGGACGAACGTCAACTGGTGCAGACCATTTGCGCTTTCCGCCTCTTTTCGCCGGAAATCGAACTGTCACTCTCAACACGTGAATCACCCTGGTTTCGTGATCATGTGGTACCGCTGGCCATTAATAACGTCAGCGCGTTTTCCAAAACGCAGCCCGGCGGTTATGCCGATAATCATCCGGAACTGGAACAGTTTTCACCGCATGATGACCGGCGGCCAGAAGAGGTGGCCAGCGCACTGACAGCGCGTGGTTTACAGCCCGTGTGGAAAGACTGGGACAGTTGGCTGGGAAGAACGCCGCAAGAAAATGGCAACGTTGCCGTTACGCGCTGATATCTTTCGGGACACTGCGCATCACACTCATCGGGGCGTTGTCGATTACGCCCCGGCTCTCTTTGGTTAACCTCGCTTTCCCGTCGCTTGATATAAATCAGTCACCCCCGCGTTTCCCGGCGCAAACTTCACTTCATTTATACCTCATGGTGTAACATTAACCGATTGAATAGATTAACAGCACTGAACGTCTTTTTTATTTACCGCGCCACGCTTGCCTATACTTTCCAGGTCACTGTCTAACGCTCTCGAAGATAACGAACATGTATAGCCGAAAACTTTCGTTCACTACCCCCATTCTGGTGAGTTTTACCGGCATCTTTCTTTGCCTGTCCGTCATTGCCACGCTGGTCATTTTAAGCCAAAGGAAAGACATTACTGATAACTATCACAAGGTTAATCAGACATTTACGCATAACATTGCGGTCAACTATGCCGAAGCCGTTTTTCAGGAGAATGACTATATTCTCAACCAGGCCGCAGCCTACTTTTCCCGTTATAACCGCCTCGATAGCGCGGTAAATTTCACCTCGCCTGAGGGATTACAATCCCTGATGCAGTTACTGCGGCTAATGCCCTCTGTCTCCTCTATTTCACTGGCCGATCCACAGGGCCGTTACCTGCGCGCCCCGGTGGTGTTTGATAGCGAAGAGGGTCAGCGTTATGACGCCAAAACCCGCCCCTGGTTCGTTCGTCAGGCCGAGGCGAC
The DNA here is from genome assembly GCF_040578655.1 of Phytobacter sp. RSE-02. Lineage (NCBI taxonomy): Bacteria > Pseudomonadati > Pseudomonadota > Gammaproteobacteria > Enterobacterales > Enterobacteriaceae > Phytobacter > Phytobacter sp. RSE-02. The sequence goes on along the minus strand of NZ_JBEULY010000028.1, from coordinate 18,909 downwards.
GTCGTACAGCAAATACACGGATATTTACGAAGATTACTTTACCCATCATCCGACAGTGACGGTATATAAGCCCGTCGTCTCCCCGGAGGGCAATCTCAAAGGCACGCTGGCTTTTCACCTGGATCTGGCCTCTATCAGCCATGGATTACGAACCATGCAATCCCCCATGCAAGGGGAGTTTTTTGTGGTGGACCGTAGCGGTCATGTCATGCTGCACCCGGATACGGGCGTCCTTTTTGAGGCGTTTTCCCAGCAGTCGCGAATGAAAGAGATGAACAGCGGCGAGGGCATGTTTCATGACGAACGACGTAACACCTGGCTTTATTACAGCTCGCTAACCAATCCGGACTGGTTTGCCATCTATATCGTACCGGGCGATACGCTGGAAAATCTCCTGCGCGATGAAACGCTGGTGGTCGGTTGGGGGTTTGGCGTTGCGGCCATGACTATTATCCTGTTCGGTCTGTATCTGCGCTACGCTTCCCGCACAGTCCTGCTCAATATCATTAATGCGATTAAAACCGGGGATGTGCAGCAGACACCGAAGCTGGAGGCGATGCTAAGCAAAGCGATAGTCAGTAGCAAAGAACGGGAGCAGGTCTGGGTCAGGCAGGCCACGATGGATGCCCTGACAAACTGCAAGAATCGCCGGGCATTCGATAGCGACATCGCCGCCCTGATGAACGATCACCAACCCTTCGCGCTGGCGATGGTCGATATTGATAACTTCAAATCGATAAACGATACCTGGGGACACCTGAGCGGCGACATTGTGCTGCGTAATGTTGCCCGGGAAGGGTTGCAAGTGCTGCAGTCACAACATATCTCGCTCTACCGTTACGGCGGCGAAGAGTTTGCGGTTATTTTCCCCGAAGAGCACATCGCCAACGCGCGTCAGATACTGGAGCAGTGGCGTATTAACGTGGCAAGCCGTGAGTGGCGTGAAGAGGGAATGACCGTGACATTCAGCGCCGGATTGGGTGAGTGGCAAATGGAGCCGCTGGAGCAACTGGTGAATAGCGTTGATGAGGCGCTCTACCAGGCGAAACAGCAAGGCAAAAACCAAATCGTATTGCGTAATAAGTCGCTTCCCGCCGATTCGTCAACCTCCTTGTAACCGGTTTCAGACAGCGCAGTGAATGTTTGTGATGCTATACACACATTCATGGAAAGGCGGTTGTTGAAGGGACCAGCACGGGATAATTATCAGTTATCCCATCCACATCGAGGCTGACTATGAAAAACATCGTTTTATGCTGTGCTGCGGGGATGTCCACCAGCATGCTGGTTCAACGCATGAAAGACGCAGCGCAGAAAAAAGGGGTAGAAGTTTCCATTAAGGCCGTTCCCGTCGCTGAGTTTAAAGACAATATCGCTACCGCAGATATTGTCCTGCTCGGGCCACAGGTGAAGTATGAGCAGGCCAAGTTGCAGGCGCAGGCCGAACCGCTGGGCAAAAAAGTCGCGGTTATCGACATGATGGATTACGGCATGATGAAAGGCGATGTCGTTCTGGAAAAAGCCCTCAAGCTGATGGAGTAAGCGCGTGGAAGATTTAGAAACCATCATTATGGAGCTGCTGGTGAATGCAGGTGCAGCGCGCAGCCAGGCGCTGACGGCATTGCAACTGGCGCGTAAAGGCGATTTTGCCGGTGCGGAACAGGCGATGGAAGAGTCCCGCGAATTCGTCAAACACGCACATAAAATCCAGACACAACTTATTGGCCTTGATGAAGGCGCCGGAAAACTACCGGTTAACCTGATTACCGTGCATTCTCAGGATCACTTGATGAATGCGATGGTCATCCAGGATTTGGCGGGAGACATGATTGAACTATACCGCCGCCTGCCGCCCGTTAATCAATAATTAACTCTTGCTCAGTTATGCATGATGCCCGATGAGTCGGGCATTTTGCTGTTTAGCCCCTGTCAACGCGCTATCTGGTGGCGTGTTTTTTTCTGCCATTTATGGCACAACATGAGCATTCTTCTGCTGAACGACATCAGGATCCAGGATGCCTTCGCTCCCTTTTCCCATCTTTACTCTTTTTCTCCTGCTTATCTTACTGGCCAAAGTTTGCCTGCAGCCGGGTGAGAAATCGCGAGGGGTAATGTACTTCATCGTAGGTTGCACACTACTGGTTATTATGTCGGCCCTGCGTTGGGCGTTTGACGCCATGGTGTTTCGCCAGGCTCAGTCATTGCTGGCGATACTTTTTCCGCCGTTGGTGTGGCGCTGCTTTACCGACCTCACAGGGCAAAAGCGCGTCTGGCATATTTCAACATCCATCATACCGCCTACCCTCGCCCTGCTGGCGAATCTTACCTGGCCTGAGGCAACGGATGCCGTACTGGTACTGCTTTATCTGGGGTACGGCATTTCGCTGCTCAGAACTGCTCTGTTGGGCGCCGATGCCTTTGTCTTAACGCGGCTTAGCGATTCGCCAACAACCTCGGTGATGGCGTTTGCCGCCGGATGTTTCCTGTGTTTTTCGAGCCTGACGGATGCAGCGATAGCCTATGATTTTAACCAGTACCATGGGCAGCATGCGCCTCTGTTGGTTGCTATTTCACAAGGTATCTTGTTGCCATTTATTTGTCTGGCGATTTTGTTCACCGGACGAAAAGTCACGCCAACTCCCCTCTACGTGACAGCGGAGGTTACCGGGCCAGAGGTGGTGGATCCAGAAGACAATGATCTCTGCCTGCATCTGGAAAACGCGCTTACGGCACGCGAGCTTTTCCTTGACCCGGATCTTTCATTACAGGGACTGGCACGAAAAACCGGGACACCTGCACGACAAATATCCCGGGCCATCAACCGCACTCGGGGCTGCAATGTCTCCCAGTGGATTAATGGCTTTCGCATTCAGTATGCACAGCGCTTGTTAGTGCAGTCAGATGCTCCTGTCACGCAGATCATGCTGGAGGCAGGTTTCTCCACCAAATCCAATTTTAACCGTGAATTTATGCGCGTCAGCGGGATGAGTCCTGGCGATTTTCGCCGTGCTGAGGCGAGTCGTTCAGGGACTGATTTAAAAACTGACTCATCTGCGTAAACAATTGCTGGTGGATAGCCTGCCGGCTTAGCTGTCCGCCATCCCGGCAAACAATACCCTCACCGGGTTCTGCGGCTTCAATCATTGCCACGGCGCCTGGCTTACATTCTTGCATAAAACTAAAGTGCGTCGCTCCCGTCACGCTGACCAGATGGCGATCCCCCTGCGCAAGTGCAGTAAAGAGGTAGCCTGATTCCAGACGTGCAGGAACATCATCGCTGTCGGCCTGCGCCCCCATAACCAGCACTGGCACGGAAACCTGTGCAAGGCTATCGGGGGTAAAGCCCCTTGCCAGTCCCAAATCCAGAGAAATAACGGCTTTGATGCGTACGTCACGTTGGCTTGCCGCCAACGGTGCCAGTGATTCAGGCTTATCAATACCCAGAACGTGTTTGAGTTTACAGGCTCCCAGCGCCGGATGAGTTTCACAATCTTTCAAAAAGCGAGGCGCAGAAAACTGCGCGCCCGCCAGCTCCATGACTGTCCAGCCTCCCAGAGAGTGACCTACCGCCGCAATGCGTTCGGGGTCGACAGCACCGGCAATGGCGGGTGTATCAGACAGATAATCCAGCATAGCAATCAAATCCCGTGGACGTTCCCACAACTGCTGCGCTGCCACTTCTTCTTTATTGCGAGTGGTGGTGCCAGGATGGTCAACTGCCGCCACAATATAACCCTGAGAGGCCATTCCCTGAGCCAGCCAGTTTAAATTGCGCCAGTTGCCACCGTAACCGTGCGAAAGCAACAAAAGGGGGTGCCGCCGTGCTGTTGGTTTCGCATTGCGAAGTGCAGGAATACCGTGAAACACGGCATTCTCTCCTATGCGTTCGATTTTCCCGGTGTCTGTCGTTGGGTACCACAGGGCGATATCGAGAGGACGGTTGCTGTTTTCATTTATTTGCAGTTGTCTGAATCCGACATTCGCATACGCGGAATAGCTGATAAGAAGAGTAAGCAGTAGCAAAGTAAGGCGACGATACATAATGATTTTCCTGATGAGTTAACACCCGGCTTTTCTAGCATCCGCAGCCTGTGCTCGCGTCCTGAAACACGATCGAGGTCTTTTTTGATGGTTTTTGTACATAAAAAAACCCACCGAAGCGGGTCTTTGCTTTTATTCTGACCAGAAGCGCTTAAGACAAAAAGTCTTCACGTTGCGGCGTGAATGTATCCAACAGCGTTCCTGCTTCCAGGCAAACACAACCGTGCACAACATTTGGCTTTTTGTAGAGGGTATCGCCGGCACTGACCTCTTTCGTTACGCCATCAATCGTAAAGCTAAAGCGTCCTGACAAAACATAAGTGAGCTGTTCGTGCGGATGGCTATGCATCGGCCCTACGGCCCCCTCGGTAAAATTAACCTCCACCGCCATCATCGTGCCGCCATGGGCCAGGATTCTGCGATTGACGCCATTACCCAGATCTTCCAGCACCGTCTCTTTTTTATAAATAAACATTTTTACACCTCGCTAAAACAGAATTTGCAGGCCTGGTATTCAGGCCTGCAGCACGATTAATGCGCCAAACCAAACGTGTATTTAATGATGGCTGACAGGAATGTGAAATCAGGGTCAGCAAAGGTCACACTGTCAACACCCAGATGGCTGAACAACGGTAGTACCAACGCTGGAAGAACACACAGCAGCAGACCGTTTACGAAACTTGCGATCAATGCGCCTCGCAAGCCACCGGTCGCATTACCAAAAATAGCAGCACTGCCACCAGTAATAAAACTCGCCATGATGCCAGGAATAATCACCGGCAGGCCAAGGAACGGGAACAGCGCAACGCAACACAGTTCCGCCATAAAGCTCACCAGAAAACCGATGAGAACCGCATTCGGAGATTTATCAAACAGCACCATCGGATCCACTGCCGGAATGGAGCCGGGCGCAACAATTTGAGAAAAGCCTTTAAAAGCAGGTACGATTTCCTCAGTGAACATGACCACGCCTTTCTTGGCAATGTACAAACCGCCCGCAAACGTCGCTGATTTTTCTAATAACCAAACCAGATAAGGTTTGCCCGCTAACATTTTATCGAGAAAAGCATGTTCAGCGAATATAGAAGAAATGCCCAGCAAACAGAACATGGTCAGAAAAGTGGCAACATCAGCATTCTTGAGGAAACTAAATTTATCGCTAACTTTAACTTCTTCAACGTTCGTCGCGGTATTGCCAAACCATTTACCTAAGTAAGAGCCAATAATATAGGAACTGGATGCAGCATGGGCTATACAATACTCATTGTGGCCGATAATTTTTCGGCTAAAACGTGACAATATAGTCGGAAAAACGGCCATGTAGGTACCAATAACCACAGAGCCAAAAATAATAGCAAATTGCTCACCGTAGCCAAGGCCAACGAGGGCGGCTGTCACGGAAAACGACATAAAGACAATCAGGTGCAGTGACAGATATATCGCTTTAAAACGGGTATAGCGTGCCAGCAGGACGTTAATAATCATCGCGAAAAACAGAATAAATGCGGCAGGCCGACCAAGCTTGTCAATAGTCAACGCCATGATAGCTTCATTGCTTGGGACAACGCCCCGCAAGCCAAACGCATTAGTGAACAGGTCACTGAACATGGTCAGAACACCACCAAGGATGCTCCCACCGGTTTTAATTAATACAAAGCCGATAAAAGCAAGGAGCGTGCCTTTGATAATATTCGTAATGCTACTTTTTTGTAGCGCCAGGCCCAGAAAAGCAATAAAAGCAATTATTATTGCAGGGGTACCCAATATTTTAATTACGTAATCCATAATAAACCCTTTCACCGTAAGTATTGATTATTAACTGATAATGATTTGATCTTTTATTTAGTATTTCAGTAATATTGAAACGAGCCGGTTCCTGAGAAATAAATCCCAGAATTATTTTTATAATTTGGCAATCCATAGAAAGATTGCACTATTCAATGATATAGAGACGCGCTGATTAAAATTAACCAGTCGTTATAAATTTGAGCTTAAGACTTACTATCAGGATATGAAAATAGAGCCCCTTATTTCTTGCCATGAAAATGGCCTGGATAAAACATCTGCTAACGGTGCATATTTTAACAAACAGGGAAAAAGAAATTGTGACGCACACAACTAAAACACCATTTCATTTTAATTAATCCAGGATTTTACTTATTGGTGTTGGCAGAACGCCAGAGGAGTGATTCAGAGAGGGGCAATAAAAAGCGGGCACAAAAAAGGCAAAAAAAACTGCACCTTAGTCAGTTGGGATCCAACCTTTGGGGTGCAGCTTAACTAATATTAACGTGTCAGCAACGATTACTCGTTGTCAGAACCGCCCAGACCTGCGTTCAGCAGTTCTGCCAGGCTGGCAGATGCATCTTCAGCAGTTACCTGCGGTGCAGCCGGGAGTTCACCCGCTGCGCGACGGCGCATACGATCCTGGTGGTACGCGTAACCGGTACCTGCCGGGATCAGACGACCCACGATAACGTTCTCTTTCAGGCCACGCAGTTCGTCGCGTTTGCCCGCAACGGCTGCTTCGGTCAGGACACGTGTCGTTTCCTGGAACGATGCCGCAGAGATGAAGGACTCGGTTGCCAGAGACGCTTTGGTGATACCCAGCAGATCGCGCGAGAAGGTCGCACCGATTTTGCCGTTCGCTTCCAGATCGCGGTTCGCAATCTTGACGCGGGAGTATTCAACCTGCTCGCCTTCCAGGAAGTCGGAGCTACCTGCATTTTCGATGGTCGCTTTACGCAGCATCTGACGAACGATAACTTCGATGTGTTTATCGTTAATCTTAACGCCTTGCAGACGGTAAACGTCCTGTACTTCGTTGGTGATGTAACGCGTAACCGCGTGAACACCACGAAGACGCAGAATGTCGTGCGGCGCTTCCGGACCGTCGGAAACCACGTCACCACGTTCTACACGTTCACCTTCAAACACGTTGAGCTGACGCCATTTCGGAATCATCTCTTCGTACGGATCGCTACCGTCTACCGGGGTGATAACCAGACGACGTTTCCCTTTGGTTTCTTTACCGAAGGAAATGATACCGCTGATTTCAGCCAGGATTGCCGGCTCTTTCGGACGACGTGCTTCGAACAGGTCCGCAACGCGCGGCAGACCACCGGTGATGTCCTTGGTACCGCCGGATTCCTGCGGAATACGCGCCAGGGTGTCACCAGAACTGATCTGTACGCCATCTTCCAGCTGAACAATCGCTTTACCTGGCAGGAAGTACTGCGCAGGCATATCGGTGCCAGGGATCAGAACGTCGTTACCCTGACCATCAACGATTTTCAGTGCCGGACGCAGATCTTTACCACCGGTAGTACGTTCAGCAGAATCCAGAACCACCAGAGAAGACAGACCGGTCAGCTCGTCAGTCTGACGAGTAATGGTCTGGCCGTCGATCATGTCAGTAAAGCGGATGAAACCACTTACTTCGGTGATTACTGGCATAGTGTGCGGATCCCAGTTTGCGACGGTTTCACCGCCAGCAACCTGCTCACCATCACCTTTCGCCATAACAGCACCGTAAGGCACTTTATAGCTCTCTTTGGTACGACCGAATTCGTCGATCAGTTTCAGCTCGGTGTTACGAGAGGTCACAACCAGCTTGCCTGATGAGTTAACAACAGACTTCGCATTGCTGAGCTTGATGCTACCTTTGTTTTTCACCTGGATGCTGGATTCAGCAGCCGCACGAGATGCCGCACCACCGATGTGGAACGTACGCATCGTCAGCTGTGTACCCGGCTCACCGATGGACTGCGCCGCGATAACGCCGATGGCCTCACCTTTGTTGATGATGTGGCCACGCGCCAGGTCACGACCATAGCAGTGCGCACATACACCAAAGTCGGTGTCACAGGATACAACGGAACGCACTTTGACGGAGTCAACAGAGTTCGCTTCCAGCAGGTCACACCAGTGCTCGTGCAGCAGCGTGTTGCGTGGAACCAGAATATCTGCTGTACCCGGTTTCAGAATATCTTCTGCCGTTACACGACCCAGTACGCGATCGCGCAGTGGCTCTTTAACATCACCACCCTCGATAACCGGGGTCATGGTGATACCTTCGAGGGTGCCACAATCGTCTTCGGTCACAACCAGATCCTGCGCAACGTCAACCAGACGACGCGTCAGATAACCGGAGTTCGCTGTTTTCAGTGCGGTATCCGCCAGACCTTTACGCGCACCGTGCGTGGAGATGAAGTACTGGAGTACGTTCAGACCTTCACGGAAGTTCGCGGTGATTGGCGTTTCGATGATGGAGCCATCCGGCTTCGCCATCAGACCACGCATACCAGCAAGCTGACGAATCTGTGCCGCAGAACCACGCGCACCGGAGTCGGCCATCATGTAGATGCTGTTGAAGGAAACCTGCTGCTCTTCTTTACCTTCACGGTTGATAACCGTTTCGGTCTGCAGGTTGTCCATCATCGCCTTGGATACACGATCGTTCGCCGCAGCCCAGATATCGATAACTTTGTTATAGCGTTCGCCTGCGGTAACCAGACCAGACTGGAACTGCTCCTGGATCTCAGCCACTTCGGCTTCCGCCTCGGAGATGATCTCGTGTTTCTTCTCCGGGATAACCATGTCATCGATACCAACAGATGCACCTGAACGCGCTGCATAAGCAAAGCCGGTGTACATCGTCTGGTCAGCAAAGATAACGGTCGGTTTCAGACCCAAAATGCGGTAACAGGTGTTCAGCATTTTGGAGATCGCTTTTTTACCCAGAGGCTGGTTCACGATAGAGAACGGCAGACCTTTCGGCACGATCATCCACAGGATCGCACGACCAACGGTCGTATCGATCAGGCTGGTTTTAGACGTAAATTCGCCCTGTGCATTTTTTTCATACTCAGTGATACGCACTTTAACGCGCGCATGCAGAGAGGCCAGGCCAGCGCGATAAATACGCTCAGCTTCTTTCGGGCCAGTCAGCACCATGCCTTCGCCTTTGGCGTTAACACAGTCACGGGTCATGTAGTACAGACCCAGTACAACGTCCTGAGACGGAACGATGATAGGTTCGCCGTTCGCCGGGGACAGGATGTTGTTGGTAGACATCATCAGCGCACGCGCTTCAAGCTGGGCTTCCAGCGTCAGCGGTACGTGAACAGCCATCTGGTCACCATCGAAGTCGGCGTTGTATGCCGCACAAACCAGCGGGTGCAACTGGATAGCTTTACCTTCGATCAGTACCGGTTCAAAGGCCTGGATACCCAGACGGTGCAGTGTTGGTGCACGGTTCAACAGTACCGGGTGTTCGCGGATCACTTCGTCCAGGATATCCCAGACGACAGCTTCTTCGCGCTCAACCATTTTCTTCGCGGCTTTGATGGTGGTGGCGAGGCCACGCAGTTCCAGCTTGCCGTAAATGAACGGTTTGAACAGCTCCAGCGCCATTTTCTTCGGCAGACCGCACTGATGCAGACGCAGGTATGGACCTACGGTGATTACAGAACGACCGGAGTAGTCAACACGCTTACCGAGCAGGTTCTGACGGAAACGACCCTGTTTACCTTTGATCATGTCGGCCAAAGATTTCAGAGGACGTTTGTTAGAACCGGTGATCGCACGACCGCGACGACCGTTATCCAGCAGGGCGTCAACCGCTTCCTGCAGCATACGTTTTTCGTTGCGTACGATGATGTCCGGCGCAGCCAGATCCAGCAGACGTTTCAGACGGTTGTTACGGTTAATAACGCGACGATACAGATCGTTCAGATCGGACGTTGCGAAACGACCACCATCCAGCGGAACCAGCGGACGCAGATCTGGCGGCAGAACCGGCAGAACAGTCAGGATCATCCACTCCGGCTTGTTGCCAGATTGTACGAACGCTTCCAGCAGTTTGATACGCTTGGTCAGCTTCTTACGCTTGGTTTCGGAGTTAGTTTCGTTCAGCTCTTCACGAAGCTGCTCGCACTCTTGCTCCAGATCCATGCTCTTGAGCAGGGCCTGGATAGCTTCCGCACCCATCTTCGCGTCGAATTCGTCACCGAACTCTTCCAGCGCGTCCAGATACTGTTCTTCGGTCAGAATCTGGTTACGTTCCAGGTTCGTCATACCGCCTTCGATAACCACATAGGATTCGAAGTACAGAACACGTTCGATATCACGCAGCGGCATATCCAGCAGCAAACCGATACGGGACGGCAGAGATTTCAGGAACCAGATGTGAGCAGTCGGAGACGCCAGCTCGATGTGGCCCATACGCTCACGGCGCACTTTAGTCTGGGTCACTTCAACGCCGCACTTCTCACAGATCACACCGCGGTGTTTCAGGCGCTTGTACTTACCGCACAGGCACTCGTAGTCTTTTACTGGTCCGAAAATACGGGCGCAGAAAAGGCCGTCACGCTCAGGTTTGAACGTACGGTAGTTAATGGTTTCCGGCTTTTTAACTTCACCGAAAGACCATGAACGGATCATGTCTGGCGAAGCCAGAGCAATTTTGATCGCATCAAACTCTTCGGTTTTAGTTTGCGCTTTCAGAAACTTTAATAAGTCTTTCACGGATTTGCTCCCGTCGGAGTTAGCACACTCTGCTGTCGGGTTTTACCCCGACAGCAGTGACCTGTTTGAGCGAGAATTACTCGTCTTCCAGTTCGATGTTGATACCCAGCGAACGAATCTCTTTCAACAGTACGTTGAAGGATTCCGGCATGCCCGGTTCCATCTGATGGTTGCCGTCCACGATGTTTTTATACATCTTGGTACGACCGTTCACGTCATCAGACTTAACGGTGAGCATTTCCTGCAGGGTGTAGGCGGCGCCGTAAGCTTCCAGCGCCCACACTTCCATCTCCCCGAAGCGCTGACCACCGAACTGCGCCTTACCACCCAGCGGCTGCTGAGTAACCAGGCTGTAAGAACCGGTAGAACGAGCGTGCATTTTGTCGTCGACCAGGTGGTTCAGTTTCAGCATGTACATGTAACCTACGGTTACCGGACGCTCGAACTGTTCACCGGTGCGGCCGTCATACAGTGTGATCTGACCGGAAGTCGGCAGGTCACCCAGTTGCAGCAGCTCTTTAATCTCAGCTTCTTTGGCACCGTCGAATACCGGCGTTGCGATTGGCATACCTTTTTTCAGGTTCTCAGCCAGACGCAGTACTTCTTCATCGCTGAAGGTGTTCAGGTCAACTTTCTGACGAACATCGGCACCGAGGTCATACGCTTTCTGGATGAATTCGCGAAGTTTCGCGACTTCTTGCTGCTGTTTCAGCATGGCATTGATCTTATCGCCGATACCTTTCGCAGCCATACCCAGGTGGGTTTCCAGAATCTGACCGATGTTCATACGAGACGGTACGCCCAGCGGGTTCAGTACGATATCTACCGGCGTACCGTTAGCATCGTGCGGCATATCTTCGATCGGGTTGATCTTCGAGATAACACCCTTGTTACCGTGACGACCTGCCATTTTGTCACCCGGTTGGATCTGACGTTTCACGGCCAGATAAACCTTAACAATCTTCAGCACGCCCGGTGCCAGATCATCGCCCTGGGTGATTTTGCGGCGTTTCGCTTCGAGTTTTTTCTCGAACTCGTGTTTCAGTTCGTCATACTGCTCAGCCAGTTGTTCCAGCTGATTTTGTTTCTCTTCGTCGGTCAGGCCGAGTTCCAGCCAGCGGTCACGCGGCAGTTTGTCGAGCTTCTCAGCTTCGATGCCACCGGAAACCAGCACCGCGTAGATACGACTGAACAGACCGGCTTCGAGGATCTGCAGTTCTTCAGACAGGTCTTTCTTGGCCTGTTTGAGCTGCATCTCTTCGATTTCCAGCGCACGTTTGTCTTTTTCTACGCCATCGCGGGTAAAGACCTGAACGTCGATAACGGTACCAGAGACACCATTTGGTACGCGCAGAGAAGAGTCTTTAACGTCAGACGCTTTCTCACCGAAGATCGCACGCAGCAGTTTCTCTTCTGGGGTCAGCTGGGTTTCACCTTTCGGCGTTACCTTACCAACCAGAATGTCACCGCCGGTCACTTCCGCACCGATGTAAACGATACCGGATTCATCCAGTTTGGAGAGCGCAGCTTCACCCACGTTCGGGATGTCAGCGGTGATCTCTTCCGGCCCCAGCTTGGTGTCACGGGACACACACGCCAGTTCCTGAATGTGGATGGTGGTGAAACGGTCTTCCTGGACAACACGCTCAGATACGAGGATGGAGTCTTCGAAGTTGTAACCGTTCCACGGCATGAACGCGACGCGCATGTTCTGACCGAGCGCCAGTTCACCAAGGTCAGTGGACGGGCCATCTGCCAGCACGTCGCCGCGCTCGATTGGCTCACCCAGAGAGACACACGGCATCTGGTTGATACAGGTGTTCTGGTTAGAACGGGTGTACTTGGTCAGGTTGTAGATGTCGATACCGGCTTCGCCAGGGTACATCTCGTCTTCGTTAACTTTGATAACGATACGGGACGCATCCACGTACTGAACCATACCACCACGTTTAGCAACCGCAGTAACACCGGAGTCAACGGCAACAGCACGTTCCATACCGGTACCAACCAGCGGCTTATCAGCGCGCAGAGTCGGAACCGCCTGACGTTGCATGTTCGCACCCATCAATGCACGGTTGGCGTCATCGTGTTCCAGGAACGGGATCAGGGACGCACCGACGGAAACCACCTGCTGGGTGGATACGTCCATGTAGTCAACCTGGTCGCGGCTGAACAAGCTGGATTCGCCTTTGCTACGGCAGGTAACCAGATCTTCTACAAAGTGGCCTTCGTCATCCAGGTTGGAGTTCGCCTGAGCGATAACGTAGTTACCTTCTTCAATAGCAGACAGGTAGTGAATTTCGTCGGTTACAACACCGTCAGTCACTTTACGATACGGCGTCTCAAGGAAGCCATATTCGTTAGTCTGTGCGTACACGGACAGGGAGTTGATCAGACCGATGTTCGGACCTTCAGGCGTTTCGATAGGGCATACGCGACCGTAGTGAGTCGGGTGTACGTCTCGAACTTCAAAGCCTGCGCGTTCACGGGTCAGACCGCCTGGGCCGAGTGCGGAGATACGACGTTTGTGCGTGATCTCAGACAGCGGGTTGTTCTGGTCCATAAACTGAGACAGCTGACTGGAACCGAAGAACTCTTTCACTGCTGCAGAAATCGGCTTGGCGTTGATCATGTCCTGAGGCATCAGGGTATCCAGATCGCCCAGAGACAGACGCTCTTTCACCGCACGCTCAACGCGGACCAGGCCAACGCGGAACTGGTTTTCCGCCATTTCGCCAACGGAACGGATACGACGGTTGCCGAGGTGGTCGATATCATCGACTTCGCCTTTACCGTTACGGATATCGATGAGCTTCTTCATCACTTCGATGATGTCTTCTTTGCTCAGGATACCGGAACCTTCGATCTCGTCGCGCAGCAGAGAACGGTTGAACTTCATACGACCAACCGCGGACAGATCGTAGCGGTCTTCGGAGAAGAACAGGTTCTCGAACAGGCTTTCAGCAGCTTCACGAGTCGGCGGCTCACCAGGGCGCATCATGCGGTAGATTTCTACCAGCGCGCTCAGACGATCGTTGGTTGGGTCGACGCGTACAGTCTCAGAGATGTACGGACCGTGGTCCAGATCGTTGGTGAACAGCGTTTCGATACGCTTGTGACCAGACTGGCTCAGTTTAGCCAGCAGATCCAGGCTCAGCTCCATGTTCGCCGGGCAGATCAACTCACCGGTAGACTCATCCACGTAATCTTTGGACGCGACTTTACCAGCGATGTACTCAACCGGTACTTCGATGTGCTGAATCTCGTCTTTTTCCAGCTGACGAATATGGCGCGCAGTGATGCGGCGGCCTTTTTCTACATAGACTTTACCGTTAGCTTCGATGTCAAAAGATGCGGTCTCGCCACGCAGGCGTTCCGGCACCAGTTCCATCTGCAGCTTGTTGTCGCGAATTTCGAAGACAACTTTTTCAAAGAACAGATCAAGAATCTGCTCAGTGGTGTAATCCAGTGCGCGCAGAATAATGGTCGCAGGCAATTTACGACGACGGTCAATACGAACAAACAGGTTGTCTTTCGGATCGAACTCGAAGTCCAGCCAGGAACCACGGTAAGGGATGATGCGCGCGTTATAAAGCACCTTACCAGAAGAGTGGGTTTTGCCTTTGTCGCTGTCGAAGAAAACGCCAGGACTACGGTGCAACTGAGAAACGATAACGCGCTCAGTACCGTTGATGACAAAAGTACCATTGTCGGTCATGAGCGGAATTTCGCCCATGTACACTTCTTGTTCTTTAATGTCTTTAACGGTGCCTTCCGGCGCTTCGCGCTCGTAGATCACCAGACGCAGTTTTACGCGCAGCGGTGCGGAATAGGTTACGCCACGAATTTGACATTCTTTAACGTCAAATACAGGTTCGCCAAGACGGTAGCTGACGTACTGCAGTTCAGAATTGCCGCTATAGCTGGCAATTGGGAACACGGAGCGGAAAGCCGCTTCCAGGCCGTACTGCCCTTCAGGATCTTGCTCGATAAACTTCTGGAACGAGTCAAGCTGGATAGAAAGGAGATATGGAATGTCCAGAACTTGTGGACGTTTACCAAAATCCTTACGAATACGTTTTTTCTCGGTATAGGAGTAAACCATAGGGTTCCTCAGCTCGCTGACAAGTCGACCCACTCTGTCCATCGGAGGGACAGTTTATGCAACACCATTTTGTTGACCGGAAAATCGAATACTTTCCGCAATATCTGTTGCTATCACGCTTAAATCATTTCATTGCGATTTACACAGAGCGAGGCGCCTGTCGCAGTATATTAAGTCGTCGATAGAAACAAACATTGTCAGGACTACCAGCAGTCAAACAGTGTGAAATGCTGCTGGCGCCTTACAGCGCAAAATGGCTGGTGACTAAAAAGTCACCAGCCATCGGCCTGATTTCTCAGGCTTCAACCAGAAAAGTTGGCTTATTTAACTTCAACTTCAGCGCCAGCTTCTTCCAGAGATTTTTTCAGTGCTTCGGCGTCGTCTTTGCTGATGCCTTCTTTCAGGGCAGCAGGTGCAGATTCAACCAGGTCTTTAGCTTCTTTCAGACCCAGGCCAGTTGCGCCACGTACTGCTTTGATAACAGCAACTTTGTTAGCGCCAGCAGCTTTCAGAATTACGTCGAATTCAGTTTTTTCTTCAGCAGCTTCAACCGGGCCAGCAGCTACAGCTACAGCAGCAGCAGCGGAAACACCGAATTTTTCTTCCATTGCAGAGATCAGCTCAACAACGTCCATTACGGACATAGCGGATACTGCTTCAATGATTTGATCTTTAGTGATAGACATTTAAATTGTTCCTGAATATCAGAATAAGTTTATACGTAAGCGAATGCGTTACAAAGACAACTGCGATTAAGCAGCTTCTTTCGCATCGCGTACAGCAGCCAGAGTACGAACCAGTTTGCCAGCCGAAGCTTCTTTCATGGTTGCCATCAGGCGTGCAATTGCTTCTTCGTAGGTCGGCAGAGTTGCCAGGCGATCGATCTGGGATGCCGGGATTAACTCACCTTCAAAGGCAGCGGCTTTGACCTCAAATTTTGCATTCGCTTTCGCGAAATCTTTGAACAGACGAGCAGCAGCGCCCGGGTGTTCCATAGAGTATGCAATCAGGGTCGGACCAACGAACGCGTCTTTCAGGCACTCGAACTGAGTACCTTCAACAACACGGCGCAGCAGGGTGTTACGAACAACACGCATGTATACGCCGGCTTCGCGACCTGCTTTACGCAGTTCGGTCATTTTATCTACGGTAACGCCACGGGAATCCGCAACAACCGCAGACAGCGCGCCTTTGGCTACTTCGCTGACTTCAGCAACAATCGCTTGTTTGTCTTGAAGATTTAAAGCCATTAGCTTTGCTCCTGGATGTTTGCCAGAACAAAATGTTCTGGAACTCACTTCACTCTTCCCAACGAGAAGAGCGTCTTAATACGGTGAGCAGAAACAAGCCAGAGTATAAAAAATAATCTTAGCGTTCTGTCACCGTCTACGCAGGGGATTAAGTTTCTTACGAAACTCCTGCGGTCTTCGACGGAGGCCTGGATAGGCCAGGCTCCAACGAACAAATCTTGTCTATGACTTCGTCCTTCGAACTGCTGCTGCGTTGCCTGCTCTCGCTCACACCAGTCACATAATTAACTATGCTCTTGGCGATTCACTCGCTTGCCGCCTTGCCGCAATTCAAATGACTCGCATAGCGTCTGTATCTTTCAACAGAATCGTGGGGGTAAAATTGTAGACAAATTCACCGCCCACGTAAAGGCATTAGTTTGCAGAAGCGCTCAGGCCAGCCTGATCAACTGCAACACCGGCACCCATGGTGGTGGAGATGCTGATTTTCTTGATGTACACGCCTTTCGCCTGAGTCGGTTTTGCTTTTTTCAGCGCAACCAGCAGAGCTTCCAGGTTTTCTTTCAGTTTGTCAGCGTCAAAATCCACTTTACCGATGGTGGTGTGAATGATGCCGTTTTTGTCGTTACGGTAACGAACCTGACCTGCTTTCGCGTTTTTAACCGCTTCAGCAACGTTCGGCGTTACAGTACCCACTTTCGGGTTTGGCATCAGGCCACGCGGACCCAGAACCTGGCCCAACTGGCCGACAACGCGCATTGCATCCGGGGAAGCAATAACAACGTCAAAGTTCATTTCGCCTTTTTTGATCTGGTCTGCCAGATCTTCCATACCTACTAGCTCAGCGCCTGCAGCTTTAGCAGCTTCAGCGTTTGCGCCCTGAGTAAATACGGCTACGCGAACGGAACGGCCAGTACCGTGCGGCAGTACAGTTGCACCACGTACGTTCTGATCAGATTTACGCGCGTCGATGCCGAGGTTAACAGCAACATCAACGCTTTCTACGAATTTAGCAGTGGCCAGCTCTTTCAGCAGAGAGATAGCTTCGTTGATGTCGTACTGTTTGGTCGCATCAACTTTGTCACGGATCACGCGCATGCGCTTGGTCAGTTTAGCCATTTCTTAGTCCTCCACTACCAGGCCCATGGAACGTGCAGTACCTTCAATGGAGCGAGTCATCGCTTCAATGTCGGCACCAGTCATGTCGGCAGCTTTGGTCTGCGCGATTTCCTGCAGCTGAGCGCGGGAAATTTTACCCACTTTGTCTTTGTTCGGCTTGCCGGAACCAGACTTGATACCAGCCGCTTTCTTCAGCAGAACTGCTGCCGGAGGCGTTTTGGTAACGAAAGTGAAAGAACGGTCAGCGTAAACGGTAATAACAACCGGAATCGGCAGACCTTTTTCCATGGAATCAGTTTTCGCGTTGAACGCTTTACAGAATTCCATGATGTTAACACCCTGCTGACCCAGAGCCGGACCAACCGGTGGGCTCGGGTTTGCCATGCCAGCTGCAACCTGCAGCTTGACGTAGGCCTGGACTTTCTTAGCCATTCTAAATTCCTCGTTTGGGTTATAGCGCCCGGAAGGGCTCCCCGTGTTTAAATTCGTTTTACGGGTACGGGACCCATAAAATCAAAAGGCGCGAAATTGTATGCCAACTTCGCGCCTTGTGCAACATTTGATCGCCTTTTTTTAGGCTTTCTCTACCTGGCTAAAGTCCAGCTCCACCGGGGTCGCACGACCAAAAATGGAAACAGAAACTTTCAGGCGGGACTTCTCGTAGTCAACTTCTTCGACCACACCATTGAAGTCAGCAAACGGACCATCGTTAACGCGGACCATTTCACCTGGTTCGAACAGCGTTTTAGGACGCGGCTTATCACCCACCTGCTGCAGGCGGTTCATAATCGCATCAACTTCTTTATCGCTGATCGGCGCCGGACGATCGGAAGTACCGCCGATGAAGCCCATTACGCGCGGAACGCTGCGCACCAGGTGCCAGCTTGCGTCGTTCATGACCATCTGGACCAGTACGTAACCCGGGAAGAATTTACGCTCGCTTTTACGACGCTGGCCGCCACGGATTTCGACCACTTCTTCGGTCGGCACCATAACTTCGCCAAACAACTCTTCCATATTGTGTAATTTGATGTGCTCACGCAGCGAAGTCGCTACGCGGCCTTCAAAACCGGAAAACGCCTGAACGACGTACCAGCGCTTTTTAGGAGCTTCAGACATCTCAGAACCTCAGGCCAGTGATAAAGGAAACGAGGCGAACCAGAATACCATCCAGTCCCCACAGAATAAGTGACATAACCGCAGTTACCGCAGCTACGATCAATGTGGTGTGCAATGTTTCCTGGCGAGTAGGCCAAATTACCTTACGGACTTCAGTTCTCGCTTCGCGGGCAAACGCAACGGTCGCTTTACCCTTCGTCGTCAACAGCGCGACACCACCTGCTGCAGCAATCAGAATCACAACGGCCAGCGCACGCAGCGGCAGCATCATGTCACGATAAAGGTAGTTGCCAACGATCGCTACGAGCAACAGAACAGCAACAACAACCCACTTCATCGCTTCCAGGCCGCGCCCGCTCCCTTGAGCTTCGGTATTCGCACTCATAAACCAACCTGTTACAAGAATCAGACAAACATTTTTGCCCCGCATAGGCGAGGCAACCAAACCGAAATGCTCTGGCGCGTTTCGGATTTAACGCCATCTACAGAGCCTGTCTCAGCAATGATTATGACAAAAAAAATCACTGATGAGCCAGGTTCTGATTCGAGAGCGTGCAAAAAGGGCATCAAATGATGCCCTTTTCTTACGCTTAGCGTCAAATGTTATCAGCGATTAGCCGAGAACTTTTGCTACAACGCCCGCGCCTACAGTACGGCCGCCTTCACGGATTGCGAAACGCAGACCGTCGTCCATCGCGATCGGGTGGATCAGGGTAACAACCATTTTGATGTTGTCGCCCGGCATTA
>NZ_JBEULY010000027.1:0-37519 GCF_040578655.1 Phytobacter sp. RSE-02 | reverse complement strand
GTGGTGGTACAGCACGAAAGTGGGGATGATCGACCTGAAAAAGAGGTCGATCATCATGGGTAAAGGGTGTTAAAAAGTGTTCACCATGTCTCCGAACACCTGTCTGCCATGTCTCCGGACCGTACAGTTGTTCGCACGAGGGTTGCTTAACAGGGCATAGCGGTTGAGCAATTGTTGAAATCGGGTCTCGATTTGTACGATCAGCGCAGGCGCCACCTCCCCCGATCGCGTCTGTTCATCCAGTTGCCGAAGCAGTTCTTCCAGCGGTGGCGTTTGCAGGGATTGGCGAATCGCGAAAACGGCTGATTTCAGTTCCGATGCGGTTAAATATTTCCCTTTACGTTCATCAAGGGCATCCAGTTGCTGAGAAAGGCGCTGCAACTGCTTCTGTGCCTGCGCGTAATGAGACAACTCAGAAACCGGCAGCGCATTGCGCTCTCGTTCCCGTAAATCAGGTTGATTCAGAAATGTCCATACCCCAACCCCGACACCGCTCAAACACACTGCGGTCATCATTCCGGCAAAAAACATCGGCCATGAACGTCGGGATAGCGTGACCGTTGTCTGCCGCGCTGGCGGTGCGACACGTGGCGCAATCTCTTCAGGTTCGGAGGGCGCTATGGCGCTTGCGGTTATCGGCGTTACGCCTGCTTCTGTCTCCTGCGGCGTGAGCCGCTCCAGTCGCAGCGCGACATTACGCAACTGACCGGCAACGATATCCATTCGGGTCAGATGCCAGAGTTCGCACTGACGTAGTACTTTTTCAAGTTCAGCCAGGTATTGCTCACAGCGATAGACCCGCGCCAACGCTTGATACTGAACCTCCATTGTCCGTAGCGACTGCTGTATCTTTTCCGCCAGCCAACTGAGCAGAGTGACTCTTGAATGTACCTGCACGGGCCAGAAATCGTCCCAGTGGCGCGTCATCAGTGTCTGTAACGCCTCCAGCCCTTCGGTCATACCCACCAGCCCCTGCTGCTTTGTTCTGGCCAGGATGTAACAGACCAGTGTTTGCAGTTCCACGCCATTTTGTCTGAACAACGCCAGACACAACGATTCGACCCGACGCCAGTCCACGTCCGGGCGCGCCGGATGGGTGAGTTTACCCATTTCGGCCTGTAATTCGCCCGCTTCGCGAAAGGTACAGGGATCGCCACCCACACGAAACTGGCTGATAAATAACGAATGGTCCGTCATAGGTTATGCACGCTCCTGTTGCTTAAGATGACGCAGGACTATCCGCCCTTCCGGCGAGAAGACCCCGTCAAAACGGATCCATCCCCTGGCGGGAAGTTCGGCATGAATCAGGTAATTCAGATGTCCGGGACGCGGTTGCGGCAGTAGCTCCACGCGGAGCTGACTCAGGCGAGGTTCATAACGGCGCAGCGTCTCCTCAATCTGGCGTATTAACCCGTGAATACCCGCCGTCATTCCCTGATGTATCACGCTAAGATCCGGTAACCCGTAATCCGGCAGGTGCGCCAGCGTACCCGCCCGGCAATTGATAATGCGCTGCATGTTGTCCATCACGGAAAGGATAAGTTGGTCCCGCTCGCCGACCTGTTCCAGCGGTAATTCGCCACTGAAGCCAGACATCAACATTTCGTATAAAGAAGGCGTCGGCATGGATTAATTGTCCTGCACAGGAAGCAGCGTTAACTGGCTGCGCAGAAGCTCGATAGTGCGGGGTTTATCCGCATCCAACTCGTCCCGTTTCAGGATCAAACGCCAGCTATTACGCGTTTCATCCGGCTGATAAAACTGCCCGGCAATGGCAATAAACTGCGTCTCTTTATCGAGCGGCACATCCAGCGAAACCGCACCCTCGGGTTTAATCCAGACTGAATGTTCCGCCAGAACATCGCCGTTGAGTGCCGACTCTTCCTGCATGAGCAAGGTGTCGTAATCTGCTTTATCAAAGCGGGTGCGCGATGTGAGTTGCCAGACATGCACCATGGTGGAAAGCGGCGTGTCTTGCGCGTCCGTGTTGAGCGCGCCACGCGAGATGAAATCCAGATGCAAGGTATGGATCTGTTTATAGAAGATAGCGCTCGCCATACTTTTCGAACCCTCAATCACCTTTTGCCCCAGCCCGCAGCCTGTCAGGAAAACTGACAACGCCATCGCGCAGGCCAACGCCCGGCGCTTACAGTGGATAATGAACATGCGTGATTCTCTCCTTGTCCCATCGTGTTGAACCTGGCATGAGTTCCTGATAGCGGCCAAGTTTCACCGTTACAGTCCCGGTGTCTGGCGCGGAACCTGAGGCTCGTAAAATGCCGGTTAGGCCAATCTGAACGCGCTGTTTCCCTAGCTGTGCCGCCGGCAGCAGGCTGACCGGAAGCGTGAGCTGTAGCCGCGCCTGGCAACGCCAGCCAAGATATACACGCAGCAGCACCAGAAGATCGGTATGCAACGGCCCTCCCGGCAGCCATCCGCGCACTTCGTCAGCCTCTTCGGTATAGAGTTGCAGTAACAGTTGACTGTTAACGTCCGTGCCGGTTCGCCCCAACAGAGCGCGCGTTGTCAGGTCAATGCGGGACGTTCGGGACAGGCAGGCCCGCGTTTGCAGTACAACAGACTGCGGATCGTGTGGTGTCACCGTTGCCTGGGTCTTTGGCGCAAGCAGTGCCACTAACGCTGTCATGCCTTCCGCTGTACGCGTTGGCAGGCGCATCACACTCAACAGTGCCAGAAAACGCGAAACGGGCGTGGCGATATGGTTTTCGCTACCGGGAATACCCAAACCAATGAGCCCCAGCAGGCAACGTGAAATCGCATCCCTTGCCCCCGGTTCAAACGACGCCGGGTAGTTGTATTTGCGCCAGATGCGGTAGTATTGCGTGGTAAAACGGTGGTTGAAGATATCCAGAAACGCCATTATCCCCCTCCCCGGCGAAACCTTTGCTGTCGAGGGTGACCTGAATGTCCACTCCGCGCAGCAGAAAGCCTTTTTCGAAACGCTGAATGAGATGGTGCTGAACATCAACAATCGCCTCAAGACGACGGCGATTCATCTCGCTCTCCGTCCAGTCATAGAGCGCCAGCGTGCCGCGCAGGATCTCCGCGTTATCCATCATCGACAGAAAGTTTGAGCCAAGATGACTGAGTACCCGCCAGTGGAAACGGTCACGCGAAGGGGGATAACAAGGCTGCGTCGGCGCGCAGAGATTACGGACCCGCAGATTGTTTTGCGCCGCATGGAGGGGGGTGTCCAGAAGCGTGCTTTGCAACGCCTTGCGCGGAAGCTGGCCGTTGGTGCCCGTCAGGCTCAGTGACAAGGTTTCATCTTCCAGAAGCCTGTCCGCGTCAAACCCATCGCCCCCCAAAATCAACCAGCTATCATGCAGCCCCGAGGGGCCACGCTTCACCCGCGTGTGGTAATAGCGTTCGGGGGCATCGTGACGCAACATGCCGCCCCGATGGCGAAAACTGGAAAACGGGACATACGCCTGATTGCCGGTGTGGCGTGAGGAGACGATTCGATCAACAGAATAGATTTCAGTATGCCCATCCTGGATACGCATGGGTCGCAGGAGATACTCGTTTTCCAGCGGAGAGAGATGCAGCGGGTCAGCCTCTAGTGGGAACAGGTTGATAACGGGACAGCGTTTTGGCCTGATCCAGCAAATCGCGTCCGGAATGAATAACCTGCAACGACGGCGAGTCGATAAGGGAAGAAGCGACAGGCGGCGAGAGGGCCGCGCTATTTTGAGGTACAACGGCATTCATCCCGCCCGATTGCGCCAGACGTGACTCCAACGCGTGAATAAGCGGCATCAGCGAAGGCGGCTGTTGGTCTTCTGTCCATGCTGCAAATGATACTGATAGCAAATTCAGCGCAGCGATGATCCTGCAAAAATCCGCCTTTGCCACTTCCGGAAATCGCGCCAGGCTATCAAGAATTTTGTCTCCGGCCAGCCACTCAAGCACCAGTTTTCGGCTCGACGGGCGGGAGGGTAGTAGCGCGGTACCAAAGCGTTCAACCAGCCCGGCCAGCAACGCCAGCCCCTCAGCTAAGCCACGCTCGCCGTCGCGATGTAGCCGTGCCCAGATGTAATAGGTCACGATACGCAGATCTTTTGCCTGAGTCAGAATGAGGGATTCCGCCAGCGTACAAATCAATGCGGTGTCTGCGCCCGACAGCTTGTTCATCTCATCGCGCATAAGCAGAAAATCGTCGTGATAGCCCGGGTCTTCGCCAACGGGTGCGTCTTCTTTTACTGGCAATAACCATTTCTGCCATAACGCGGTCTGCTCGCGCGCAGCCTGCAGGACATCGCCATCGCTAAAACAGCTACGGGTTAACTGCTGTAGCAACTCACTCATCCTCGTGCTCTCCCTGTTCTTGCGACTCTGCCATGACGTTCCCGGTCAGGAAGATCTGCTGTGGCAGGCGAAAATTTCTCAGTGCCAGCAGTGCCATCGGCCCTTTTCCCTGCTCAACGCGCATCAGGTAATGCAACGGGAGGCCGTCCGGGGCGCGCCACAGCACTTTGTAGCTGCTGCTGTCCAGTTGTGTAACTTCCGCTTGTTCCAGTAAGCGGATGAGGCTCCAGCTTCCCCGGTAATCTGCAAAAATACGCTCGCTGTTCTGCGTGCTGGTCCAGCTCAGCGACGCACCGGGGTGCCACTGCTCACCAGGCCAGGTAAAGCGCTGCCAGCGCTCCTTCTGGTTGAAATATTCCAGTATTTGCCCGTCAACCGTCAGTTGCGTTTTCATCACATCGCGCGCGGGTTTGGCTCTCAGATCAAAATGTATTCCGGCATCTCCGCTGGCAAAGGCGGCATCCGTGATATCGCCAAGCTGATTCAGGGAACGCAAAAACGCCGGATTTACTACCAAACCCTGTGTGTTCGTGGCATCGGTCACCCAGTCTCGCCCTTCGCGTCTCAACACGCCACCAAGGTGCGTGGCGAGATATTGATGGATGCGGCCACCGTCGCGCAGGTACTGCGCCAGCAAAGGCAACGAGGCATCATTCTGCGTGGCACTAAAGGGGTAGCGCCCCGCAAAATCCTGTTCCCACTGGCTGACAATGGCACGCTGCCACTGCCGATTGAGACTCTCCGCCGCGGGTGTCAGCACCTGTCGCCATGCCTGCTCAACCGGGCGAACAAACAGCGCCTGACCAAAGCCGCTCCATGCCTCTCCGAGACTGGCGGCAACCAGACGACCATAGTCGCGGGTATCAGTAAGATCGACGGTTTTACCCTGAAACACCGTCTGCGCCAGTTGTTGCGTCATTTCCCGCGGATCCGGGGCGTTGATGACCTGTTGCAGTTTGAGCCGCACACGGCTAACGCGCGTCAGATAAGTCTGCAGACTGAGCGTCGCGTCTCCGCTACCGGCAGCGCGTTCCCCCGTCAGTCGGAGCAGCGGGGCAAAGGTTTTATCCAGCGGGCCGGGAGGCGTTTCGTCCTGACGGCCTTGATCTTCGCCGTTAAAGAGTGCCTTTGCCGATGTCGTCAATGAATCCGACAATCCACGGTTCGGTCGCCCCGTTGCCGCCTGCCACGCCAGCGTATCCATCAGGCCAATGAGCGGCGACTGGTGAGCATCAGCCATGAGTGTCAGTTGATCGAGTACACCGGAGAGCGTGCCTTCCTTTTTCCAGCGAAGGCTGTTAAGAAAAGAGAGCCAGCTTCCGGCAAAGTCGGTGAAGTAACGCTCTGTGAGTCGGGCGCGTAGCGTCTCCGGCGATACATCGGATGACGCGCCCTTCTCGCGATCACTGAGCACCCAGTCAATTTCTTCGCGTCGGGCCGCCACAACTTGCTCTATCGCCTCTTTTACCTGCCCTTCCCACGCCTGGCGGGTGAACATCCCCGGTACGATCTGCTCAGTACTAAAAAGCGCATCGGCCTGGGTGTCGCTGGTCATATCCGTCAGCGTCATATCTGCATAGTTTCGGGAAACCTGTTTCAGCACATTCTGGTAGAGCGAGTTTTCCGCATTGCGTACGCCAATCTGGCGCAGCAGGATTTTTCGCACGGTGGCGGTCAGTTCCGGTTGCAACGCCGCCTTCCATTGCGGATGTTCAGCCAGATTCGTGGCCCAGAAGGCAAGTAGCGAAGGGACGATACTCTGCGAGAGACCTTCCGCCCCCCCTGGATAGCGCAGACCATCGGCCATCAGCGTGGCGCTGAAAAAGGCCGCATCCGCTTTTTCCGGACGGGACATCATCAGCAGCGCTTTAAGCTGTTTATATCGCTGCTCACTTGTTGCCGTCCGCTGAGGGCTATCAGGAGGCAGGGCGACAAAGGCGTTTAGCTGCTGTTGCAGATGTGAGAGCGCCACATCGCGCACCAGACGGTTGGCAGCCTGCGCATAACCGGGAAATGCCGCATCAAGCAATTGCGTGTTACGCTCCAGTCCGAAACGCTGATACCACGGCGCACCGTGACGAACGCGGTATTGCAGGCGCTCCAGTTCGCTCTGTAATGTATGCAGTGCTATCAGTTGTTCTGAAAGCGGCAGGCGAGTGTTCAGTGCGTGCGCTGTCTGCGCGGCGGTATCCTGAATCAGCATGCGGTTGGTCAAAAAAGACGTCAGAAGCCCGGTTCCCCACACCATCACCATTATGCCCAGCATTGCCATCATTGCATGTGCCCACGGGAATCCCACCTTACGACCCCGGACCTTATCATCCGTAATCCCCGCCCATACCGGAGAGGGGAGCCAGGCATGAGGCGCGGTATCTGCTCCGGCCACATGCTTCGGACTGAACATCAGGCCACGCAATGAGAGGGAATAAGCTCCACCCGACAACAGTGGTTTCAATGTGTTTTGCCAGTGAGCAACGCCCTCTTTTTGCAGGGAATGTGCCAGGCGCAACAGGAAATCGTGGCGATTATCGCGCAGTAACTGCTGCATCCCCTGCTCTGTTAGTTGTGGGGTTTGCGCTTCCAGCATGGAAGCCAGATGTTCTGCCGTGCAATGTTCAGGCAGCAGGCATCCCACCGCCTGTGTGGTGCGTTCGGTCTGATAACCGCCATCGTCGCAGATCTGCCACAAATAGAGCGGGGCCTGAAACCCGAGTCGTTTTCCGCTGTCGGTCAGCCCGCGCCAGGCCTTATCCATTTGCGCACTCTGCTGGCTCTGTTTCGCCGTCAGCGGCCAGACAACCCCATCCAGTGGGCTGTGGCGGCGCAGTTTTCGCAATGACGCCAACAGTTCGGCCTCCGGTTCGGCTAACGCTCTGCCGCCATGGATCAGTACGATACCGTCGCCTTCAAGCCAGTGCTGTTCTGTTAAACCCGGTGCGATGGATTCCACTTCGGCGGGCTCACCGATAATCAGGAGCAGACGGATTTTATAGCGCCAGAAGAAGCCGTAGCGGGTGCGTACGAAAGAAGCCATTTCCCCCCATACCGGATTACAATTATCTACTTTTTTCTCCGTCACAGGCCGATAGTCATCCCCGGCAGCAAGCTGTCTGCGAATTTCAAAATCTTGTATAGCCAAGTGGCGGTTTAACAAATTGTAAGCGCCCATAATGATGAGAAAAATCAGGCCGCCCGCAATCACACCCGCCATCCAGTATGTCTGCTGTAGGCTGCCCGACTCGACTCCCACGAGCATAGGTTTACGGTAAATTAACGTACATAACGCAATGACTACCGTAACGGTGAAAAACATTATCGGCCGAGAGAACGAACGAGGCCGAAGACGGTTTAATTCCGTAACCACTATGATGCCTCCTGAGCTAAAGCATGCGGTGATACCACCGCCGCCCACAAAGAATCCCCGCCCTGTTCGCCACTAAGCGCCAACTGGGGTTGGTGTAAATGCATTGCTGCCAGTGTGGCAGCTGCAATTGATAACCACGGTGCAGCCATGTCTGAACGCCCCAGAAAAGCGTCAAGTTCATAGAGCGAAGCTTCCTGAATAAATGGCTCGTTAAGTGACAGCAAGGCAACCCGCTGTTCCGCATTCAACGTCGCAGTCCACGTACCCGACAGGGCATCAGGTCTTACAGGCATCCAGTCAAGCGCCTGTTTAATCCCTTCGACCATGGCGGTTGTGTCAATAAGTCGCTCAGGGCGATGCAACAGTGCCAGTGGTGTAATTGCCTGTTGAGTTAACCTGTTAGCCATCAACAAAGCGCAGGCAGACTCAGCAGTGAGTTCTGGTTGCTCTGGTTCCAAATGTAAGGAAATAACCAGCAAAACAGCTTTTTTGTGAATGTCGTTATCAAGCCAGTCGTCTATGACAGCTAATCCCCTCGCGAAATTTGAAAATAAACATGTTCTGGAAAATCCGGCTTTTTGCCACTCGTCCTTGCAGATATCTATAACAATTGGCACGGAGAGTGATGTATTAATCTCAAAAAACACGTTGATGTGAAAATCATCGGGTAATCGACATAGTTGGGGTTTGATGTCACTGAAAAGACGGGAAATAATTTCCGGTAAACGACTGGTTATGGGTTGATCCGTTAACACTGGAATTACACTACGGCGAACCATATTTTCACCACGCAGTACAGAATAAGTACTTAACCGCGACTGGCGGGTCAAAAAGTTCATCGTGGTTTCAACTAAAGAATCACCGTTCATTGCCGTGTGCAAAGAAAGGTTTAATATTTGCAACGCACGTCGCCCCCGTTGAGTTTCCCGTAAAATCACTTCTTCACGACGCTTATTCCACGCCTCCACTCGGATACATTGTGTTATAAAAACCAACCAATAGACTGATACGGCGAGTGACCATATAAAAATGAAAATACCGGAAACTGCCCCCCAAAAGTACCAACCACTTATTGCAAATTCATTTCTAAATGGAAGAAACACTGACACTAAAACTGTAGGTGGCAGCAACAGAGAAACCATTATCCATTTAACACAACCAGTTTTTTTGGGGTAATCCTTTGCATCAGGAATAGTATTAAGACGAACCGACATAATAATATCCATTTTTATTTCAAATAATCATTAAAAAAACAAAAAATATATGAACTACATACAGTATCCATTAAAATAAAAATCACACCTACTTATTACCATGTAAATTTCACCTACTTCTTGTATAAAAACCACTATGATTATCTTCAATCAAAAAAATCTGATAAACATACTCTCCCACCAAACCTCTTTGCATCACCATAAATAATACCCTTTCCTTTTCATGACCCTGCGCTATATAATTTCGTCATTAAAAAACAATAGGAAAAAAGACAATGAAAACTATAAAAAATTACCCTTGCCAAATACAGCCATATAATAATTAAAACAGTCATAATTATCTTTCATAAATCACAGGACGAAGAATATCTTTTTTAGACAGACCTTCACTCTCTATTATATAATTTGTACTATCAACAACCATCCCTTTCTGGTCATATTTAGAAAACCATTTAATATTGAACCCCAATGAATTCCATGAAAAAGAGCTATAATCACTTTCACTATTTCCCGCTCCAGATTCCAAACTATCCATTGAAAAGCTTTCCTTACAACTGCTGATCAAAACCTGGTCAATAAAAGTACTAGCTTTTTCACCTACTTTATAAAGATTCAGCCAAATTTCATTACCAGATCCACAGAACCCCTCAGGTGTGCCAACGTTACTCGGTTTTTTTTCAAAAAAGACAAAATAGCGTATTCCATTGACAGTGCCGATCTTTTTATAGAAAAAAATATCTCTTGTATTAACCAAAAATAAATTATTTTCTAATGAAAAAAAATTCAGTACAGGATCAACATCAGA
This sequence comes from Phytobacter sp. RSE-02, assembly GCF_040578655.1. NCBI lineage: Bacteria > Pseudomonadati > Pseudomonadota > Gammaproteobacteria > Enterobacterales > Enterobacteriaceae > Phytobacter > Phytobacter sp. RSE-02. The sequence goes on along the minus strand of NZ_JBEULY010000027.1, from coordinate 27,807 downwards.
TAATACCTGCAGAGAATGGGCATTTCTTGAATATGCCATTTGAGTATTTATTAAAAAAAACACAATGTTAATCAATGACATGATCCGCATAGCAAACCCCAGAATATCGCCACGGATGCTCATCATCCTGTCCCGCACCTCCCATACTGTACTGCTCATGATCCCGATCATGTAATTCTTCTTCTGTTCTATCTTGATTTGATGGATTTGTAGTATCCCATCCTATATTTCCTGTTTGAGAATCACACAAAATGTTACTCTTCCTTTGCCATTGTTGCTCACTTTCATTCCATTCATGGTATGCGCCACCATTCCAACGGCTAATTGTTTCATGTTGCAATTGCTCTTCTGTATAAGTTCTTCCATCCTTACCGAGATAATTTTGAGCATTTTTCCTTTTTTGTATATATAGGTCAGAACCTCCATCTATATTTTTCTTCCAATTCCACACCTGCTCATATGTAGGGATAGGATTAGTCATCTGAGTTATCCCATACCCACCATCAAATGCAACTACAGGTTCATTATCAAAATTGATAAAATGCTTATTCCTTGTTTCCTGCTCAAGCAATTTATCAAATCCTTCAAGGTTTTCAATGCTATTAATATAAGATGAGACATCTTCCGCTGATGGATTTTCCCCTCTAATTTTAACAGTTCTACGAATTAGCTCCCCGCCAACATTTACACTAACAGTTAAATCCCCTCCTATAATTTCCTCTCCAACATTCAGTTGCCACCTTTTCTCTGTTGAAGAAAAATCCCCAGCCTTAGAAAAAGTCCTAATAACTCTTCCACGTCTAGCCCTCTCTCGTAGGCCACTACTTTTAGCTTCCCACTTAATTTCCCAGTTCCACAAGTATGGTGGTGGCATATCAGAATAGAATTCAAAAATTATTTCAGGAAAAGTTGCATCACATCCAATATTGAAAGTAGAATTATCCTCCGGACTTATCCAACTGATTGAGGATGGTGCTGAAATTACCCGAACAATAGTCCCTTGAATATCATTAGTCCGTCCAGCATTAACAGCTCGTTGCGTTCTTGAAGTCATAAATCAATCTCATTTTGAATTATACGTAATTGACAAACCTGACTCATTCTCGGTAAACACCCTCTCAGTAAATCCATGCTCATCTGTGATCCCCTCCCATATCTCACCCGATGAACTAACTATTTTATAATTAACATTTCCAAGCACTCGCTCTCCAGTACTATCAAACAACTGGAATTGCTCATCAAAATCTAATGCCCTGTCCACGATTTTAGGCATAATCTTAATATCGGGCGTCTTAACTTCCCCCGGCTTACGCCCGTAATATCCTGCCTTGACGTTATATTCACCTTGCGTACCGGCTTCTATTCCGCAGGGATCCAGACGGATATAACTTCCGCCACCGTTGATCGTGATTTTCTTCTTCGCGGTAATAATGATCTCATCTTCCGTGCTGGTGATCTCTATCGATTTTTTCGCCAGTAATTCCATCAGGTCGTTCTGCGCCTGTAGTGAGATCGCACCTTTATTGGCAAACAGCTTAATCCCCGCTTTGCGTACAAATACACTCAGGGCCTGCCCCACACCAATAAACAGGTTTTTTATCACCCCAATATCGGCATTATTGCCAGCGTTCATTTCGAGACTCCTGGCCGCTGCCAGTTGCATATGTTCACCGCTGGCCAGGGTCACACCTTTCGGACCGCTTAACAGCACCACCGCCTGCGTCAGTTCTTTTACACGCTCCTCCAGCAACGTCACCTGCGACGCAAGGTCTGCCGGGTCAGCATTCGCCGTTTCCGCATCCGCCGACAGAGACGCCATTTGCGACTGTGCACCGCTCAGTATCCCCATCGCCGCCGCCATCTCCCGCGCCTGCCCCTGCGCCCGCTCCTGACCGTCGGCGCTGATGAATATCCCCTTTTTCGCCCGGATGGCGCCCCACATGTCCGTGCGCAGCTCAAAACCTTCCCCGCGCTGCTGTTTTCCCGCATCCACCAGATGGCCGAGATTGAGCTGGCTCTTGCCGCCGTACTCCGTACTGATTTTGATATGCTCTTTGCCGCGCTCGTCATCAAGGCGCAGCTTGTTGTTTGCCGGGGTACGCAGCACGTTGCGCTTGTAGTTCTGAATCGTCACATGGTCGGGGTGGGTGGAATCATGCTTCACCCCCGCGATATAGGGCCGGTCCGGGTTGCCTCCCTCAAACGCGATGCTGACCTCCGTACCCGCCAGCAGCGGCAGGTGCAGTCCGTACGTATCACCTGCATAAGGGCGGGACTGCCGCACCCACAGGCTCTCGTAACCCGGCTTCCAGGCTTCGCGGTCAAAATCGAGGTTCACCCGGTAGCGCCCGTCTTTATCGATATGGGCGTAGATGTCGTTTGCCGTTGTGCTGGTCACCCGCGCGGGCAGCGTTCCGGCCATCACCGGCTTCGCGATGCGCGCCGGGCGAAAGCTGTAGCGTTCCGAATAAGGTATGGCGGTAAACGTCAGTTCATAGCTGCGATCGCGGGCTGCGCTGGCGGTCAGCCCGGTTATCAATGCGCCCCTGCGGAACACCGCCGGGGCGTCTTCATCCGGTACCTTTATCTCCAGCCCCGGCATCAGCAGGGCGCTGGTGCTCAGCCCCTGCAGAATGGCCCGGTCATTAAGGTAACGTTCGTGGCGGATACGCGCGTAAAACGACCCGCTTTCCGGTGTGTCCGGGTCGCCTGCCGTCAGGAAGTTGTCCGCGTAATGACAGGCTTCGCCACAGGTGGTGCTGTCCCCGCCCGTCGCATCAAACGCCGACGTCATATCGGCGGTCGCGTCACGGTAGTTGTAGTCCCGCGTGGTGACGCTTTTTTCCACCACATGATATGCCGTGTTCAGCCCCCAGACAGATTCCGTGCCGCTGTCGCTCAGCCCAGAAGGGTGGCGCAGTGGCAGCATCAGGCCGCGTTCATAGCCGCTCTGGTCGTCATAAAACTCAATGACTTCGATTTTCAGCCGCACGTCGGTACTGAACCGGAACCAGATCCCCACCTCCGACAGCAGCCGGGAGATAAACGTCAGGTCGTCCTCGCCGTACTGCATCACCTGTTCGCGCGACGGATATTCCCCCGTCAGGGTGAAAACGAAGTCCTGGCCGAGCATCCCGTGGCGCTCACGCAGGATTTTCTCGACAATCTGCGGCACGCTCTGATTCTGGTAAATGGCGTTCTGATGGCTGCGGGCGAGCAGCGCCAGCCGGGGCTCAAGGCGCACTTCATAGCGTGTTTCATCGCGCGAGGTGGAAAGCTGTTTAAAGCCAGTGATGACGCCATACAGGGTGCGCAGCGGCACCTGTACCGGCATCCCCTGAACCGGCGGGGCGCAGAGGCTGAGCGCGCCGTCCTGCATCAGCAGCGCTTCCGGCTCCAGGGTTTTATCACGGCTGGTGAACTGAATGTCGTAACAGAACGGCTGGCTCAGATGCTCGCGGCCTTCAAAGGAGAGCACATCAGGCGGGCTGCTCAGGCCACGGATTTTTAATTTGTGGTGGGAGTGGTCAAAATTAAGAGTCGGGATGTCCATTTCATTCCTCCAGTCCGTGAGAAAGATCGTCGTTCTGTATACAGCGAAATAATTTCATGAGTGGCTTATAAAATATAAGGAAAGATAACAACTTCATTTATATAAATATTAAAACCCACGCATCCCGTCATATGGCAAAAGGAAAAATGATTCACATTCTACATTGCTGCACCCCCAATATATTACATCATTATCATTTTCCCAAACTGCCGTGGCAGCCGAATTGATAATAAAGGACCACTCGATACCATTAGCAATAAGTTTCCCACTAATCTCACAAGGCAACCAATAAAAATCTCTGACAATACGTTGATGACTGGAAAACCTCTCACTAATATTGAATATCTTGTTTATATCATCAGTACTAAGTTGCCATTTTAGACATGCTGATCTTAGTAATTTATCGTCTGCCCCATCGTCTAGATACCGGGATGATTCAAGCATCAATATTTTAATGTTGACATCCATCTCTTTACTATGTGTAAAGCCACTAGACGCAATCAAGGACAGTATATACACAATAATTCTCATAAATATCCTTAGTTTTTTCGCAATACACTACCAACCAGGATTTCTCCATATGATTTGTTGTCACGGATCATATATTTCAACGACAAACTGCCCCCTCCCTCAAGCCTACTTTAGTAAAAGGCACGACTGTTTCTTTGTAAAGTAAATTAATATAATAAAAGCCGCCATAGACATTACTAAAGGGAAGATATAAATAAGATTGACAACTACACCATATTTCATAATCAAGAACGGAAACACATTTAATTCAAAAACTTCAATATAATTTCTTATGTAATTTTTAATAGAAAACAATAAGCCATTTACAATATTGAATAAATAAATCACATACAAAAGATAAAACTTAATTTTCCTACCCGGATAACCACCATTCATTAAGAGCCGAGAACTTGAAAACAGCAGTACTGCATTAAAAATAACAATCAAAAATCGAACTACAACAGTGAGCGCAAGTAATATGTAACATTTTCATTACTAACAGCATCATAATAGTCCAGCTCCCCACGACAATAGCCGCAATCCAACAAATAAATTAAAACAAAATCAATAAGAATAATCATTACTGCAAAAAAATGTGTTCAAAAGCCTCCCAAATGAATTTATGACACAAACTTAAATTGCATAGACTTAAAAATACTTTATAAGATTTATTTCTCAGTAACTATTTTTGCTCTTATATTAAAATACACCCGTCTATCCTTCCATTTAAATTATATTGCCTCATAAAATATTCGATATCGACTAAACTATCTAATTCAGAATAACAATAATTATCGTTTTCCTGCAACCTTATTAAATACATATGACATTAATCAAAAACATATAGCACTACTCCACCTTTCTTTTCATTCTACTTATTAATTCAAATCGACCATTTTTTATTATATACTTTTCTTTTAGATAAACTTGGCTAACTGGTCTTTTGTTTTTCACCACCATATCATCTTCATACTTATAAAGGACGTTGCCATCAATATTTACCGTATAATCAGCATTAATAACAAAATCAGAAAATCGAACGATATCTTCATAGCAAAAAACACTATCCAACAATAAAGCATCGACTAAATTACCATCCTGAGCATAACTATTGAGTTGCACATTAAGCAAGGGAGTATCTGCTTCCCTGGTTTGTTATAAATGATCAATTTAAAAGTATTATGATCATAACCAAAACTACCAATCGCATAATAATGCACACCTACTTCCATATTTGGCGAACCAAAATTATCGCCTTTAACTGGAATACTGACTTCTTGTTGATTAAAATTATTAGGTCTTCTCTTGTATTTTGGGGGGATTTCGACAACAAAGGAACAATTATCAAACAATGTTTTCATATCTAATGCCTGCCTGTATCTCAATTGAGTAACATCCAAAGGAAATACCAGAACTTTACTTTCTGCTGCATTTATAACGCAACAAAAAATGCATGGCAAAAGATAAGGGAGAAAAATATATTTTTTCATTTCAATATCCGGAGCGAACTTCAGTACCTTATTTAAAATATTATATTAACGTTATCATAATGTACTTTTTATTATTAAATAAAAAAGGCAAACATTGCTAGTAGATATGAAAGAATCTCTTTCCGAAGGATTTTTCTTCTGAAAATGATGAAGTATTTCAATCCATATTTTTCTTCGTATGCTTTAGGAGACGAACGCCATACAGGGTGCGCAGCGGCACCTGTACCGGCATTCCCTGAACCGGCGGGGCGCAGAGGCTGAGCGCGCCGTCCTGCATCAGCAGCGCTTCCGGCTCCTGGGTTTTATCACGGCTGGTGAACTGAATGTCGTAACAGAACGGCTGGCTCAGATGCTCGTGGCCTTCAAAGGAGAGCACACCAGGCGGGCTGCTCAGGCCACGGATTTTTAATTTGTGGTGGGAGTGGTCAAAACTGAGCGCGTTCATGCGGTGCCTCCTGCGTCCAGGTCAAACTCAAGGGAAATACCCTCATCGTCATTCCAGCCCAGTCTCAAATGTACAGGTTTCTGCTGCGCGGCCTGATGTGCCAGCAACTGCTGGCTCAGTACGGGTAAAATTTGTTGATTGAGCAGGCTATCGATATTGCGCGCGCCGCTCTCAGACAGCAAACATGCGCTGGTGAGCTGGTCATAGAGATCTTCACTCACCTCAGTTTCCATGCCGTAGTGTTCACGCAGGCGACGAATAACCTGTTCCAGCTTCATCATCACAATGACACGCATCGCGGCAGGGCCGAGCGGGCGATAAATGATCGTCTGGAAACGCGCCTGCAATGCGGGCTGGAAATGGTCGCGCAGGAGAGGATGGAGCAATGCCTGCATCTCGCTTTCCGTGGCATCAGGCTGCTCTTCCAGCAACTGCATCACATGCTCGCTGCCGAGATTGGCGGTCATCAGAATGACCGTATTGCGAAAATCAATTTCACGCCCTTCACCGTCGCGCATAAATCCCCGGTCAAAAACCTGATAGAACAGGTTCATTACGTCGCGGTGCGCTTTTTCTACTTCGTCCAACAACACCACACTGTAGGGACGCTTTCTGACAGCCTCGGTCAGTACACCGCCTTGCCCATACCCCACATAACCGGGGGGAGAACCTTTAAGTTGAGAGACAGTATGGGGTTCCTGATATTCGGAAAGGTTGATAGTTATGAGCGATTTCTCGCCGCCGAAGAGGGTGTCGGCAAGGGCAAGCGCGGTTTCCGTTTTACCTGTACCACTTGGCCCCGTCAGCAGGAATATGCCCTGTGGACCGTTTTCTGGCGTAAGACCGGTTTTCGCGGCACGTAATCGCCGGGCAATAGCACCCAGCGCGGCATCCTGGCCCACGACCCGTGTTGCGAGATTCTCTTCCAGGCTTAACAGCGCCGTCTGCTCATCTTTCAGCAATGACGAGAGCGGAACCCCTGTCCAGTCGGCAATCACCGTGGCAACGGTTCGGGCATCAACATCCAGCCCCAGCAGCGGGCTGGAATGTTGCACAAGGTGAAGCTGTGACTGTAAAGCGACAATATCCGCCTGACGCGAGAGGTCGCTGCGACAGGCCAGCAGTTGTCGGGTAAGTTCTTGCTCTTGTTGATACTGGGTTTCAAGGGTATCGAGTTGCACGATCAATGCGTTCTCTTCCCGCTCGATAGCCGCAAGCCGTTCACCACAAGAATAGTCTCCCACCATGCTATCGTCCTGTAACGCCTGTTTTTCCAAGGCCAGCGCGGTGAGTGAAGCACGAATATGCGTTAAGGGTTCCGGTAATGTATCAAGGCTCATACGCACGCGGGCGGAAGCCGTATCCAGTAGATCGACAGCTTTGTCCGGCAACTGGCGTCCGGTGAGATAACGTCGGGAAAGTGTTACCGCCGCACGAACCGCGTCGTCCGTGATGTGCACACCATGATGTTGCGCATAGCGCGCTTTCAGGCCACGGAGCATGAGACTGGCGGTGGCGTCGTCCGGTTCGTCCACTTTCACCATCTGGAAACGACGCTCCAGTGCGGCGTCGCGTTCAAAGTACTGCTTGTATTCACTCCAGGTGGTAGCCGCAATGGTACGCAGCTCGCCCCGGGCCAATGCAGGTTTCAACAGGTTCGCCGCATCTGCGCCGCCCGCCTGATTCCCCGCGCCAATGAGGGTATGCGCTTCGTCGATAAACAGCAGCATGGGTTCCGGTGATTTTTGTACCACATCAATAACGTTTTTTAGCCGCTGTTCAAATTCACCTTTGACGCCAGCTCCTGCCTGCAACAGACCCAGATCCAAAGTATGGATGTGGACCTTTCTCAGACTCTCCGGCACATTGCCTTCTGCAATACGCAGCGCAAGTCCCTCCACCAGCGCCGTTTTGCCCACGCCGGGTTCGCCAACCAGGATGGGGTTGTTCTTGCGGCGTCGGGAGAGAATATCGACCATCTGGCGGATCTCCGTGTCGCGGCCAAATACCGGGTCGATGCGACCATCACGCGCTTTCTGCGTGAGATTCTCCGTGAAGCGATCCAGAACGACGCGGTGTTGATCGTTGTGTTTAACACTGCTTCCGTTTTCGGTTAAACCTGGCTCATTCGCAGCAATGCCGGGTAAATCAGCCATAAGCGGTTCATTGACCTGACGTTGCCGCCCCGGGTTTTCTTCCGATTGCGCATCAAGCAAGGGACGTAGCCGTTCCAGTTGCATACGCCCGAGGCTGAGCAGGATCCACAGATCATTGGCCGCCAGTAACGTAGGTTTTTCTGTCAGCGCCATCAGCAGGTGCTGGCTGCGGATTTGCGGAGCATCAACCTCAAGAGAGGCAATTAGCCATGCCTGAGTCAGCAGTGTGATGAGTTGATCAGATAATCGTGGACGAGTATGAACAGAGCGCGGAAGGGTTGCCAGATGCGCCAGTAGAGACTGCCAGGCACTGTCCAGGTCCCATTCATAACGCCGGGAGATAACGGTGAGATCACCTTCCCCTTGCTCCAGGAGTTTCAGCAGTAAGTGCTCAATGGTGATCTCTGCGTGCGCACGGGTCTGGCAGAGTGATGCGGCCGCTTCCAGCGCATGTGCGCAAAAAGGGTTAAGACGGCGCAGCAGCGCCGCGGGGTGGTTTACGGTCATAGATGTCCCTTCTTGACGTATTCATGTTCAGTTCCTGCAACCGCCGTTTCCCCATGCTACCGCCCGTAGCCATCACCACAGGCCCATCTGGTTTCATCAGCGGATTGACAGGGTTTGCTCAGTGCCGACTCCATCCGGCATTCAGCAAACGTAGTAAGAAGGCAGACAGTTTCCTGTCTGCCGCAGTTATCAGGCGGAGGGGCGCTCATTCCAGGAATCAGAATGAATGATGTTGCCGTCTTTGTAGGTCCAGGTGATTTTTTCGTAGCGCAATTCAATGCGTTCCAGGTGGTTGTGCTTCTCTTTCGCCGGATCTTTGATGTCATGCATCAGCGGAGCGACTTTCACCAGTTTGACGTTCTCAAGCGTGGTGTTGAAATACTCCACTTCCTGGCCCGCATCATTGATGCGATACCATTTGAACTCAGCGGTTTTCAGGGTCTGACCGGTGGTAACGGCCTTGTACAGATAGGGGCTGGACGAATCGATCTCTTTGGTGAAAAGAAACGGGGTATGAATACGGGTGCCCGTCAGTTTGCCTGTGTTGTTATCGGTTGGGATGTAGAGCGTATGTTCCTGCGCAACGACTTCGATGCTGCCTTCACGCCCCTGAACATCGACGGACCCTTTGATATCCGCGCCACCGTCATCTTTCAGCCAGAGATAAACTGGAATAGCCATGAGAATTACTCTCCTTGTTGATTGAATTGAGACACCGCCAACTCCGGCGGTATTTGCTGTTTCGCGTCCTGACAGGCGTCTGAACGCGGAACCAGACTGATTTCGACACGCCGGTTGGTTGCCCTGCCTTCTGGCGTATCGTTCGTCGCCGCAGGCTGGCTTTCGCCCAGTCCCTGCACGGCAAAACAGGTGAACGGGATATCGCTGGTTTGCAACATCCAGTCACGCACCGCTTCGGCACGCCGCAACGACAACTGTTGGTTGGATTTTTCATCGCCGGTGGAATCGGTATAACCAGCAACCAGGATCAACCATCCAGGCTTCGCTTTGATATTGACCAGCGCCTCAACCAGTACTTTTGTCGAGCCGATTTTTAACCTCGACTGCCCCACATCAAACAGCGCCATACTGTTCAGGCGCACAGTCTGAACCGCTCCGCCAGATACAATTTCTCCCTTTGGTTCCGGCGGGCGGTAGCCACGTATCGCCTGCAGCACTGGCTGGCGTAGACGTTCGCCAGGGTAAAGCCCAAAGCCAAGACGCAGCGGTTCTCCTTCGCGGAAATAGTCATCCAGCCGCTGTGCGTCTTCTTTTAGCACCAACAAATAACGGCTTTTGGCCACCGAGTCGGACATCGGGGTAATGGTGTATTTGTGCAGATCATCGCTGACCTGCCGCAGCAAATTGCGGTTCGACATTGCCGACAGGCAAAGTGCGATAAGCCCGGCGACGGTAGTCATTGCCACCCAGGCCGTCCATACTCGCCGCACGGGCCCAGGCCCCGACTGACGCGGCAGTAACGGCAACATCGCGTCCGGAAAGCGCAACGCGTCTCTGGCACCGGTTTGTTGCGATACATCTGGCGTCAGGCACGTTTTGTCAGTTATCCATTGCTGCCATAGATTGCCGTCCTTTTCCGCTAAAGAAGGTGCAAAGCCTGCCCCCACCGCCAGCGGTAAACTTGCGCTCTCCTGCCTGTTTAGCGCTGGCATCACAATTTGCTTCATCCAAAGCAGCAGATTCTCAGCCCGAAGTACCTGGCCCAGCCGTTGACTGCCTGTCGCTATACTGCCCTGAGCAATCCACTCAGACGGCGCGTTCTCATCGTCCGATGTCATGACCAGGACATCACGTCCGGTACAGATCAACCAAGGCGAAGATTCCTCTATTGCAGGTTCAATCTGATAACTCCAGAGGATCAATGGCACCTTCGCACCCACCCTGCGCCGTAATTGCACCAGATTTCGGGAAAAACGCTGCAGTTGCCCGGCAAGGACGGCGATGTCCTGATGCTGAACTGGTATCACCGTGCGGGCCACGCAGATCTGTGAACTCCATGCCGGGCGACGGGACAACAGGGATTCCGTTAATGAAACAAGCTGTTCTTCATCAGCGATATGCAGATAGAGCCCGACAGGAACCTGCCGCAGCGGGCTGTCAGCGAAAAGTTGCCTCGCCCCGTCACCACAGACCAGCACGACGGGCTGTTGGTAACCCTCCGCTGGCAGACAGGCCAACCACTTATCATCGCCCCCTTTTTGTGGCGTTTTCTGCCGCCAGAAGAAGCAGACGATAGCAGCACCGATGACAACCACGGCCACCAGGCTGTATTTCACTGCCGTTGAAACGGGAGAAAAAACGGTCCACAGCGCGAGAAGCAACAACAATCCCCATAGCAGAGCAGCCTGTTTGTGCGTGTTTTTCACTCGGCACTCCCTCAACGCTGCCTGGGCGGCAAAAGTTCATCCACCAGCATGTCGAGCCAGCTATCAAGCCCCCACCACACACCAACAAGAACAATCACAGCCGTGCTTAACCAGAACAGAGGCGAGTACCACACGCGTAATTTTCGCGTGGGTCGCGCCGCATTGAGCAACGCGGTCTCCGGCGAAACTCGAAACGGGGTGACGCGCTCACTCAGCATCGCAATCAGTTTTTCACGATCCGTCGATACCGGATCCTGATAACGTCCACGAAACCCCAGCAGCAATACCCGATGAAAACAGGTCAACACGGCAGGAACAGGAGCAGGCTCATGCAGAACCTGCCGTATGCGCTCATACAGCAACTCGCCCGCCTGAAGGGTATTGAAGAAATGCGCCTGGAGAGGGGTTTCCAGCCAGACCTTTTGCCCGTCGTCCGGCGTCTCCCGGCTTAGTACTGTTTCATCCAACAGCGCACACTGGGCATAGGTAATATGTTCTGCGTCCTGCTGGCTGAACCCTGCATTGAGCAACGTCTGACGAACCCACTCAACCTGTTGCTGACAGTGGTGATATAACGCCACGCCCCGTCGGGCATGTGTCCCCTGTCGTAGCTCAACAACCGTTAGCCAGGTATCACGGAGCAGTACGTCTATGTTGATTTCCGTATCGTTTTTCATGCGCGCAATACCGCAAAAAGTTCGGGTTTTAAATCACCCATGGTGCCAGGCACGTAAATCATGCAGCACCCGGACTCCAGCATGGCTTTGGCAGGTGCACAGTGCATATCCAGAGCGAAATAGTGATTTTCCAGCCGCAACGGGAGTGCAGCAGGCACCTGGGTCAGAGGCACGATCGGGACGCCGTTCAGCGCCACATTGATAAGATGGGTGACATCATCTGGCGCGCCAATTTTGCACACCCGTGGTAGCTGATTTATCACCAGATGCGCGGCGAGCGAAGAACGTACCGACAGGTAGAAATCAGCCTCTTCACGCAAGCGCGGATCGTGAAGATCAGCCTTCCAACGGTTGCCGGGCAGCGCGTCCAGTTCCAGTGCGATCACGCGCGACGGAAGACTGGCTTCAAGTAAGGTGTTAAGCAAGGTAAACAAAGGTGGAAACGTCTGCGATGGTGAATCATGGATGTAAGCAGGTATCGCGCTGACTGAGTGATCCAGTGAAAAGGTTAATAACGATCCGGCAAGGCGTGCCAGTTCACGCCATACAAGCTCAGGATGAACAGCGGGGTAGCGCAGGAAATCAGCCAGGATAGGTTCGACGGAGTTCAGCGCATTTAATAACCAGAACAGGGACACATCCGCTACGGCAAAATCCGCCATGCGCTGGTTGCTCTCCCGGCGCATCGCCATCAGGCGACGGCTTTTGGCCTGTAATTGCAGTTGCAGCATTTCCAGACATTGCATCCCGGCCTGGTGCGCGTTAAACGCCAGTAACGGCGGGACATAGCTGTCATCAAGCGCCCAGTTGCCCTGACTATCCCGAATCAGGCGCGCCAGCGGACAGGTGACATAATCGGCATTGTTGTCATGTGCAAAACGCAATGACAACGCATAGCGTTCAACGGCGATGTCTTCGCTGTCGCTGCCATAGATATCCTGTACAGTTTGCCATTCCTGACGATAGCGAAGCGGCCTGTCCGTTAACGCATCCTGCCCCAGATTGCCGCCATTGCTATGCTCCAGCGGTAATGCCAGCAATACCGTAAGCGCATTTATTCCGGCAACGTTGGTCAAATCGCAGGCAGGTGGCAGCACATCCGATACGGCGGTATCCACCAGCACGCCATCAGGAAAACGGACACGCAATGATTGCGCTTTGAGTTTTCCCAGGGCTAAGGCACTTTCGTCAAATTCAACGCAAGCAACGCCCCATGGATGGCGAGCACCAATATGCGCAATGCTGTAATTACTGAATGTTTCCCAGCGGGCCTGCTGTTGAAACTGCTGAGAGGACAGAAATGTCCCCTCAGCCCATAGTGGACGATAAATCTTCATAAATCATACCACCGGTAGATCAGGCTTTTGCTTTCGGCATCTGGGAAACCAGCGACAGGTTGATGTCCATCCCTTCAATCTGAAAGTGCGGCACCGCATAAAGTCTGATACGGAAGAAACCAGGGTTATCTTCGATATCCTCTACCACCACTTTTCCATCACGCAGCGGATGGGAAGCCTGCAACTCGTCGCCAGGATCGGTCATTTCCGTTACCAGATTGCGGATCCAGGTGTTTAATTCCAGTTCCAGTAAACGACGATCTTTCGTTGTACCGATGTTTTCTCTCTGAATAATTTTGAGGTAGTGGGCAATGCGCGACAGCAAGAAAACATAAGGCAGACGGGCGTTGATACGACTATTGGCTGTGGCATCCGCAGTATCGTAAAGCGCAGGTTTTTGGGTGGAGTTTGCGGAGAAGAAACAGGCATAATCGCGATTCTTATAGTAAGAAAGCGGGATAAAGCCCAGGTTTGCAAATTCAAACTCGCGTGTTTCTGGAATCATCACTTCGGTCGGAATTTTAACCTGATTACCCGTGCCCAAATCATACAGATGGATTGGCAAATCGGTGACGGCACCACCAGCCTGCGGCCCGCGAATTTGCACACACCAGCCGTTGTTAATGAAGCTTTTTGCCATGTTAGTGGCAAACGCAAATGCAGCGCTGGTCCACAGATATTTATCGTGATCCGGCCCTTTGACTGCCTCAACATAGTTAAAGCTACGAACAGGTACGGTATCTGGCCCATAAGGCAGACGCCCCAGCACATTCGGCATGGTCAGGCCGATATAACGCGCGTCATCGGTATCGCGGAATGCTTTCCATTTGATATATTCGGCACGATCAAAATAGTTGCCGATGTCCTTAATCGCGGCAATCTCTTCCATTGAGTTTTTGAGGAAAAATGCCGGCCCGACGGCCCCGATAAACGGCATGTGAGATGCCGCGGCTACACGGGAAATATTGCGCAGTAAGGCAATATCTTGTGGGCTATTGTCAAACTCGTAGCTCGAAATGACAGACGCGATGGGTTCGCCGCCTGGCGTGTCATATTCTTCAATGTAGGTGTGCCGATAAAACCCGCTCTGAATGATTTCTGGCGCATCGTCAAAATCTTCGCGCAGATGCTGTTTACTGACATCCAGCAATTCAACTTTGACGTTTTTACGAAAATCGATACCGCTAACCATCGACCACGTACCGCGCCACAGGGATTCGACCTTTTTAAATTCAGGATGATGCATGACAACATCGAGCTGAGCGCTAATTTTTCGGTCAAGCTCACTGATATGAAAATCCAGCAGTGATTTATCCAACTTCTCTATATTTTTTCCGGATGAGGCAACGCAAGAAAGTAGAACCTGAATAGCAGCCGAGACACGTTCATCGGTGCTGGCTTCAGCCATCGCTTCATTGCTTTGCCATTCCCCAATTTCTTTTAACGATGTGACGGGCGTTAAGTGAATTTTTTCAAACAACGACTGATAGATATTCTCTTTTGTGACGGTTTGCGTTGATGCGCCCGGTGAAGCGGTTTCCTGTACAGACATTAATATTCCCTTCTTAAAGTCCTTATTTATTATCCTTTCTGATACGGCTGAATAGTCGTGTTACTCAGGTACCAGTGCCGTTAGCTCTGCCCGAAGCTCATGACTCAGCTCGGCATCTTTGAGGATTTTCTCCAGCTCGCGGCGGAATTCCGTGTTATCCAGAAGGTTGGATTTGAGATCGCGTAATAAATTGCGCATGGCAATCAACGCGCGAAGTTGAGGGATATTGCGGGCGACCTGCTCAGGCTCGAAATCTTTGATATCAGAGAAACTAAGCCTGATTCGTTCCTCGCTTCCCTCTGCGGCTATCGTATTTTCAACGGTAAAATTTACTTCTGGTGCCAGTTCAGCCATGACGCCATTGAAGTTGTTTTTATCAATGTTGATCCGGCTTCTTTCTGAGAGCGGTCGTTGCTCTTTGCCATTACTGTAATCACCAACGGCGAGCAACTTGAGCGGTAGTTCAACTTTCTTTTTTGTATTTCCGGTATGAAGATCAAGCTTAATATTGACGCGGGCGGGTGGAACTTCATTTTGAAAACTGTCTGCCATTTTCTCTCTCCCTGGGTTAATACTTCCCTTAAATTAATCACACGACATAACGTGGTAATCATTTTTAAAACTATCACTCTCAACCGTTAAAGCGCAAGGTACGGAAAAATACAAAAACGGCCAGATAACACTAATAACAATCATAAAAACACGCCCCTGCAAGGCTTAATCGCTATTACGGGTTGACGTTAACGCTGTCATTAAAAAGCCAAAAAGTTAACGAGGCTCACAGAATAAAGACTTTAGGATATTGACGTCACAACTTTCAAAGTTATTCATATAAATAATTTACATTTAAATTATGATTAAAAAATAAAGATAATAATTTTATATCTACACGAAATATTCTTATTGACTGCTGATAAACGTCGGTATTTAACCTATCAGGCATATTTAATAGCTCGATAAAACTGAATAAATTGAGCTAATCGTCGCGGGATTTTATGAAACAAAGAAATATGAATATTATTCAGGCGGGTTATATAAAATTCGTAGCATTCTGCAGGAAGGGAGGTTTCAACGGAACGAAAAAAAACCGCATCCGTTTTGCAACGTTGCGGTTTTCTTACTTATCAGATGTCATAAACACCTGAACTGAATGTTGGCGGAACGGACGGGACTCGAACCCGCGACCCCCTGCGTGACAGGCAGGTATTCTAACCGACTGAACTACCGCTCCGCGATGTTCCCGCTGGGGAACGAGGCGCATATTACGGATTGTGCTTAGAGCCGTCAACGCTTTTTCTGATGATTTGTATCGTTTGCTGCAAAAATCACCCAAAGAGCCATTTTATCATCAAAAGTTAAGGGGTTACGCGCGCCAGAGGCAGCTTCCGCCCTTCTTTTGCACCAGATCCAGACGTGACTCATGCTCCGCCAGCTCTGCATCACTGGCTAAAACAACCCGTAACTTGCTTGCCTGACGGACAACCCGCTGAATACCGGCCTCGCCTTGTTGCTGTTGCCCCTCGCCTTCCATCGAGAAGGCCATGGATGTCTGGCCACCGGTCATCAGCAGATACACATCGGCCAAAATCTGGGAATCGAGTAATGCTCCGTGCAGCGTACGTTTGCTGTTATCTATCTCGTAACGTGAACAAAGCGCATCAAGACTATTACGCTTACCGGGGAACATCCGTCGTGCCAGCGCCAGACTATCTGTGATCTTGCAGAACGTCTCGGTCTTCGGAATGCCGCGATTTAGTTTGCTGAATTCGTAATCAAGAAAGCCGATATCGAACGATGCGTTATGGATGACAAGCTCAGCGCCGCGCACATATTCAATAAACTCATCGGCGATATCGCCAAACGTGGGCTTATCGAGCAAAAATTCATCAGCAATACCGTGGACGCCAAAGGCTTCCGGGTCCACCAGACGATCGGGTTTGAGATAGATGTGGAAGTTATTCCCCGTCAGACGGCGATTAATCACTTCCACGGCACCGATCTCAATGATTTTGTGCCCTTCATAGTGTGCGCCGATCTGGTTCATACCGGTGGTTTCGGTATCGAGGACGATCTGTCGAGTAATTGCAGTGCTCATAGCGGTCATTTATGTCAGACTTGTCGTTTTACAGTTCGATTTCAATTACAGGAAGTCTACCAGAGATGCTTAAGCAGGTAGAAATTTTCACCGATGGCTCTTGCCTGGGTAACCCAGGGCCCGGTGGCTATGGCGCGATTTTACGCTTTCGCGGCCGCGAAAAAACATTCAGCGAAGGCTATCGTCTGACCACCAACAACCGGATGGAGCTGATGGCTGCGATTGTCGCGCTGGAAGCCCTCAAAGAACATTGCGAAGTGATTCTTAGCACCGACAGCCAG
Organism: Phytobacter sp. RSE-02; assembly: GCF_040578655.1. Taxonomy (NCBI): domain Bacteria; kingdom Pseudomonadati; phylum Pseudomonadota; class Gammaproteobacteria; order Enterobacterales; family Enterobacteriaceae; genus Phytobacter; species Phytobacter sp. RSE-02. Next base: position 10,817 of record NZ_JBEULY010000027.1, on the reverse strand, counting down.
TACGTTCGCCAGGGGATCACCCAGTGGATCCACAACTGGAAAAAACGTGGCTGGAAAACGGCAGAAAAAAAACCGGTGAAAAATGTCGATCTCTGGCAACGCCTGGATGCAGCCCTCGGCGAGCATAAAATCCGCTGGGAATGGGTAAAAGGCCACGCCGGGCATCCGGAAAACGAACGCTGCGATGAACTCGCACGCGCTGCGGCATCGAAGCCAACGCAGGAGGATATCGGCTATCTGGCCGATCAGGGCTGACGTGTCTGGCGGGTTGCGCTGACGGTTTGCCGTACGCTGGGTTTTGCCCGGCGCATCTTCATCGGATTGAGCGTTAACGGGATCGTACGTTTACGCGCCACAATCAATTGCATGCAACCCAATGCGGGCAGGTGGGTGTTTAACAGTTTCCCCCCCTGCTTCGTCCAGGGAATGACCCGAAAACGACTATAATGAAGCACCTCAAAATTCAGCAGCGATAGCCAGTCAAGCTGGCGCATCAGGGTAAACATACGGCTGCTAATTGCAGGCGAACGGCGTAAAAACGGAATAGCTTTGCCTATTCCCAGCAGGCTGACTGGATTAAAACCGCTGATCACCAGCCAGCCATCATCGATCAGCACGCGATCGACTTCCTGCAACAGACGATGCGGATCCGGGCACCAGGGTAGCGTGTGGCCCAGCAGACAGGCATCGACAGATTTTGCCGCAAAAGGAAGATGCAACGGATCTGCGCGAACGTGAACAGGGTCGCCGGTGAGTGAAACATTAACCTGATGTGAAATAGCGCAACTTTCGGCATTGATTTCTGCGCTGAGATTGCCAATCTTAAGCAGATGAAATCCATACATTTTTGCAAACCACGGTTTGAGCTCCTGCTCCAGTGCTTCGCGGTAATACTCGCCCTTAGGCAACTCAGCCCAATGCGTCGGTGCTATGTACTTACGGGGAGTCCTTGCCGGTTTCATCACAACCTTCCATTACGCTTTGAGAGGTAACTATGAATCTTACCAGTATTCCCGCATTTCAGGACAATTACATCTGGGTGTTAAGTGAAGATGACGGCCGCTGTCTGATCGTCGATCCCGGCGAGGCTGCCCCCGTTTTAAACGCTATTGAAGAGAATAACTGGCAGCCGACTGCGATCCTGCTTACTCATCACCATAATGATCACGTTGGCGGCGTGCAGGAACTGAGCCAGAAATATCCGAATGTTGTGGTTTACGGACCGGCAGAGACACAACATAAGGGAGCGACAAAAATCGTCGGTGAAGGGGATCGGTTGCAGATTCTGGGTCATGAATTCAGCGTATTTCACACGCCAGGTCACACTTTAGGACATATCTGTTACTTTAGCTCGCCTTATCTTTTTTGTGGCGATACGATGTTTTCTGGCGGATGCGGAAGACTCTTCGAAGGCACGGCAGATCAGATGTTTGACTCTTTTTGTAAGATTAATGCGCTTCCCGAAGATACGCTGATTTGTTGCGCACATGAGTATACTTTAGGAAATATTAAGTTTGCTCTTAGCCTTTTACCCCAGGATCCTGACCTTAACGAATATTATCGTAAAGTTAATGAGTTACGTGCAAAAAACCAAAAAACACTCCCCACAACTCTGAAAAATGAGCGTCGCATTAATGTTTTTTTACGCACGCAAGATGCTGATTTAATTGAAGTAATAAATAAAGAAACAACGTTGCAACAAGCTAGTGCGCGTTTTGCCTGGTTAAGGTCAAAGAAAGATAACTTCTGACAATTGCGGGTTGCCTTTTTAAAACTTCGCCGTTATGATCGCTCGTCTTTTAAGCAACTATTGACACACACATGAAGGCAAAAGCGATATTATTCGCCTCTGTCCTGCTTGTGGGGTGCCAGGCGTCTAAGCACGACGGCACCGTACAACAGCACGCACAGAGCCTTTCTGCAGCTGGTCAAGGGGAAGCAGGGAAGTTTACAAGTCAGGCGCGGTGGATGGACGATGGAACATTCTCCGGGCAGGAACAAGACTTGTGGGCTTCCATAAGCGACGAGCTAAAGATGGGAATTCCGGAAAATACCCGGATTCGCGAACAGAAACTAAAGTATTTAAGCAATAAGAGCTATCTCCACGATGTAACTTTACGGGCAGAGCCGTATATGTACTGGATAGCAGGGCAAGTTAAAAAACGTAACATGCCCATGGAACTGGTACTACTACCCATAGTGGAGAGCGCTTTTGACCCACATGCAACGTCTGGTCGCAATGCCGCAGGCATTTGGCAGATCATACCAAGCACGGGTCGTAACTATGGTTTAAAACAGACTCGCAGCTACGATGCGCGTCGTGACGTGGTTGCATCCACAACGGCTGCCCTCGACATGATGCAGCGTCTGAACCGTATGTTTGACGGGGACTGGTTATTAACCGTTGCCGCCTATAACAGCGGTGAAGGGCGAGTACTGAAGGCAATGAAAGTGAATAAGGCGCGGGGTAAACCCACGGACTTCTGGTCACTTTCACTGCCACAGGAAACCAAAATTTACGTGCCAAAAATGCTGGCATTGAGTGACATACTCAAGAACAGCAAGCGGTACGGCGTCAGTCTGCCAACGTCAGACGAAAGCCGTGCGCTGGCGCGTGTCAGGTTGAGCAATCCGGTAGAACTGGATCAACTGGCGGACATGGCGGGTATTTCGGTTAGCAAACTTAAGACCTTCAACGCAGGCGTTAAAGGATCAACCTTAGGTGAAAGCGGGCCGCAATATGTCATGGTGCCTCAGAAACACGCCGACCAACTGCGTGAGTCTCTGGCATCAGGTGAAATCGCTGCCGTTCAGCCAACGCTGGTTGCGGACACAACGCCGCTTGCCAGTCGCAGCTACAAAGTGCGCTCAGGTGATACTATTTCAGGCATTGCGTCGCGTCTTGGCGTGACGACAAAAGATCTCCAGCAGTGGAATAACCTGCGCGGAGCTAACCTGAAAGTGGGTCAGAACTTGACGGTTGGAGCAGGCAGCAGTGCATCGCGCCTTGCGAATAATAGCGATAGCATTACCTATCGCGTACGCAAAGGCGATTCACTCTCCAGCATCGCTAAACGCCACGGCGTTAATATCCGTGACGTCATGCGCTGGAACAGTGATACCGACAATCTGAAGCCTGGCGATCAGCTAACGTTGTTTGTGAAAAACAGCGCGTCGCCAGACTCCTGACAGCAAGAAATATAAAAAGGCACCGTTTCCCCCGGTGCCTTTTTTGTCATGCGCTTTTCTGTGCTTCTGCCATGATAGTGTCACTGGTAAAAGAGCCATCCTCTGTCAATTCGAAGTAGCGCTTCACCTCCTGCGAAGCACTTTGCTGATACAGTCTGATGGCTTCGCTCAGCGCCTGCGGCGTACGCATACGGGCAATCCACGAACTGTATTCTAATGGCAAGCGATCGGTGATGAGATTACGCGTCGTCAGGCCAGCGTCATTAAACAGAGAGAGCCACTCGCCGCTGGAATAATTACGTACGTGTGACGTATCGCGTAACGCTTCGACCGTCTGCAGCCAGATATCCCGCACCGGATGACCCGGAGACATCACGTCCATAATAATGACCGTTCCACCGGGCTTGAGCACACGCTTTACTTCGCGCAGCGCCTGCCCAACATCATGCCAGTGGTGAGCAGAGTAACGGCTGATCACCACATCAAACGTGCTGTCATCAAAAGGCAGAATCTCAGCATACCCCTGACGTGTCGTCACATTGTTCAGGCCGCGTTCTTTTGCTGCTTTGGCCACTACATCTAACATCTGGCTGGAAAGGTCATATGCCGTGACCTGTGCAACCTGGCCTGCGGCCACAAAGCTGGCATGTCCTGCTCCACAGCCTAAATCCAGCACATGGGCTTCTGGAAATGCGCTAAGCCGTTCCGCCAGCCGTTGTAAATCACGGCCAGAAGCATGTACTGCGCTGGTTAAATAGGCACTGGCTTGTGCACCAAACTGCTTTTCGACGTTGTCATGATGGGAACCTGTGGTCATTGTGTTGTCCTTAATTGAGTTGAAATAAAGGGCAGCACCTCGGATCAGGCCTGCCCCACGGCAGACCTGACACAACCATTATTGTTCAGGTTTGCCGGGACTGAATTCTACTAGTAGCGGGTTGTGGTCGGACGCGCGCGTAACCAGCACGGAGGCTTCCTGCACGTTCAGACCACGATAGAAGACGAAATCAAGAGGACGACCAAACGCCCGGCGGCGATTGTCATCGGTAAAGCGTACCTGGCGCAGCGACATCTCACGCGAGAAGCGATAAAGCGCATTCATACGTGGACGACTCCAGGCGTTGAAATCGCCGGCCATGATAACAGGGCCATTGTGGCGCATGATCTGATCACCAATGGGCAGAAGCTGTTTACTGTAAACATCGACACCAAGGCTGAAATTCACCGCATGTACATTCACCACCATCAGGTTTCGCATATCCGGCAGCGGATAGACCGTCACCAGGGCTGATTTGGCAAGGCGCAGGATCGGTTCCCGTTCTCGCAACGGGCAGCAATAGACCGGATGAGCAGAAGAGAGCGTCATCACACCAGATGGATGCTGAGGCAAAACAAACGCGGGAACCTGATCGGCGGCGAGATAGTTAGTGGTCGCAAACCTGACCAGCTCTGGAGTAGTTTGCGCTTCCTGCAATAAGACCAAATGCGCGTCTTTGCCAAAACTCTGCAAAACGGAGAGCCACTCAGCGCGCTGCTGTTTGAAGATATTCCATACCAGAACCCGGATTTTGTCATCACTACTCAGGGGGACACCGGCTGGCAATGCCTTACCAATACTCGCGAAGGACCCCGGCGGCATAATGCGCTCCGCAGGTTGTCCGGCAACATATCGCATGGCATAGGTATTTTTGGGCACTTTCGGTTTTAAACCTCTTCGTTTTAAGCCCCGGAACAACAAAAGGGGTCATTCAGTTATAGGGATTTTAGCGCAGAGTTTCAACGGCAATGGGCAGAAAAGCCTCAAGTAAAAGTTAGTAAGCGCTCAATAACCATAATGAGTAAAGAGAGTATGGCAGGGAAGCTGGCGGGATGATTAAATAACCAAACGATCATAATCGATATCAACTATTGCTACAGGCGCAAGAATGAAAGCCACCTCAGAAGAAATGATGATATTTGTCGCCGTCGTGGAAAGCGGCAGCTTTAGCCGTGCCGCAGAGCGCCTGGGTCAGGCTAATTCAGCCATCAGCCGGGCGATAAAAAAACTGGAGAGTAAACTGGGAGTTAACCTGCTTAATCGCACAACTCGTCAGTTGAGTCTTACGGAAGAAGGTGAGCGCTATTTTCGTCGCATTCAGGGTGTGCTGCAGGAGATGGCCGCTGCAGAGACCGAGGTAATGGAGGCCAAACTGACACCTCGCGGCGTTTTACGTATCGATGCCGCAACGCCTGTGATGCTACATTTTGTGATGCCGATGATTAAGCCTTTTCGCGAACGCTACCCGGAAATTACATTGTCGCTGGTTTCCAGTGAAACCTTTATCAATTTAATTGAGCGTAAAGTGGATGTCGCGATCCGCGTGGGTAAGCTGACCGATTCCAGCCTACGGGCCAGGCCAATTTTTACCAGTTACCGCAAACTGATTGCATCACCAGATTATCTCGCCCGCTGCGGTGTTCCCGAAACCGCAGAAGATCTCAAAAATCATACCTGTCTCGGTTTTACCGAGCCGGTCTCGCTGAATACCTGGCCCGTCGCCGCCCAGGATGGCCAGCTCTATGAAATCGACTGTGATATTTCTTCTAACAGCGGTGAGACGCTTAAACATCTCTGCCTGAACGGCAACGGTATCGCCAGCCTGTCTGATTTTATGATTGCAAAAGAGCTGGAAAGCGGTGAACTGGTGGAAGTACTGGCAAGCAAGCGTCTACCGGTTGAAACACCATTCAGTGCGGTTTATTACAGCGACAGAGCCGTTAGTACGCGCATACGTGCGTTTATTGATTTCATTAGCGAATATCTCTCCTGATCTCCTCCAGTACGCCTTGTGCGTGCTTTCAAACACTCTACCTCGTTCCTCTTTGCCAAAATAAATCGGCTCAATCATAGTGACTTGCATTTTGATAGTTACTATGCAAATGTGCTTTCCAGATAAGTTCTGGAGAGAAAAAAATGAAAAACGAACCGCTTTGCGAAGCTCCTTGCCCCATCGCCAGAAGCCTTGGCCGCATTGGTGATAGCTGGAGCATAATAATTCTGCGTGATGCTTTCGCAGGCTTTACCCGTTTCGATGAATTTCAAAAAAGCGCAAACGTAGCGCCCAATATTCTTTCACGACGCCTGAAAGAATTGGTGGATGACGGCTTACTGGAGAAAGTCTGTTACAGCAGTACGCCCCCCCGCTATGAGTACCATTTAACTGAGCGTGGACGTGATTTCCGACCGGTGATCATCGCGCTTGCCGAATGGGGTAATCGTCATTTTGCAACTGAAGGCCGTCAGATTCAGTTGGTCGAGAAAGAGACCCAGCGTCTGGTTCACGCCATGATGGTTGATGCCGAAACCGGCCATCCCCTAACGCCCGAGAAATACGCTTTGGTTCCCGGCCCTGCCGCCTCCCCCATGATTCGTTATCGCCACGACTACCTGCAACGCAAGCGGGCGGGTGACAACACGCAAAAATTCGCGCCGCAATTACATCTGGATCAGCATCATGAATCTCAAGAGTAAAAAACGCACCCTTACCTTATTGTTATCCGGTATCGCTGTATTAGGTGCCGTAGGTTATGGTGCCTGGTGGTATACAAATACGCGTTTTTTGCAATCGACGGACGATGCCTACGTCGGAGGGGATATCAGCGCCATTTCGGCGAAAGTCTCTGGCTATATCCAGGAGATCGCCATAAAAGACAATATGCCCGTGAAAAAAGGTGAGCTACTTGTTCGCCTTGATGCAAGGGACTATCAGGCGGCGCTGGCAAAAGCGGAAGGTGAAGTTGCCGCTCAACAAGCGGCGATGGCTGACCTTATTGCCACCCGACAATTACAACTGGCGACCATCGAAGGCTCGGCGGCCAGCCTCGGGGCCGCACAGGCTACTACGCTAAAAACGGCGGGCGACAGTCGCCGCTATAATGCGCTGGCGCAGACGGTCGCTATTTCGGCACAGGTGCGAGAAAACGCTGAGGCAGACTACCATCGAGCCAGGGCAGAAGAAGGCAAAGCCCGGGCAGATAAAGCGGTTGCCGAACGCCAGTTACTGGTGCTTGATGCGCGGGAAAAACAAATCCGCGCGGCCCTCGCTCAGGCGCAGGCAGGGCTGGATATGGCCCGTCTCAATCTTAGTTATACAGAGATCCGCGCCCCTTTTGATGGCGTTGTTGGCAACCGGCGCGCATGGTCTGGCTCATTCGTTAGTAGCGGTACGCAATTGCTTTCTCTGGTCCCCAGCCATGATTTATGGGTAGACGCCAACTTCAAAGAAAACCAGCTGGCGAATATGCGCCCCGGTCAGGCAGCAACAGTGGTTGCGGATGTTATGCCAGGACGCACTTTTATCGGGCATGTCATAAGCCTTTCCCCGGCAACCGGTTCACGCTTCAGTCTTCTCCCTGCTGAAAACGCGACCGGTAACTTCACCAAAATTGTTCAACGCATCCCGGTTCGCATCGCTCTGGATGGCGAAGCGTCAACATTAGGACTTTTACGCCCCGGTTTGTCTGTCGCTGTCACCGTGGATGAAAAGAGTCGCCAATGAGTACCACAACAGCCCCAGCGCAGCTGCAGGGTACGGCGCTGCCGATGAACCAAAAGCTCTTTGCTTTCGCCACAATGTGCCTGGGAATGTTCATTGCACTGCTGGATATTCAGATCGTATCGGCATCGCTACGTGATATCGGCGGGGGCCTTTCTGCTGGCGATGATGAAACGGTCTGGGTGCAAACCAGCTATCTGATCGCGGAGATCATTATCATTCCCCTGTCGGGATGGCTTGCCAGGGTGATGTCAACCCGCTGGCTTTTCGCCGCGTCTGCTGCCGGTTTTACGCTGATGAGTCTGCTGTGTGGATGGGCGTGGAATATTCAGAGCATGATTGCTTTTCGCGCATTGCAAGGGCTGGCCGGGGGCTCAATGATCCCGTTGGTGTTCACGACTGCATTTGCCTTTTTTCAGGGTAAACAGCGCGTTATCGCCGCGGCTACGATTGGTGGTCTTGCTTCGCTGGCACCGACGCTGGGCCCTACTGTAGGGGGCTGGATCACGGAAAATTTTAGCTGGCACTGGTTGTTTTTTATCAATATCTTGCCAGGCATTTATATTGCGGTAACGGTACCTTTGCTGGTTAATATCGATGCGCCCAGCCCAGGGTTATTGCGCGGCGCGGACTACCTTAGCATCGTGCTTTTAGCTGTATCGCTCGGTTGCCTTGAATATACACTTGAGGAAGGACCGCGTTGGGGTTGGTTTGATGACGGCACGCTGACCATCACGGGGTGGCTGGCTTTACTGTGTGGGATAGCGTTTGTCATACGGACATTGCGCCATTCCCAGCCGGTCATGGATCTACGCGCGCTTTCCGATCGTACATTTACTCTGGGCTGTTACTTTTCATTTATGGCCGGGGTCGGGATTTTCTCAACTATCTATCTGACGCCACTTTTTCTGGGTACAGTCCGCGGTTTTAGCGCGCTGGATATCGGCCTTGCTATCTTCTCCACTGGCTTGTTTCAGGTACTTTCGATCCCTTTTTACTCCTGGCTTGCCAACAAAGTAGACTTGCGTTGGTTGCTCATGGTCGGGCTGCTGGGATTCGCCTTCTCGATGTATAGTTTTATTCCGCTCACCCACGACTGGGGAGCGAAAGAACTCCTTTTACCGCAGGCGTTTCGCGGTCTCGCACAGCAATTCGCCGTTGCTCCGACTGTCACGCTTACGCTTGGCAGTTTGCCTCCCGCACGTCTAAAACTAGCATCAGGACTGTTTAATTTGATGCGTAATTTGGGTGGTGCCATCGGTATCGCACTTTGCGGCACCGTTATCAATGATCGTACAAATCTTCATTACAGCCGCCTTGCCGATCATCTTAATAGTACAAACCTCAATTTAAGCGATTTTGTTCAGACCCGCGCCGCGGCATTAGCGGCTCAGGGGATGGACGCCAGTTCGGCACAGACAGCCGGCCTGAAAAATCTGGCCGCATTAGCACTAAGAGAAGCAAGGACGCAGGCATTCGCCGACGCGTTCTATTTGATCATGATCGGATTCTTAATTGCCGCTGCGCTGGTTCCTTTTATGAAGAAACCGCAGGCATAGCATGACAACATCAGGAGAGTTTTATGAGCAGTCTACAAAGACGCATTGTCGTGACAGGGATGGGCATTGTCAGCCCGCTGGGTTGCGGCGTCCAACATGTCTGGCAATCGCTACTGGCAGGAAAGTCGGGTATCCGGTCGCTGCCTGAATCGATTGTCGAAGATATCGCCTGCAAAGTGGCGGGGCAGGTTCCAGGAATTGAAGATGATCCCCAACACGGTTTTGATCCACTATCCGTCATTCCGGCAAAAGAGCGCAAGAAGATGGATCGTTTCATTGAATTTGCGCTGGTAGCGGCACAGGAAGCGCTTCATCAGGCAAAATGGTTTCCGCAAGAGCAGGCGTTAAAAGATCGTACTGCGACCATCATTGCGACAGGCATTGGTGGCTTTAATCAAATCGCCGAGGCAGTCCAGACAACCGAGCACCGCGGTCCACGCAAGTTATCCCCCTTCACGATCCCTTCTTTTCTGGCAAACCTGGCGGCAGGCCATGTTTCTATCGCGCATGGTTTTCGCGGCCCCATTGGTGCGCCGGTGACCGCCTGTGCTGCCGGAGCGCAGGCTATCGGGGATGCGGCAAGGTTAATCCGGGCCGGTGAAGCAGACATTGCACTGTGTGGAGGCAGTGAAGCCGCAATCCATCGCGTTAGTCTGGCTGGTTTTGCGGCGGCCAGGGCGCTTTCGAGTGGATTTAATGATAATCCAACGGAGGCATCACGACCATTTGACCAGGACAGAGATGGTTTCGTAATGGGAGAAGGGGCTGGTCTTCTGGTGATTGAATCGCTTGAACATGCGCTGGCCCGTGGAGCAACACCGCTGGCAGAACTGGTGGGCTATGGCACCAGTGCAGATGCTTACCACCTTACGGCAGGACCGGAAGATGGCAATGGCGCACGACGCGCAATGGAAGCCGCATTACAACAGGCCGGGATTTCGCCAGAGCAAGTGCAGCATATCAACGCACACGCCACTTCAACTCAGGTTGGAGATAAAGGCGAGCTGGCGGCAATACGCGCACTGTTTGCTGAACATCCGGTTGCCATCACCTCAACAAAATCTGCCACCGGACATTTGCTGGGTGCGGCAGGCGGTATTGAAGCGATCTTCACCATTCAGGCGTTACGTGATCAAATAGCCCCACCTACCCTGAACCTGCATAATCCGGATATTGCTGCAGTGGGTATGCGCCTTGTAGCGCTTACTGCGCAGGCGCTAACGATGGAATACGCGCTTTCAAACGGGTTTGGTTTTGGCGGCGTGAATGCCAGCCTGCTGTTAAAACGATGGGAAGACTTACAGTAATAATGAAATAAAAGGCTGTGTGCCCTTTGTTTTGCCTGCTTTAGTGATAAATAGCAGACGAAAAAAAACCGCATCTCGTTTGAGATGCGGCTCTTAATGAGTGGCGGAACGGACGGGACTCGAACCCGCGACCCCCTGCGTGACAGGCAGGTATTCTAACCGACTGAACTACCGCTCCACCGAATACTTCTGTAACCACCGGATTAATGCACCGGCTTACTTCTTAA
>NZ_JBEULY010000026.1:0-37589 GCF_040578655.1 Phytobacter sp. RSE-02 | reverse complement strand
CGGCCCCGGTCAGCCGCCAACGCCTCCTCGATTTTCAGCCGGACCCTGTCATCGCTGTCACTGTTTTATTCTTATTAAGCGGCGTTGTCGCTGTAAAAGGTAAGATTACTGGGGATTCCTCAGCCCTGAGGGCTGAGGGCCAGAGTGAGGGGGAAAATGCGGCTCGGAAGGTGGGTTCCGTTCACCGTATCTACAGTCCGTAGCCCCGGCAAGCGCAGTGCCGCCGGGGATGCCCCGGATGAGCACTACAACCTCGTCAACGTCGCAAAATAGGCGGCGAGACTGTCAATCAGGGCCCTGACCGCAGGCGGCAACCCTTTGCGCGTAGTGAATACCAGGTGAACTATCCCCGGCACGCTACGCCACTGCGGGAATACCTGCACCAGCTCCCCCTTCTCTAATGCGCGATGGCAAAAGTGCTCCGGCAAAAACGCCACGCCGAGCCCCTGACTTGCCGCCGTACGCACCGCCGCAAAATCACTACAACTCATCATCGGCTCGTGACGAAACATCATGCTTTGTTTATCACGGTTTTCCAGCGGCCATTCCACTTCGGCGTCGCCATCGTTAGTGCTGAGCGTGGGCAGGGTATTCAGCGTGGCGATATCCTCCCCCGCACGCCGCGCCAGCGAAGGGCTGGCTACCAGAATGCGGTGCGAAGTACCCAGCGTGCGCATGATGAGTTCCGCATCGCTATTAAGCTGCGTGCGCACACGCAGGGCCACATCAATGCGCTCATTAATCAAATCCACGGGCCTGTCGAGAGCAAGGATTTGCAGCCGGACCTTCGGGTAGCGGTGCATATAGGCCATCAGCGTGTCGGAAACCACCTCCACCATCCCGGTCGGGCAGCTAAAACGCACCAGGCCATGCGGCTCGGCATGGGCATTGATAATCAACGCCTCTGCCTGCTCTGCCTCTTGCAACATGGCCCGGCAGCGCTGATAAAACGCCTCGCCCACTTCGGTGACGCGAAAACGGCGGCTGGTTCGCTCAATCAGCCGTACGCCGAGGCGAGATTCCAGCTCGGCAATCCGGCGGCTGAGTTTTGATTTTGGTTCGTGCAGTGCCCTGCCTGCGGCGGCAAAACCCCCGTGGCGCACCACCTCGGCAAAATAGCGATAGTCATTCAGATCGGTACGCATTGTCGCCTCATCGTTCCTTTAGTAGAACGATAGGTAGCATAATTGCTATCTTTTTGCACTATCGTTCCACTGGTATCTTCATCATCACTAACCCAACGGAATAAACCGGAGCTTAAAATGAACAGATACAGCAACAAAGTGGTGGTAGTGACTGGCGGTACCAGCGGCATCGGCCTGGCAACAGCAAAAGCCTTCGCTGCAGAAGGGGCGCATGTTTACATCACCGGGCGTCGCCAGCAAGCACTGGACAACGCGGTACAGGCCATCAGCGGCAGCGTGGTCGGCGTGCGTGGCGATATGGGACAACTGGCCGATATCGACCATCTCTATGATGTGATTCAGCAACAGCATGATCAGATTGATGTGCTGGTGGCGAATGCGGGCGGCGGCGACTTTGCGCCCCTTGGTGAAATTACCGAACAGCATTACGAGCAGACCTTTAACACCAACGTAAAAGGCGTGCTTTTCACCGTGCAAAAAGCGCTACCGCTGCTCAAAGATGGCGCCTCCATTGTGTTGACGGCCTCGACCACCAGCGTGAAAGGTACGCCGGCATTCAGTGTTTATTCGGCCACCAAAGCGGCGGTACGTAACTTCGCCCGTAGCTGGATTCTGGATCTTAAACCGCGCCGTATTCGCGTCAATGCCGTAAGCCCTGGCCTGACCGATACCGCCGGACTGAATGAGCTGTTTGGCGGTGGTGAGCAGGCGGAAGGCACCAAATCCTGGCTCTCCGAACAGGTACCGTCAGGCCGTATTGGCCAGCCTTCTGAGGTTGCCAGCGCCATCACGTTCCTCGCCTCGGATGATGCGAGCTACATCAACGGTATCGAACTGTTTGTTGATGGTGGCCTGGCGCAGATTTAATGTATAAGTGTTGCCCCGCATCAGGAAGGAAAGGTGTGGGGCAATGACGTATATCCCATTGATATATCCCGTTCATTATTTAAGCTTGTCGTCTAAGTTTTCACCAGCGGAGGATCGTATGGAAAAAACGACACTCTTTAAAAGTAATCGCAGCCAGGCCGTACGTTTACCTAAAGCGGTTGCTCTGCCTGATGATGTGAAACAGGTTGAGATTGTGGCATTAGGCAGGACACGGATAATTACTCCTGCTGGAGAAGCCTGGGATAGTTGGTTTGATGGCGAGAGCGTGAGTCCCGACTTTATGGGGTCGCGAGAGCAGCCTGGGGAGCAAAACAGGGAAGATTTTTAATGCTGAAATATATGCTGGTTACCAACAATACCCGCGAATTTGAGCGGGTCCCTGGAATTCGTTTGTCTGACTGGACGATTCAATGATATCTGAGGTGAGTCTTAGAAATTGACTCCCTCTGGATTGTTGATGCATAAATCCTTTATGCCTAAAACGCAAAAGCATTTCCATAAATAGCAATTGTTAAAAGTAACTATCCATTCCTGGTATATCTCGATACATCCGCAATAACCCCGTGGTAGACTCGCCTTATAAAATATATCGATGTCATCTAATTTATAACAACTGAAATAATCATTTTCAGGGAAGGTGAAGTGTGCCTGATTGGTTATCGTTAGCAATAGATTCATTTTGGCCAATGCTGTATGCCGGGCTGACATTTACTATTCCATTAACATTGATTACCTTCGTCCTTGGATTAATTCTGGGGTTCGTTGTGGCGTTAATTCGTTTATATGGACCTGCACCGCTGAAAAGCCTGGTGCGCTTTTATGTCTGGATTATTCGCGGCACCCCCTTACTGGTGCAACTGTTCCTTATTTTCTATGCATTACCGAATGCGGGTATCACGCTCGATGCGTTTCCATCGGCGGTGATTGGCTTTACGCTGAATATTGGCGCCTATACCTCGGAAGTGATCCGGGCGACGTTGCTCTCGGTGCCAAAAGGCCAGTGGGAAGCGGCACACTCCATCAGCATGAGCTGGAGCCAGTCGCTGCGGCACATCATTTTGCCACAGGCGGCGCGCGTGGCGGTTCCGCCATTATCAAACACCTTTATTTCGCTGGTAAAAGACACTTCGCTTGCATCGGTGATTACGGTTCCGGAGATGTTTCTCGCTGCGCAACGTATTGCCGCCGTCACCTATCAGCCGCTTATTCTTTATAGCGAAGCAGCGCTCCTCTATCTGTTGATCAGTTCCGTCTTATCGTATTTACAGTCGCACCTGGAAACCCGATTAGAAAGAAATACCGTGGTTAAGGAAAATAATAATGATAACGCTATCCGGAATTGAGAAAAGTTTTGGTTCGCAGAAAGTACTGCATGATATTTCTCTTACACTTCCGGAAGGCAGCGTCACGGCATTAATTGGTCCCTCCGGTAGCGGAAAAAGTACATTATTACGCTGTGTCAATTTGCTGGAAATTCCGCAGGCCGGAACGGTGAAAATTGGCAACGAAGATATTTCTTTTAACGGGCACGCCAAACCGAAGAAAAAAGATATCCGGCGCATTTGCCAGCAGACCGGCATGGTCTTCCAGAACTTTCAATTATTCCCACACTTAACCGCGCTGGAAAACATCATGCGCGGGCTGGTGGTGGTGCAGAAATGGCCCGTTGCCAAAGCCAAAGTGCGGGCGGAAGAGTTACTCACTAAAGTGGGCATGTTGCATAAACGCGACGCCTGGCCTGCCATGCTCTCTGGCGGCCAGCAGCAGCGCGTGGCGATTGCCCGAGCGCTGGCTCCGTCGCCGAAAGTTTTGCTCTGCGACGAACCGACGTCGGCGCTCGATCCTGAATTGTCGCTGGAAGTCGTTGCCGTCCTGCGCCAGCTCGCCCAGGAGGGGACAACCATGTTGATGGCGACACATGATTTACGGCTGGCGGCGAATATCGCCAACCAGGTTGTCTTCCTCGAGTCCGGGCACATTGTGGAGAGCGGCACCTCGAAAGCCATCTTCACCCAGGCGAAAAAGACGCGAACACAACTGTTTATTTCCACCCTGACCGACACCCTTCCCGATTCCTGGGAAATTTAAAACAACAACACGGCAACTCTTTAAGGAGCTAATGATGAAAGTATTAGTCACTGCATTGCTGGCAACCGCCATTCAACTGAGCGTTTCCCATGCTGCTTTCGCGGCAGACGATCTGGCCACTATCAAATCTGCCGGTGTGTTAAAAATCGGCACTGAAGGCACCTATCCGCCGTTCACCTACCATGATGCCTCCGGGAAACTGGTGGGGTTTGATGTGGAGATTGGTCGCGAAATCGCTAAACGTGTTGGCGTGAAGGCGGAATTTGTCGAAGGCAAATGGGATGGCCTGATTGCAGGGCTGGACGCTAAACGCTACGACGCGGTCATCAATCAGGTGTCGATTACTCCGGAGCGTAAGGCGAAATTTGATTTCTCCGAACCCTATATTTCCTCCAAAGCGGTGCTGATTGTTAATAGTAATAACACAGCGATCAAGAGCTTCGATGACCTCAAAGGCAAGAAATCCGCCCATACACTGACCAGTAACTATGCGCAACTGGCGCGTAAATACGGTGCGGAAGTGGTGGGGACCGATGGCTTTGACCAGTCAGTATCGTTAGTCGCCCAGGGGCGTGCGGATGCCACCATCAACGACAATCTGTCATTCCTCGACTTCAAGAAACACAAGCCGGATGCACCGGTGAAAATTGTGGCGTCGCAAAATGATGCAGAACAGGTGGGTGTCCTGATTCGTAAGAATGAAGGGGAGCTGCAACAGGCGATCAATAAAGCCCTGGACGGCATTAAAGCTGACGGGACCTACCAGAAGATTTCCAATACCTACTTCGGGACCGATGTCTCTAAATAACCGGTCAGCCGCAGCGGTCATTGCGCCGCTGTAGGTTTTAAAAAAGGGCAGCAGTTGCACGGGAGAGCCAGGGGCAAACTGCTGCCAAAAGTACAACGTTTACTACGCTTTTTCTTTTATTAGCATTGCAAGGACAAAGAACACGGCGACGAAAGCGATGATGAAGTTAAAGCCCGTCGAGATACCGTAACTGTCGGAGACCTGGCCTATGACCGACCCGGCCAGCGCGCCGCCGAAGCCAGAGGCGACATAAATCAGCCCCATCACCGAACCGCTTTTGCGGGTAAGGCGCGTGGCAATGGCTGCCGCCGTCGGGAACAGCACGGACATGGCGAAACCGAACAGCATGAACAGGTAGACGAACTCGACCACCAGCATGCGGCTGACGATGATGGAAACCAGCGACAGAATCGAGAACCAAATCAGCGTCCGGCGCTCGCCCAGTTTCAGGGTGATAAAACCGCCAATCACGCGGCCAATGGTAAACAGCCCGGCAAACGAGGAAATAACATAAGCGGCTTTCGCGGCCTTACCGGCGGCGTCCAGGTCTGCGATATCGAGTGCGGCGTAGAAAATCGGGAAGAAGTTCAGGAACGCCGCTTCGGCTGCCACATAGAACAGCAGGAAGGCGATCACGACCATGATGCGTTTCTGGGTCAGCAGCTCGATAAAGTCGCTCAGCTTCATGCTGGACTGGGCATTGCTCTCCAGCTTCAACGTGCTCAGAACCAGCACCAGCACGGCGACGATAACGGCGATGCCAACATAGAAGGCGCGCCAGGAGACACTGTTGGCGAACAACTGATGCAGGATCAGCGGGGTGACAATCATCCCGACGCCAAACATGGCGTTGGAAATATTGAACATCATCCCGGCTTTGTCTTTATAGAAGGTCGGAATGACGGTCACGATGGAGACCATCATCGAGCCAATGCCCAGACCAATCACCAGATAGAAACCAAAGAACAGCGCCACGGTATAGGCAAGACTGGTGCCCATCAGGCCGACAATCATCAGCAGCGAGCCGACCAGCATCATGATTTTCAGACCTTTTTTGTCGGTCAGGTAGCCGGTCAGCAGGCTGGAAATCAGAAAGCCAATCTGAAACAGGGTAATTAACGTCCCCACCTGGCCCATATTGAGATCAATGCTGTGCTGTACCTGTTCAAGAATCAGCCCTTTAGTGTTCTGAATCCCGCCCAGCAAAAACATGG
Organism: Phytobacter sp. RSE-02; assembly: GCF_040578655.1. Lineage (NCBI taxonomy): Bacteria > Pseudomonadati > Pseudomonadota > Gammaproteobacteria > Enterobacterales > Enterobacteriaceae > Phytobacter > Phytobacter sp. RSE-02. The sequence continues at coordinate 31,446 of NZ_JBEULY010000026.1, read as the reverse complement.
TCATAAAGAGCAGGAAAAAAACTTTCCATTTTTGCGCATTCGTCATTATTCAGCTTCCTTGCGTAGTTCATGTTCTCCGATGGCGTCAAACAACGCCTGATCTGCCCATCCGTAGCAGTAATAGAGCAGGTCATCGCAGGCGCTGGCTTCTGCGGCGCGTACCGCTTCCAGCAACTGTTCTGGCGGCAGATTCCACATCTGTATGCCGCTGAAAATAAAAGTACCTTCCTGCGAGAGCTGGCGTACCCGGTCGTTTTGCTCTTTGACGAAACTGATCGGGAAGCCGGAGGTTTTAAAGTCCTCGTAGCTGAGCGCGTAAGGCAGGTTGAACAACTTTTTAAACGCCTCAAAAGCGGGTTCATGCGCGGCTTCATCGCAGGCAAAGAAATTGACCAGCCCTTGTACGTCCGCACCACCCCCGAGTTTGTGGTAAGGGAAGTGTTTCAGCGTGCCGGAAAGACGCGTCAGCGCGCGGTAATCCTGTCCGAGGATCCAACTGTAGGCCGGTGGCCACAGGTCGAGCCAGAAATGGATATCACCAATGTTCTCTTTCGCGTTTTTCAGGATACGTTCGACCAGCCCGGTAACGCTTTGCTGGCGAAACGCAACCCAACGGGCAATGATGGGGTTATCGCGAAACGCCTCGACGGGATAAGTGAAGTCCCCTTCGGCAAGGGCGGCAGCGATTTTATCCAGCTCGTCTGTGACCACCTCTGGCGCGAGGCCCTGCGCTTTCATGGCCTGCTGGCAGTGTGGGCAGAAACAGGTAAAAAGCCCGGCGGGATTGACCTCTTTTCCGGCCCAGTCAGGGAAGCGGATACGGTCAATCAGGAAGGTGTCATAACCGTAAAGGCTCTTGATGCGGCTGAACGTTTTTTGCCAGTAATCCGCCACATCCGGCGCATTGGGGCATAGCCAGTACTTGATGACCCGGCCACGGTAATCAACGACCTGGTTGTTGGCGATATCACCACTAAAATCCCCGTTCAGGATGTTTACCCAGGGAATCACTTTATAGCGAGTGCCTTCTGTCGCCTGTTGAACCCGGCGCAAAGGGTCGTCGCCCGCCAGCACGCCGGGGTCTATTTTCTGCTGCAGACGCGTATCGGGATTATCAATATTGACGTGCAACATGCCGTTGCCCATTACCGATTCGTGTACCGGGTTATGCGGTAATACGCCCACGGGATACGGATTACGTTCAAAAATGGTATTTAATTCGACAAATAAATGCTCGACGTTCTGCATGCTGCCTATGCGTTGCAGAATGTTCTCCATTCCTTCGTCCAGAATATCGTGCGGATGCAAATGGATTCCTGCCATTATGTTCTCCTTGTCGTCAGGTGACTGGCATTAATTAATTTGTGCGTCTGGCATAAATTGAATTGCGGGATAAATAGCGGAAAGCGCCAGAATGGCGATGCCATAAAGCGGTGCTTTTTCGCGTAATTCTGATAATTCCACGGTGACGTGGGTATTGGTGAAAAGCTGTCTGTCGAGAATAGCCTGCACACGGGGTAAGAAATATTCTGCTGCGTGGGTAACACCGCCGGTTAACACCACCTTTTGCAGGTTTGCCATCGCCACAAGATTAATAATCCCCATGGCTAAATAATCGGCCATCTCAACGAGCAGTGCGCAGGCCAGTGGGTCGCCCTTATGCATGTATGACATTATCTTTTCCAGCGAAAGCGTCTGGTTTGTCAGTTCTTTAAACCTGTCGCTAATGCCAGAGCCTGAGCAGTAGCTTTCAAAGCACCCTTTATTGCGCCAGTTTTTATAGAGCTGACCGCGATTAAAAATCATGTAACCAATTTCGCCCGCTGCGTTATTGGCGCCGCGAATGATTTTACCGTCCATCAGCAGCGCTGATCCTAAGCCAGTCCCGATGCCAATCAGCGCGGCGCTGTTGCTGTTGCGACATTTACCGCACCACATCTCGCCTACCAGCGCGGCACGAATGTCATTCTCCAGGATGACCGGCAGAGAAAGCCGCTTTGTTAGCTCATCCGCCAGGGGAAGACTGGACCAGTCAGGCAGATTGGGCGAGCCTTCCAGTACTACGCCATTACTGATATCGATAATGCCGGGCGTCGCAAGACCAATCACGCCGATACGGCGATGTTCAACGCCACTTTCCACGATAAAGCTGGCGATGCTGTTGGATAAAAGGTCAATAAAGGCATTACGATCGCCAGTCTGGTAAGTCGCTTCGCGTTTTTCATACAAAATCGTGGCATCGAGATTAAACAGCGAAAAGGTAATTTTCGTTCCGCCCAGATCGATGCCAATCCCCAGCCTGGCGTGCGGATCAAAATTAATCAGAATGCCTTTTCTTCCCTGCCCGGTTTGTTCACTGACGCCGCCTTCAAAAATGATTTTCTCCAGCAGTAAATCGTTAATAATTTCTGAAACGGTCGCTTTGGTCAGTCCACTGATTTTGGCGATTTGCGCGCGTGATAATGGACCCTGTTCGCGAATGATATTGAGCACCAGCGTCGCGTTCATCTGGCGTAAGGTATTGGGAACCACAGGCGTCATAATGAATACCCTTTAGTTTGCTTTCCATACTTAATCGTAAGTATTAACTGACTTCGATGTCCTTTTTTGCGTATTTATTGCCAGGAATACTGCTTGTGTAAAGCATTTTTGCTTATTTAGTTTGTATTCCATACTAATTTGGTGAGCGCTGTCACACGCTTATGGTTTTTCGTTTTTTGATATTCTTTTTGTGAATTTTTGGGGGTAATGGTTTTTGCTTTTTTAATATTTTTATGGGTGATTTGAATGTTTGTTTTATATATTTTATGAATGCTTTTAAGCTATTTAATTCACTTTTATCTCTTTTTCTTTTTCATTTTTTGATAAAAACAATGGACGTTTTTCGATGGAGAGCTTCGCGCGTTATGTTTTAAAAGTCCGTTTTTCCGCCCGCAATATCAAACAAGAAGTGGTGATTAGTCGTACCAGGGCGTGACGGCTCAAAACAGATACTCACTGGTTGATCATTCGTTTATTTCGTTTATTGTTGATTTCGATTATTTCGTTTAAACTTCTTCCCATTGCAGAAGGAGGGTAATCACATGACAAAATCGACCTCATTAAATCTTCCCGATACGCGTGAGAGTGAACTGGCACAGCGCGGACAGAAAGAGCTCGCAGCATGGCTGTCGACCCGGCTGGAAACACAACGTATCTCGATTATTGGGGATGATGAAAAGACCCACACAATTGAATTGCCCACCAGTGCGATGACGTTGCTAATGGATATTCTTGGCGAGCTGGCATCCGGTAATGCTGTGCAAATTGTACCCGTCCAGGCCGAGCTCACCACGCAGGAAGCAGCAAACATACTTAATGTCTCTCGTCCCCATATGGTCAAACTGCTTGAGGAAGGGCAATTGCCTTTTCACAAAACAGGTCGCCATCGCAGAGTTTTGTTTGCAGATTTAATGAAATATAAAAACAAACGGGAACATGAAAGCCTGGACGCCATGCAGGCGCTGGCCGATCAGGCACAGGACTTAGGAATGTACTAATGAAACACTCACCTTACCCGGTGATGCTGGATGCATGTGTTTTATACCCTGCGAGGCTAAGGGATTTGCTGATGCATTTAGGGATTGCTGGTCTGTATCAACCAAAGTGGAGTCTCCGTATCCATGAGGAGTGGTGCCGAAATCTATTGCAGAATCGGATGGATATCGCCCCCGCATCACTTAAGTGAACGGTTGAGTTAATGAACATTGCATTGCCCGATGCCAATGTCACCGGTTACGAGTCGTTAATTGCGGGCCTTGAATTGCCAGATGAAGATGACAGACATGTTCTGGCTGCTGCGATTCGCGCCAAAGCAGAAATCATTGTCACGCTTAATCACAAAGATTTTCCTCAGGCGGCGCTCAATACATTTGATATTGAAGCGCTCCATCCTGATGATTTCATCTCTGATCTATTCGATCTCAACCATGCTTTGGTGCTCGAAGCGGTGAGACGACAACGCCAGTCCCTCAGGCATCCGCCGCTCACCGTTGATGAATTTCTGGCGATGTTACTTAAACAGGGATTACCAATGACGGTAAAAGCACTGGAAGGTTATCGCTACGCCATTTAATGCCAGTGGCGCGATGGCAGCGCGATGTGCTCCCTCACCTGAGGGAGAGATGCCTACGCGGCACGAAGTCCACGGTGACGCCACTCCCCCATTACCGTACGACCTACATCACCATACTCGCCAGTAAGATAAACAGCAGGCCGCAGATGGAAAGCAGGGTTGACATCAGCGTCCAGGACAACAACGTCTCTTTGGTGGTCAGGCCGAAGAAATCCTTAATCATCCAGAAACTGGCATCATTCACATGTGAACAGATGCAGGACCCCGCCCCCGTTGCCAGCGTAATCAGCGCCAGATTGGTATGGGGATGCGCCGCCAGTAGCGGAATGACCAGCCCGGCCGTAGAGATCGCCGCCACCGTGGCTGAACCCAGGCAGATTCGCAGGAACGCCGCCACACCCCAGGCCATCAGAATCGGGTTGATATCCATCCCCGACACCAGCGTGGAAATGTACTGACCCACACCGGAGTCAATCAGCACCTGCTTAAACGCGCCGCCGCCGCCGATAATCAACAGCAGACCAGCAATCCCGGCAATCGCTTTGCTGCAAGAATCCATCAGTTCCGAAATGGTTTTCCCACGCCCCACACCCATGGTGTAAATCGCGAACAACAGCGAAATCAGCATGGCGATAGTGGAGTTCCCCAAAAACAGAAAGATGTTATAGAGCGTGCCAGGATCGCCTGCATCTTTCGGGCGGGCCATTTGCATAATGGTCACCAGCGCCATCAAAATCACTGGCAGCATGGCGGTTAAAAAGCTGATGCCAAAGCCCGGCATTTCGCTCTCGCTAAAACTTTTCGTCGCGCCGAGAGAGGCAATATTGCCCTCTTTTTTAAAGGCATCCGGAATTAAACGCTGGCACACTTTATTCAGCAGCGGACCGCAGAGAATAAAGGTCGGAATACCCACGATAATGCCGTAAATCAGCACCATCCCGACATCGGCGCCATATTCACGGGCGATCACGGTAGGGCCTGGGTGCGGCGGCAGAAAACCATGTGCAACCAGCAAACCGGAGAGCATAGGCACGCACATATACATCGGTGATATTTTCGCTTCCCGGGCGATAGCGAAGATAATCGGCACCAGCAGAATCAGGCCGACTTCGAAAAAGAGCGCAATCCCGACGATAAACGCCGAACAGACCACCGCCCAGTCGAGTTTCTTCGCACCGAAATATTTCAGCATGGTTAGCGCGATACGCTGTGCGCCACCCGCGTCAGACAACAGACGCCCAAGCATCACACCGAAACCAAATATCAACCCAATATGGCCCAGCGTACCGCCAAGGCCAGATTCGACCGAGGTGACAACTTTATTCAGGTTCATTCCACTGGCGATGGCGACCCCGATTGAGACGATAATTAACGAAACAAAGGTGTTTAATTTTATTCTTATAGTTAAAAGCAGGAGTACAGCAATACCTGCCACGACGATAAATAGTGGCATAACGTCCTCTCTTTCCAGGATACAGATGTGATCTACCAGACTGCCTGAATCAGGCAGTCGAATAATAAATAATTTAATAATGGGTATGTCTTAACTCAGGGCTTATTAATATAGCCCTGTAGCGCTTCACTAATTTTATTAACGTCATAAATACAGCCGCGCCATGTCCCGCCGCTCACGGCCTGCAGCATTGCCCAGAGGCGCGTATCATCCGGTAATTCCGGGTCAGGCATTAAATCCGGATGTGTATTGCGGGCATTTAATATTGCGGCCGCTTCCTCACGCGATGGCAAAATAGTATGGACATCGGTTCCTAAGAAATTCACCTCCCCATGTAGTTGTTGGCAGTCGATTTTAATTTCAATAATATCGCCGGTACGTAACTTACCAATCGGCCCACCCGCCAGGGCTTCTGGCCCGACGTGACCAATACAGGCACCGGTTGAGACGCCGGAGAAACGGGCATCGGTAATTAACGAGACATGTTTACCGTATGACAGGTGTTTCAGCGCGCTGGTGACCTGATAGGTCTCCTCCATTCCCGTACCGGAGGGGCCTGCGCCAATAATCACCAGAATATCGCCCGCTTTAATTTTGTCGTGTTTGATATCGTAAATGGCGGCTTTTTCCGAGAGGTACACTTTTGCCGCGCCTTTATGGTAATAGACGCCCTCTTCATTAATCACCGACGCATCAATAGCCGTGGATTTAATCACCGATCCTTCCGGCGCGATATTGCCCACCGGGAAAGTAATAGTAGACGTCAGCCCGCGTTTAGCGGCCTGTTGCGGCGACATAATCACCTCGTCTGCTGCAACCTGTTCTTGCTTAAATAACAGCTCTTTGAAAATCTGCCGACGTTCAGACTGCTCCCACCAGTCGAGGTTTTCCTTGAGCGTGTTACCGGTGACGGTCATGACATCTTCATGCAGTAAACCCAGGCTGCGCAGATGCAGCATCACTTCCGGCACGCCACCTGCCATAAAGGCATTCACTGTCGGGTGATAAACCGGGCCGTTCGGCAGCACGCTCACTAAGCGCGGCACCTGCTTGTTAATGCGGATCCAGTCTTCCACGGTTGGGATATGACAACCCGCCTGATGGGCAATCGCCGGGATGTGCAGCAGCAGGTTGGTGGAACCGCCAAAGGCCGCGTGAACCATCATGGCGTTTTCAAAGGCTTTGTCGGTGAGAATATCCTTTGTAGTGATGCCTTTCCGGGTCAGTTGCAGCGCTGCACGGGCGGAAGCGCGGGCGATTTCCTGCCACACCGGTTCGCCTGATGGCGCCAGAGCGGAGTGGGGGATTGCCAGCCCTAATCCTTCGGCCACCACCTGCGAGGTGCCCGCCGTGCCCAGGAACTGACAGCCGCCGCCGGATGATGCGCAGGCCTGGCATCCCGCCCGACGAGCGCCCTGCAATGACAATTCGCCATTGGCAAAACGCGCGCCAATGGTTTGCACTTTGCCGTTATCTTCGCCGTGCAACGCAGGCAGCGTCGCTCCGCCGGGGATCAGCACCGTGGCTTTGTCATGCTGAGAGGCGAGCGCCATCATGGTGGCGGGCAACCCTTTGTCGCAGGTCGCCACGCCAATCACCGCTTTGGCATCCGGCAGGGAGCGAATCAGGCGGCGCATCACCATTGAGGCGTCGTTGCGGTAGGGCAGCGAGTCGAACATCCCGGTCGTGCCCTGCGTGCGGCCATCGCACGGGTCGGAGACATAGACTGCGTAAGGCAGAGCGTTATTGTGTTTGATAACGTCTGCCGCCGCTTTCATCTGGATATCCAGCTCGTAGTGGCCCTGGTGAAGCGCCAGCGCGACGGGTTTCCCGTCTGGCCCGCGAAGCCCGCCCAGCGTGCTCAGTAGCAGAATGCCATTACGGTTAAGCTCGTCTGGCGACCAGCCCATCCCGGCATTCATCGTCATACCAAAAATATCGCCGCTGGGTCGGTTGATCAGCATATCCGGGGTCAGAGGCAGCTCGCCTTGCGGGCCAGCGGCATGCGTCCTGACGCGGTAAATCTCCCGGTTGTCGTTATCAAATATTTCGCGAACAGACATGGTGTTCCCCTTATTGTTTTAAAATTCCCTGCGAGGCCAGGATCGCCTTCACTTTCTCTTTTCCTTCCGTCGACGCTTCCAGAATCGGCGGCAGGCAATACGTGTTCACCGGGAGCCCCACGCACTGCATGGCATATTTGATGAGCGAGACAAACGGGGTTTCCAGCGCATAAATCGACGGCAACTGGAGCAATTTTTTATTGAGCGTGGCGGCCGTGGCGAGGTCGTTTTCCTGCCAGGCACGATAGATGCCGATGGATAACTCCGGCGCGAAGTTGGCGCTGGCGGTAATCGACCCATCACCGCCCAGCAGCAACGTGTTGAGTAAGTGGTCGTCATAGCCGCAGAAAACGGAGAAATCTGGACGAACTGCTTTGACGGTGTTAATCATTGTGCGCAGGTGGCCGACGCTGTCGATGGTGTCTTTAATGCCAACGATGTTGTCGTTTTGCAAAACCAGGCGTTTGACGGTCTCCGGCGTTAAGTCCTGGCCGGTCAGATCAGGGAAGTTATAGATGATCACCGGCAGCTTTACGCTTTGCGCGATGCGGTGGTAATAATCGTCCAGGTTGCGCGGGGCGACTTTCCAGTAATAGGGGTTGATGGCAACAATGCCATCCGCGCCACAGACCTCAGCATGTTGCGCCAGTTTTACCGCTTCGTCGGTGGAGGGAGAACCCACGCCAATCAGCACCGGAACGCGCTTATCCGCTGTGGCGACTGCCGCTTCGGCGAGCGCCATCCGTTGGCTGGTGTTCATCTGGCTGAATTCCCCGCCGGTCCCCAGATAAAACAGTCCGTCGACCCCTTTCTCAATCAGGAAATCTGCGACCGCTTTCATGGCGGTTTTATCGATATTTCCGTCGTTATCAAAGGTGCTGGAGACCGGCGGAATAATTCCCCTGAACTTTTTCATTACATCAGTTTCCTTTTCTTAGGTTTTCACTTTCACTCCGGTATCCCAGCCCATATGATATTTGCCCGGCGCACTGGCGGAGCAATTCGAGATAACCATCGATCTTATTTCCTGAATACACCACCGGATCGCCCGACAGTGAGATCGCATAATTAACCCGGTTATACATATTGAATACCGGCATACTCAGACATACAGCGCCATAGGTTGATTCTTCATTGTCTATGGCCCATCCGCGTAGACGCGTTTTTTGCAACTCTTCCCGAAATAACTTCTTATCTGTAAAGGTATTTTCGGTATGTTTGGTGAGCGCTAACGCATCCAGAAAATAATCCATCTCTTCACGGGGCTTCCAGGCAAGTAACGCTTTGCCGAGCGCCGTGATGTGTAATTCTAATTTCTTACCAATCCAGCTTTTTTTCGTGGGTACGGAACCGGGACTTTCCACTTTATCGAGGTAAATGGCGTAGCAGTCTTCAATGGCCCCTAAATGGCAGACCAGGCCGCTTTTTTGCGAGAGTTCCTGCATCGGGCGTTTGGTCACCTCAAAAATATTCTTGCGGTGTAATGCCTGACAGCCAAGTTCATAATTTTTAATGCCAAGTGAATATTGATTGCGATCGCTTTTCGTTAGAAATCCACAATCAACCATGACATTTAATAAATTCAGCAGGCTGCTCTTCGGATACTGAAATTCCCGTAGCAGCTCCATAAAACTCGCCGCGCCAACATAGGCAATGTAGGTCAGTATTTTCTCAGCCCGAATAAGTGAATTACACCCTTTACCGCCCATAACGGCTCCTCTATTGATTGAGTAAAAGTTTAACCATCCTGTATAAGGGAGAATACATGTGGTTCAACAGGCTGAACCGAGTTAGGGCGAGGAAACGTGATCTAAAGCGAGGTTTTGAATAATGGGGGAACAGTCCTGGTAAGAAGGGAGGGCGGTGTCCCCTCTCCCTGAGAGAGAGGGGTAATTTAACAGCGAAGCCTACTCGTAAGTCATTTCAAACTGCACGGCTGAATTAGCCGTGCCGCCTTTGATCTTCCCGGTACGGATAAAGCGAGCCTGCATCGGGATGGTGTAACTGCCTGCGCCGCTGTAGCCCGTGAATTTCGTTTTGGTATTAAAAGGGACATTGTTTCCATTTTCATACTGCAACTGAATTCCCACGCCGCTGGCCGTTGAGTCGTTTTTCAGGGTGAGATACTGGCCGGTACCGCTGCCCTGGAGCGTGACCCCGGATGCAGGTTTAAAGGTATAACTTACCGTGCTCATGCCCGCATCGCAGTTATTAATTTGAAATTTAAAGGGCACAGGTTTGCTGGTAGAGCCGACAGCAGGAAAGTCAGAGTAGGAATTTTTTTTCATATCAACGGAAATATCGGGTGTCTGGCAGGCCGCAATTTTTAGAGAGATGTTAGAACTGACTACATTTACCACGCCATAGCGAACCGCCCCTGCAGCGCTGACACTCGTATTAACCCAGCCTTCAACTAATGGCGAAGGTAATTGTATTTTCCCGGTCGGGTTCTCACCAGTTTTATAAAACTGAATTTTTATACCCGTGAGACGGTTAGGTAAAGTAAGGTATTCTGGTGGCCAGGAATACCAGTACTGAAGATTATTATTGACTACAATATCGTAGCCATAGGCCCAGGCTGTCGACGAGACGAAGTCATCCCAAACTTTAACACCGATCCCCGGCACGTTCGTATTATATACATCCGGGAAGTATGGTGAAGGCGTCATTGCTGTTCCATACTTTAACATAACTTGTACTGGTTGATTTGTACAAACGACGCCTGCATCTGGCCCGGTCGGAATACTTATTACGTCCCCAATGGGGCCCCATGGTTTATCTTGCGCGATAGAGAGTGTTGTAGGTGGAATGGTTGCCGTATAACTTGTTGGGTTGCTTACCGTGCAACCTGCCCAGCTAACTGGCACAAACAGTGATGCTAAAATAATAAGCGCTATAGAATAGATATATTTCTGCATAATATTATCCCGGTGATTTTTAATGGCTCAGTCTTGCTTCGTGTTTCGTTAAGCCGCCATAATCATCTATTGTGGTAAAAAAGATTTTCTCATTTACCTTTTCCTGAAATGAGAAGACGGTTGTTCCTTTTGCCTGGCACATTCCATGTTGATATTCATTATCTTTTTCTGATGCCGTTGAAAGGCTCATCTTGTGGAAAGAAACGTTAAATGGAGAAGGGTTTATACATTCCACTCCGCCGTGCACGACGCGCCAGCGTAGTGTAGAAACCGCCTCTTCTGGTGAACCTGACAGCCCTTTGGGTCGATAGAAAAGTTTCAGGCGCGAACGGATGGAAAACTGCACATAATCATTCGCTTTCTCTTTTTGCGCTAAGGTCTTTGGCTGTATTTCAAGGATATTAAGCCAGAAGACCGATTCGCGATCCTGCGGCACCTTACCGCCGGTGTACATGATACGCAAAGTCTGACGTTTCGTTGCGTCAATGCGAAAAATGGGTGGGGTGACAATAAAAGGCACGTTCGCATTATCGGCATTGGTATCAGGATCGCCGCTATCCACCCAGGCCTGAATCAGACGCGGGGTATTTGCATTATTCGTAATGTTAAGCGTTACTTCCTGCTTGTCCGCAGGATAGATAATCCGCGTGGTGTCGATGAGGATGCCTGCCTGTGCTGAAGGCAGGAACAGTACAAGTGTGAACAAGGTAGAAATAAATGTCTTCATACCCAACCTCCCTGAATGGGCCGTGAATTATTTGGTCCACCTTTTTACAGGGTGCAGGCGAGGCTAAATATAAATGTTTGGCGGGTGGTATTTATATGATCAATTAATGGATATCGATATACATATAGCAGTGATAAATTGAGTGCGATTTACGCATTCTGTTTAAAAGATGGACTAATAATAATCCTCTTTTTTTATTTAAAAAAATAAATGCCAATTTTTGGGAAAAAATTTAGTTTCTAAAGATGAACGGGATTCTCCGTAAACGAAAGCGTGTTACGGGTTTGCTTTATTAAACTATTCCTTGCAACGATAACGACAGTAAGCATTCGTGCGTGATCTTTGCATCGGGAAGAGAGAATTGAAGGTAATTTGACTTAAGGTTCTTTCGGTGTCGCAGAATATGAAAAATGTTTTTTTATTGCGCGCTCACTGACATAACGTGTCATCCGCTGCCATTACACTGCGGTTATTTTCTGCGAGTGAGGGATTCGAAGTGGGGAAAGCAACCGGAGCATATGAAAAGCTGGCGCACCGTCTGGCCGAAACAATCATCCTGTTTCACCAGCAAGAGCAGGTAACGCGACAACAGTTAGCCGAGACATTTAACGTTTCCGGGCGCACTGTCTTTCGCGACCTTAGCCGCCTGAGCGCGATTATTGAACACATCAGCGGTGACAGTTACTGCCTGGCCCCGCAATATCATCAGGCGTTGCGTACCCGCGATATTCGCCAGTTGCTCGATATGGCGGGCGTCTCGCCGCTTTTTGCCGGGCAGAACCCGGCCTTCTGGTCGGCGCTATTGCAGACGGAAGGTATCTCACAATTTTCGATTAAACACCCGGCGGCGGAACACGAGAGCGAAAATGCGCTGTCCCGTCATTTCAGCCTGCTCCGCCAGGCCATTAGCGAACGCCGCAAATGTACCTTTTTCTATAAAGAGAAGCCGCGCGTCGTTGAGCCGTACCGCCTGGTGAATGTGAAAAACGTCTGGTACCTGGCGGCTATGGAACAGGAAAACCTTAAAGGATTTTTGCTGAGCGGCCTGGAGTGGCTGGAACTGTGTGACGAGACCTTTGTGCGGGAAGCGCGCATTGAGCAGTGCATTGATGAAGAAGATGACGTCTGGTTCAGCCTCAACAAATTCCCGGTACGCCTTCATGTGAATGCTTCCGTGGCGGGCTATTTCCTGCGTCGTGATGTGCTGCCAGGCCAGGTTATCGACACGCAAAATAGCGACGGTAGCCTGGAAATTACCTGCAAAATTGCCGATGAACGCCAGCTATTACCCTGGGTGCGCTACTGGCTGCCCAACCTGACCATTCTCTCCCCCGCATCGTTACACGCGACTTTGCAGACGCAGTTGGCCGACGCGCTGACGGCTTTCGCATCGCCAGAAAAACATTAATAAGGAGTGTTACACATGGCTGAAAATGACGTAATTAGCGAACAACATCGCGCGACGCCAGCGCCGTTAGATCTCTTAGACGAGACACATCAGGAACAACTGGCGGAGGATATGGACGCAGCATGGCGCGATGCGGGTGGCGATCCGCAGGTGACGACGCAACTGCTACAGCAGTTTACGCAGCAGGCGAGCCATTCGTCGGATGCCGACCCGCTTATCTGGCTACAGGTGCAGTTTCGCCAGCATGCGGAACTGTGGGCGAATGACGACGCGCTCACCCGTGATGCCGGCGAAATCGTCGAAACCGTAAAACGCCAGCAAGAACTGAAAGCGTCCCTGAAAGCCGCGCGGCAGAAGGGAAAAAGCCGCGACAACTGGCTGGGCAAAGAGATGCAGCATTCGGCCCAGCGCCATGGCGTGATTAGCACCGGGGAGTACGCGCAATCAATTGATAATGCGCTGACGCATGCCAATAACCTGCTGCGCGACACTATCACCCGCAACGACGGGCAGATCAGTATGGCGCGCAATCTCGACGGGTTTATCGCCGAGGTGCACCACGTCAACACCTTTAATATCAACGCGAAGGCAGCAGGTTCCTCGGCGCGGGCTGAACTGGTGGTGAAACCGGGCAAGGCGTTCGGCAAAAACTCCGTGGATATTCAGATCAAAGATGGCAGTGGCAAAGTTGTGCGTCGCTACCAGGCGAAATATGGCGCGGATGCGGGCAGCACCGAAAAACTGTTCGAGCACGGCGATTATCGCGGCCAGGGTTCCCTGGTGCCGGAAGGCCACTCGGCGGATATGCAGCGTAAAGCGGTCGAAACCATTGATTATGACGGAGTGGAATCCACGCCGTTATCGAAAGAAGAGGCGGTCCGCCAGCGCGAGAAGGCGCATAAAGAGAAACAGATCAGCGAGATGGACTGGCATAACGCGGATGCCATCACCGTTGGCAAACAGATTGGCAAAACCGCGCTGGTGGCGGCTGGCCTCGGGGTCTGCTTCCAGGGTGGGCGCATTCTGGCTCGTCGCCTGTGGAACAGCCTTACCGGCAAGGAAAACGCATCGGCGGGAGAAGATGTGCAGGAGTTTGTCGAAGACTCACTCAAGACCGCTGGCAGCACCATGCTGACCGTTGCCACCTCAGGGGCGTTGCTGGTGGCCTCCCGCCGGGGCTTTTTGGGCAGCGTGATGAAAAACACGCCAGCCGGACGCATTGCGATGATCGGTTCGGTGGCGGTGGATAACCTCAAGAACCTCTACGACCTGGCGAAAGGCAATATCTCCAAAGAAGAGGCGCTGGATCGCGTCGCCAACACCACCGTTACTACCGTGGCAGGTATCGCAGCGGCGGAGGCAGGCGTCGGAATTGGCGCGGCTATCGGCACTGTTTTCGGCCCGGTGGGCACCTTTATGGGTGGCCTGGCGGGTGGCGTCATCGGCGGCATGCTGGGCAGCACGGTGGCAGACAAAGTCTACAAGGCCGGGAAATCGGTCGCCAAAGCCGCGGTTTCTGCGGTTGTCGATAGCGTGTCTGCGATTGGGCGGGGCGTCTCGAGCGTCGTCAGTTCCGTGGGCAGTTTCCTGAGCAGTTTTTGGTAAGGGGGAAGAATGGACAGTCTGTTAACGACCCGGCTGGTAACCTGGATCCGCGCCGGACACGCGGGTTTTTATCTGCACAGCGGTGAAGATGATCGCATTGATACGTTGTTAAGCGCGGTGGCCAAAGAGACCGCTTTTCGGCTGCGGGAATGGAACCTGGCCTGGGGCTGGGTGGATTTCGACGATCGTCATCCGCTGGTGGCTGCTGGTATTTCAGCCCCTCCACAGGCCGATCAGATGCTGGCCGGATTGCTGGATGATGATCTGGAAAATACCATCCTGGTGTTCCGCAATATCAGAACCGTGCTGGACTCCTCGCCGCTGGTGGCCGCGCGTCTGCAACAACTGTTGCTGCGTATCCGCCGTCACCACAGCGGTGAGTGCTGCGTGGTTTGCGTGGATGACCGCGTGGACATCCCCTCACTGATTGAACCGCTGATTACTCTGGTTGAATTGCCGCTTCCGCGCCGCGAGGCCATTCGCCAGCAGGCGGAACAGTTCGCCCACGAGCGTCGATTAACCGTGTCTGACGCGCTGCTTAACAGGATCAGCACCACGCTGACCGGCCTGACCGCCAGCCAGATTAGCCAGTCTCTGGCCGTTGCTCTGGAAAAGCATGGTGAGCTTGACGAGAAAGCGCTCGCCGCGCTGCTCCAGGAAAAAGAGCAGATCATCGGCAAAAGCGGCGTGCTGGAGATGGTCAAGGTGCGCGAGAACCTGACAGACATCGGCGGGCTGGAGAACCTGAAAAAATGGCTGGAGCGTAAAGCTGCTATTTTGCAGCGTCTGCCGGAGGCGGAAGAAGCCGGGTTGCAGGCACCGAAAGGGGTGCTGGTGGCGGGGATGCCGGGCTGCGGTAAATCCCTTACCGCCAAAGCGGTCGCCAATCTGTTCGGGCTGCCGCTGCTGCGTCTGGACATCGGCTCTCTGCTGGGTAAATACGTCGGGGAGAGTGAGCACAATATGCGCCGTGCGCTGGCGATGGCTGAGACCATCAGCCCCTGCGTACTGTGGGTGGATGAACTGGAAAAAGCGTTCGTCGGGATCGGGTCTTCTAATGCATCGGAAGTGACATCCCGGCTGTTGGGCTATTTCCTGACCTGGATGCAGGAGAAAACCAGCGCGGTATTTGTGGTGGCAACGGCCAATAACGTTACCGCACTGCCGCCGGAGCTGCTGCGTAAGGGGCGTTTCGACGATGTCTTTTACGTCGGCTTCCCGTATCTGGCTGAGCGTAAAGCGATTCTCAGTATCCACCTGAAAGCGGCCTGGCACACCTTCACGGCAGAACAGCAGCAGCAACTGGCGGTGCTGTGCCGTAATTTCGCCGGGGCGGATATTCAAAACGCGGTGAACGATGCCCGCGAGAGCGCCTTCCTGGCTGGCGTGAATATCGATTATTCCCGCCTGTGCCGGGCGCTGGAGCGCACGGTTCCGCTGCGTGAGACCCTGCGTGACCAGGTGGGCCAGTATGAAGCGCTGTTCGAGAAGATGAAGCTGAAAGCGGCGTCGCATATCGATGGGCTCAGCCTGGCGGAGATGATCCGACTGGCGGATGACACCAACCCGCACGAGCGTTTGCGGGTGGCGCAGGCAGAAGAGTGCAGCGAAGATCTGCTCGAAAAACTGGCGAAAGACAGTTATGCAGAAGTGCGCCACGCGGTATACAGCAACCCGTATTGCACCGCGCGTATTCTGTCGGCCTGTATTGCCCCGGCGGAAACCGGCGAGGTTCACGATAAAACGTCGCTGGCGCTGGCCTGCGTACACCATAACGCGCCAACTAACCTGCTGCTGTCGCTGATTCAGAAGAACAAGCTTAATGATGAGATTTTGCTGCAACTGGCGGAGAAAGCGCACTGCGTGGAGAGCGTGCTGGATGCGCTGTTATCGCGTAAAAACAGTGCGTTGCAGCAGGCGGTGTTACGTCACGCCAACTGCCCTGAAGCGCAGCGTGAAGAGCATCTCTACGAGCAAAATGATGCACTGAGAGCCGCCGTGGCGCTTAATCCGGCGCTCACTACCGCGCAGCAGGCGGTGTTGCTCAAGGACAATAAATCCGTGGTGCGTATCGCGCTGGCGAAAAACCCGGCACTGGCCGAAGAGGTAAAACAGCAACTGGCGCAGGACAATGACAGCGCGGTGGTGGATGCCCTGGAAGAGGCGCAGAAGCAACCCGACGCACCGGCGCAGGAGAGCGCTGGCGGCGGCAATGATGACAGCGCGCTGCTGGCACAGCTCGACAAAGGCGATGTTCACGCTTTACTGGCGCTGGCGGAGCGGCGCAATCTTTCCGCGCTGGTGCAGCGTCGGTTTGCTCAGAAAGTGACGAATGAAGCGGCGCTGGCGACTCTGG
Source organism: Phytobacter sp. RSE-02 (assembly GCF_040578655.1). Classification (NCBI taxonomy): domain Bacteria; kingdom Pseudomonadati; phylum Pseudomonadota; class Gammaproteobacteria; order Enterobacterales; family Enterobacteriaceae; genus Phytobacter; species Phytobacter sp. RSE-02. Next base: position 14,802 of record NZ_JBEULY010000026.1, on the reverse strand, counting down.
CGGTGAACCCGAAATTAACGGCAGAGACTCAGCAAATTCTTGCCAGCGAAGGCAACCCGGCGGTGCGCGATGCGCTGGCCATCAACCCCGCGCTGGTACCGACTGTGCAGGTTTATCTGTATCAGAATGGCCGGAAGACCACCCAGCAAAGCCTGATGCAGAACGCGTCGCTCTGCGAAGAGGTACAGTTGATGGCGGTCGGGCATAAAGACAGCGATGTGCTGGCGATTATGGCGCGGAACCCGGTCGTTGGGGAAAGCGTGTGCGATATGTTGGCTGAATCTGGTTTGAGTCTTATTGATAAAGCCCTGGCGACTAATCCAAATCTTTCAGTTAAAACTCAGGAAGTATTGTATTACCGAAGATATTTTGGTTCTTCGCTAGACCGTGAAGATCGGGTAAGATTAGAACTCTGCAAAAATGAAAATCTCTCGGAACGTCTCTTTAATGAGATGAGTTCATCGTCAGCTTATCATGATGAGCTATTGTGTAATCGAGCAATTAGTAAATACAACTACGACAAAATAATAGTCGGCCTTGGTTCTTCTTTTTGGGGAATATTTGGCGGGTTCGTCAGTTCGGAATATTATAATAACTCGGGTTTGCCAGAAAAACTGCAGTCACTTATTATCGAAAAAAATAAGGATAATCAGTATGTTCTGGCACAGATGGCTTCTAATCCTGGTTTGGTGCCTTCTCAACAGACCATTCTGAGCCAAAATGTTGACCTGGATGTATTGCTGAATCTCATCAAAAACCCTGCCAGTACCTCCCGCACGGTTGAAACGGCGACGCAGCAAATTAAGCATGACGCGTCTATTAAAGGTAAGTTGACTGAGAAGGTTAAAAGGGCAGCCGCAGCGTTCGAAAATAAAAAAGTCGAACTGGCAAAACAGCATGAGCTTACCCGCGACGGTTTTATCAAAAATATCACGACGGTAAACGATATTATTGAAAACGAACTGGTCACTTCACTGAAAGACGAACTGGTTTGGCTAAGCGATTTTGCAAAGAGCCTTGGAATATATATTCCTGATACTCATTCTTTATTTAGTACCTTCGACTCTTCTTTATATGAAAATTTGTAAGTCTGGTGACTGATGTAACCCGGATAAAGTGCTTGCGCCGCATCCGGGAACCCACCGCGTGATATTCACCAAACCGCAAACGCAAAAAAGGCCCCGAAGGGGCCTGAACGGTTGTCTGGTTGAGGGCGAAACCGGCCGCCTTGTGGCGACCTGTCCGGCAGTTCCCTCTGCGACCATTCGCCTTATTTGCTCAGTTCAGCGGTCATGTGAACAACGTTGTTCACGGTCGCTTCGGTAATTTTGTAAGAAGCCCCTTCCTGATGTGCCTGAGCGGCGATTTTGGCTTCTGCACCGTCGATGGTGGAGGCGCTTGCGGTTATGCTCTGAGCGAACGCACCGAAAGACATTACTGAAAGAGCGGCAACTGCAACGAAAGTTTTGATGGATTTCATGGTCGTATTCCTTAAGTTATTTGTTCTGAATAGGGCGTGTTGCCCTGATGTGATAAATAATAGACCGACCATCGGGTGATGAAAATCTAAACTATTTGCCGATAACGTTCAAAAAAATAGAACATCATTTGAGCATGTTTGTGGGTGTTGGATGAAGGGTGTTTGTAGCCCGAATAAGGTTTTTACGCCGCATCCGGGAAGGATCCCGGCGGCGCGATACTTGCCGGGTTAAATGCTATTTCCCAGCCTTTGTTTCCCATTTGACCAATCCCGCGATATCTTTTTCACCCTCAGCCTCTTTCAGGCGACGTTGCTGCTCGGCAAATTGAACATATTCAGCCTGTGCTTTTTCGTCAGCGGCCTTCTTACTGACTGAACCCGCGTCCTTTAACACCTCACGGTCGTTAAATTGCAGAAACTGATCCAATTTTATCTGCCAGTCATGCAGGAAAACCTGTTTGCGTCGGCGGGCCTGGTCTTCGGCAAAGTCCAGCCACATATTGACCACGCGATTGAGTTCGCCGATCTCTTCAGGATTGAGATAATTTTTGGCTACCGTGACATCGCTTTTGCGCACTTCTTCACTTTTGTAACTGGTCAACCCCATATGAGGTTTACTGGCGTCAGCGCGTTGGTTGATGAGTTCCGCCGCAGTATGGCCGGTGCAGGCAAAATGCAGTTTGTTCTGGATGGTTTGAAAAAAAAGCGTGGTTTCTTTGAGCGAAGGTTGATAGTCAGCGGCAAGGGCAAAGATCTCACGAACCCGTAAATAAACCCTGCGTTCGCTGGCACGGATATCGCGGATGCGTTCGAGCATCTCATCGAAATAATCAGGAACAGCTGAAGAACCCACGGGTGGATTTTTCAAACGCTCATCATCCATCACGAAACCTTTAACAAGGTATTCCTGAAGCGTTTGTGTTGCCCACTGGCGGAATTGCGTGCCTCGAATGGAACGGACGCGGTAGCCGACGGCGAGAATCAGCGGCAAACTAAAGAATTGAACATTGTATGTTTTTCCATCGACGGCAGTTGTTCGGTAAAACCGAACAACTGAATTTTCGTCCAGCTCTGCGTCTTCGAAGATATTCTTTATATGCCCACTGATAGTGGATTTGGCTTTGCCATACAGGTCGCAAATCATTGCCTGAGAAAGCCAAAGAGTATCGTTCTCGAAGCGACATTCAATACGCACTTTCCCGTCGCCGCTGGTAAACATTAAGAATTCACCTGCGGGGGATTGGGTTAATTCTCCATTTGTCATGCCACCTCCGAATCGCGAGCCGAATCTATCAAGTATGCCAGAAACACAGCCTGCGGTTCATTAGGTGAACAACTGATATAGGCATAACACCTATTGGCCGACAAGATACCTGCGCCGCCATCCGGGGATCCACCAGAGCAATATTTACCGAACCACAAACGCAAAAAAGCCCCCGAAGGGGCCTGAACGGTTGTCTGGTTGAGGGCGAAACCGGCCGCCTTGCGGCGACCTGTCCGGCAGGTCCCTCTGCGACCATCCGGTCTTATTTGCTCAGTTCAGCGGTCATGTGAACAACGTTGTTCACGGTCGCTTCGGTAATTTTGTAAGAAGCCCCTTCCTGATGTGCCTGAGCGGCGATTTTGGCTTCTGCACCGTCGATGGTGGAGGCGCTTGCGGTTACGCTCTGAGCGAACGCACCGAAAGACATTACGGAAAGAGCGGCAACTGCAACGAAAGTTTTGATGGATTTCATGGTCGTATTCCTTAAGTTATTTGTTCATAGTAGGGCGTGTTGCCCTGATGTGATAAATAATAGGCCGACCATTGGGTGATGAAAATCTAAACTATTTGCCGATAATATTCAAAAAAATAGAACATCATTTGAGCATGTTTGTGGGCACCAAGACCCCGGTGGCGCTGCGCTTACCGGGGCTGCGAACGGTAGCCCAGATAAGGCGTTGCGCCGCATCTGGGTTATTCGAGATCACGCCGCCGCAAGCGCGCCTTTAATTTCCTTCAACGCTCGCTTCGCCTGCTTTAACTCTTCTGCCAGCGCTTGTTCTTTGTCGCTATTCGTCATCAGCACAATACAACCGTCCATCACTTTCACGCTTACCTGACGCCCGGTGTCGAACCCCGCTTCACGTAGCCACTTGCCGGAAAGCGTCAAACTTGGCGTGCTGGTTTCGCCATGATGTGGGCGATATCCCACAATTAACTGGCGTCCGGTTCCAGCAGGCGTAAAGTCCAGGGTAGAATGCAAATCAGCCATAATCAACTCCTTGATAGTTGGTGAGGTTGGACGCTCCGGCTGTGGGCCAACACCGCTGTAGCGTTGATTGAATAGGCGGTTAGGTGGCCTCCTATATAAATTAGATTAAATAAATAGGTGGCCTCATGTCAATCATATCGCGCGAAAAAAAACCAAAAGGCGGCGGTCAGTCACCGCAGTTCAAAATGCGTATTGATCCGGCACTGAAGGAACAGCTTGATGCTGTAGCGGCAGAAGAAGGGGTAAGTCTCGCCAGTTGGTTAAAGGAACTGGCGAGGGAGGCTTTGCGGGATAGGGGAGTGGAGCCAAAGGGTTAAGTGAAAAAGGTTTTACTTTATTTCCTTAAGAATATTTTTAACTACATCAATTACAAATGGATCGCTTTTTGAAATATTTATTTTGTATTTTATTTCATTTTGAATATTATATTTTTGCAGTTGAATGATCAAGCTATTTAATTCTTCGAAGCTCAACGAAAACTCATTATTATATAATTTTGTATCTTTGATATTATTTTCTTGAAATAATATGTCAATATTCGGTGTTTTAGTTCCTTTGCTTCTTCCAATTAAATTGAAATTAACTTCGCTGTCAATTTCTGAAAGCGTATTTATAGTGTTTTCATATTTTATAAAATATGAATGTTTAGCAAAATTACTTAATTTTACAAGTTTATTAATCCATATTGGGTGTTCTTCAGTTATTAGAAATCGATGTTCAAGGCTAATTAATGTTTGGTAACAACCAAGAATAGAGCCTTCGCGCCACTCTTGATTTGGAGGTAGTAAAGATAAGATAAGTAAATTTCTATTCTTTGGTAATAACTCTATTAATGAGTTAGCCTCATTAATACCCAATGGTAAATATACTATTAAGTTAAAACCTAGCGCTAATGTTTCTTTAATCAATGCATTGGTTTTAGATGATTCATATACGGTAGAGAAAGTATCCAACGAATGTTTTCTATTGATTTCGATTAAGGTTTCTCTAAAGGCTAATTGCTCTTTTTTAGTTTTAAAATTGGCAGATAAAGTTATTTTTCTATCCTTATTTAGTAAGGATAAATTACCGGAATAGAAACCGTTTAAATTTTGTGGAAAGTAATCTTTTGGAATAGGTTTTATTTTTTCTTTTAAATTGTTAGTTTTATTCTTGGATTGGTTGGTGATATTAAGTTTTTGGGAGTCTTTTGGCTCAAATACCATTATGTCTGCATTAACGCTGGAAAGCTCATCTTTGATCATCGACGACACAATTTCCCAATCTAAACCTCCATTTCCGCACCCCAGCGCAGGCAAAGAAACTTTTAAATGTGGTTTATCTGTAAGGAATGAATTTAGTGCTTTCAAACCGATTAGGATATCTTCATATCTAGATTTATTACGCCAGTGTCGTTTGGTCGGGAAATTGATGATAATGGTTTCAGCGTTTTCCCATACATGAAGAAAACCTGGTCTGACTTGGCCTAAGTCACAGGCTTTTTTATAGTCTTCATACATATCGGGATATCGATTTTTAAAAGCAAGAGCAACCCCGGTGCCCATGATACCGACACAATTTACTGTATTTACTAGACAGTTTGCATTTATTGAAAACATGTCGCCACTAGTAAAAGTTATCATAGATTAATCTCTATTCCTTATTCCTTTCTTAGAAGAATATCAAGAATTTCAGTTGCTTTTTCATCACGCCACCATTCTTCTGATAAAGATAATGAATCTGCTTTTGACAAAGCGAACAGCATATATATGCACGAAGATTCATAAGTAAACCCTTTTGTAATTTCATCAGTGGAGCGGTTATCCCCAACATTCTGATTAACATTACCCATGACATCTCCAAAAAAATCATGATACAGGACAAGGAAAGTGATTCTTTTGACTTCTTGTTCATCTATTACTTTAACATAGTTACAGAATATGTCTATTAACATTGGAGCTGCTCTAACAGGATGCTTATTATCAGTTTTTTGTTTTCCATTGTTTTTTTTATTACGTTCACTATACAGCCATCTTGATTTCGGACCCTTTCCAATATCATGAAGATATGCAGCTACCTCTACAATATTTTTATTGGACTCAGATAGAGATTGAAATTCACTTGAACTTTTTAGGATTTTAACTACTGATAATACATGCTTATCAACATTCTCATTATGTACTGTATTTTCGACCTCTAGATCTATTAATTCTTTTGTATAAGGTAGTACTCCAAAGTCTTTTCTTAAGTGCGACAAGAGAACCTTGATATCCTCAAATCGATAATTTTCATTTATAGTTCTATCGTTGTATTTTCGAATTACTTTTTTATATGTTTTTTTGACTTCATTAGGTCCTGCAACACAAGAATCATTTGGTTTGCCAGCGGCAAAGTCTGTGAAAAAATGTCTTCTGTTATGCGCATCGTGAACTTGTATTTGTGGAAGATTAAACTCTGCTTCTTTTGCTATATTAATAAGTTCGAGTCTTTTTTTTTCAGAAAACACTACGAATCTTGCTGCGTATTTTAATTCTAATTTGTTATGGATAAGTAGTTCTGCCATTCTTTGTTGTTTTACTTCATCGCTTGGGCTTTTCCATTCTAATGAATTTATTTTTTCCCAACTAAGAAGGTCTAGGCTTTTAACGTCAGAATAAAAAGTCGGTGGTATTTCCGTGTTTGCAGCAGCGCTTGTAAAAACAAAATTATATTTTTCAATTATATTTATTGGGAATTCAAAATATACTATGTCTTCTTGATCAATTTTTTTCTTATTAATTACGGCTAACAGCATTGGACTTAGTGAGGAAAAATACAAAGGGACATAATCATGGACAACCCCTCTAGGGCCACATGTAACTGCCATTTTAGCCCTGCGTTCTTGTATTGTTTTTTCAGCAACGCTGAGGTGGTTACTTTTTGGAAAATCTGGATGATTATTGGCAAGCAATCCGGTGCTAAAAAGACGTGCTAGATTGCTCATATGAGTAAAATGATATACATATTGGCAAGGGTAGTTTTTTGTACACATAAAAATTCCTAGTTTAATTAAAGAATTTACATTACAAAAAAACTAATATATGGAAGTGACTGTAAATATGATCTTAAACAATAGCTAAGACTTTACTTGTAGAAACAAAGTAAGATTCTATTGATTTGACTTAAGTTAGCTAGAAAAAAAGTAAAGCATCTGAATTTAGAATGTGACTCAACATCGACAAACTGGCGGAAGATCACAGGAGTCGAACCTGCCCGGGACCGCTGGCGGCCCCATCTGGATTTGAAGTCCAGCCGCCTCACCGGAGACGACGATCTTCCGCGCCTCGATTGCTACATGGAGGCGGGGCGCATTATAGCCACTTTCAACCATTTACCACATCCCCCATCACACTTTTTTCTCGGTCTGCTGTCCGCTTTTCCATACGTTTAAGTTAAATGCTAACTTATTCATGTGGTTACTAAAATTTTCTTTTACGGCACAATCGCCGTTATAGTAAACAACAAGCGCAATTCGGTAGCTAAATTCGTGCACACCATGCACAAACCGTAGAGTCTGTGAACGTTTTCAACCTCTTTTAGCCACGGTTGACCATTTTCCAGCATGACAACCACAGCGACATCTTTGCTTCCCTGGCGCAGAGCGTGCAGCGGGGCGGGAGCAGCACAATCACTGGCATTTCTCCCGTACCCCGCCACGTCTTTCCAGACATCCCGAAAAAAATCACCTTATTTAAAATTTTTTATTCCTCCATATTTGCGAGCGCTATCACGTTAATTAGCGCGAAAAGTGTGATCTGCGCTGTAAATATCTCTGAGATCCCGCTTGTTGTCTTATTTTTTGTCCGGAAGGCAGGACACGATTTAGTATTGTCGTTATTTCAATGCCCTTTTATATTTATCATCACGGATTGCAAGCGGAGCTTATCTGTTTTAGAGCTTCATCATTATTTTTAATCTGTGTAAGGGTAAAGAATGCAAATGATTACCTCGCGACAAAACAGATTATTGAAATTCCTTCTTCCGCGAAGGGAATTTATTACATTGTTAAAAATCGCTGAATACTTAAATGTATCGGAAAAAACTATTCAGCGGGATTTACGCATCCTTGAACCGTGGCTGGCAGAATGGAATATCGGCATCAATAAGCGTGCCGGTGCCGGGGTCATGCTCAGCGCAGACAATGTCACTGACCTTTTGCACCTCGACCAGTTGCTTGGCACTGAAGGTGATGACGCAGACGGCATGATGAATAATTCCCGGCGCGTGAAAATAGCGTCGCAATTATTAAGCGAAACGCCACATGAAACGTCCATCAGCAAATTATCGGAGCGCTATTTTATCAGTAGCGCCTCTATTGTGAATGATCTGAAAGTGATTGAGTCCTGGATTGCTCCGCTGGGATTGACGTTAATTCGCAGCCAGAGTGGAACGCATATCGAAGGCAGCGAAAGTAGCGTGCGTCAGGCAATGGCTTCGCTGATCAATGGTGTTATTAACCATAACGAACCGGGAAGCGTAATCTATTCCCGCCTCGATCCGGGCAGTTATAACGCGCTGGTCCATTACTTTGGTGAAGAAGATGTTTTATTCGTTCAGTCATTATTGCAGGAGATGGAAAACGATCTCTGCTGGTCATTGGGTGAACCCTATTACGTCAATATTTTCACCCATATTTTGATCATGATGTACCGCATTACCCGTGGCAATGCGCTGCCAAAAAAAGACGACAACGCCAGTACCTTTGATGAAAACATCTTTGCCGTTGCCAGTCGTATGATCCAGCGGATTGAACAGCGCATCGCCCACCCGTTGCCGGAAGACGAAGTCTGGTTTATTTATCAGTACATTATCTCGTCCGGCGTGGTGATTGAAGAGCATAACGACGTCAGCGTGATTGGCCATATGCACTCCAGCGACGAAGCCCGGCTGATTACTCACCGGCTCATCGCGACCTTCGCCGATATGGTCGATAGCGACTTTAGCCAGGATGTCGCGCTTTATGACGGGCTGTTGATTCATATTAAGCCATTGATTAATCGCCTGAATTACCAGATTCGCATTCGTAACCCGCTGCTTGATGATATCAAAGGCGAATTGCAGGACGTCTGGCGCTTGACCCAGTGCGCGGTGAATCGGGTATTCAGCGGCTGGGGGGAACAGGCGGTGTCGGAGGATGAAATCGGTTATCTGACCGTTCATTTCCAGGCTGCGATGGAGCGACAGATCGCCCGCAAGCGCGTATTGCTGGTCTGCTCGACGGGTATCGGAACCTCACATCTGTTGAAAAGCCGCATTCTGCGCGCCTTCCCGGACTGGACCATCGTTGGCGTGGTCTCTGCGGGAAGCCTGCCGTCCGTTCTGACGGACGATATTGAACTGGTTGTCTCGACGATCAATCTGCCGGCCATTGCTCTGCCAGTGGTATACGTCACCGCCTTTTTTAATGATGCCGATATTAAGCGTGTGACGGAAACGGTTATTACGGAAAAATTGCATCGTGCGACGTCTCTGGTCGTCGAACATTAATATCTGAATCCATGAGGTATGTTTAATGGACATAACAAAAATCCTGAATACGAATCGCGTTATTTTAGATATGAAAGCTACGAATAAAACGGAGGCGATTGAGGAATTAACCGACCTGTTGCAAAAAGATGGCGCTATTAGTTGCCGGGAAACGTTTATTCAGGATGTCTGGCAACGTGAATCAGAAGGGTCGACCGGCTTCGAAAACCATATCGCGATACCTCATGGTAAATCCTCAGCGGTGGTCAATACCACTCTGGCGATTGGACGCACACGCCAGGATATTCCCTGGGAAACCCTGGATGGCAGTAATGTGCGCTGCATTATTTTATTTGCTGTACGGCTTGAAGATCAAAACACGACGCATATTCGCCTGCTTTCTCAGGTGGCGGGTGCACTGGCGGATGAAGAGATCATCGAGCAATTACTGGTCGAACGTAGTCCACAAAAGATTATTGACTTGTTTAGTCAATATGCCGAATCCGATGTTTGCTAAATAAAAAGTGGAGCATGTTATGAATATTGTTTGTGTCGCTGCCTGTACGGCAGGTATTGCACATACGTATATTGCCCGCGAGAAGTTAATTAAAGGCGCAAAAGCGCTTGGGCATAATATTAAAGTTGAAACTCAGGGCACTATCGGTACTGAAAATGAGTTACTGGCGGAAGATATTTCCGCAGCCGACGTCGTTATTCTTGCGGTCGATGTCAAAATAAAAGGAGAAGAACGTTTCATTAATAAACGCATCGTGCGAGTTAAAACCGAAATTGTCATTAAATCACCCGTTCAGTTTCTTGAAAAGGTCGAGAAATCATTAGCTAATGCGTGATCCTTATCTGGAGGTCACATGAGTGAAAATAAAGTTCCTGTTTCGCAGGAAATAAAAAGACATCTTTTGACGGGCATCTCGTGGATGATTCCGTTAATTGTGGCGGCGGGCATCTGTATTGCCCTCGGCCAGGTACTCGGCGGCACAAACGTTGGCGAAAAAACGGGCACCATCCCCTGGATGCTCAATCAGATTGGCGGCTGGGGAATGGGGTTGATTGTCCCCCTGATCAGCGCCGCCATTGCCTACTCCATTGCTGACCGTCCCGGATTCGCGCCGGGCCTGATTGTCGGCTTTGTCTGTGGGCAAATTCATACCGGGTTTATCGGCGGGATGCTGGGTGGGTTCCTGGTGGGCTACACCGTCTTGCTGCTTAAACACTACATCCGTCTGCCGAAATCCATGCAGGGGCTGATGCCCATCATGGTGCTGCCCGTCCTGAGCACCATTATCGGCGGCCTGTTGATGATGACCCTGATTGGCAAACCCATCGCCTGGCTGCAGGAAGCGCTGATCCACATGCTGGAGTCGATGCAGGGCGGTTCTCGCTTCCTGATGGGGGCGATCCTTGGCGCGATGGCAACGTTTGACTTCGGCGGCCCGGTGAACAAAACCATGTCGCTGTTTGCCGATGGTCTGCTGGTCAGCGGTGTATACGGGCCGGAAGCGGTGAAATTTGTCGGCTCCATTATTCCGCCGTTCGGCATCACCCTCTCTTTCCTGCTGACGCGCCACAAATACACCCGTGCCGAACGTGAAGCGCTGAAAGCCGCCTTCCCGATGGGGATCTGCATGATTACCGAAGGGGTTATCCCGATTGCGGCGCGTGACCTGCTGCGCGTGGTCGGCTCCTGTGTGGTGGCCTCGGCGATTGCGGGTGGCCTGATCATGGTGTGGGGCGTGGAAAGCCCGGTTCCGCACGGTGGCATGTTTGTGGTGCCGCTGTTTACCCATCCGCTGCTGTTCTGCCTGGCGTTGGGGATCGGCACGGTTATCTGCGGCGTGATGCTCTCGCTGTGGAAGAAACCGGTAACCGAACGTGACGAAGAGTTTGACGAGCTTAGCGATAAGAAACTGAAAGACGAAGAGATCACCTTCACCCTGGAATAGACGGAGACCGTATGTTTGCCGACATGAAAAGTATGGTGACCAAAGCCTGGCGTGAACACTATGCGCTTCTGGCCATCAACTGTATGAACCTCGAAAGCGCCCGCGCGGCGGTGCGGGTTGCCGAGAAACATCGCGCGCCGATTATCCTGAACCTGTATCAGGGACATCTGGCGCATTTTCCGCCACCGGTTGCCGTGGCGGTGGTGAAAGCGCTGGCCGACGAGGCCACGGTGCCGGTCACGCTGGCCCTTGACCACGGGAAAGATCCGGTGCGCATTCGTCAGGCGTTTCGCGCCGGATTTAGCGGCCTGATGATTGACGCCTCTGCCTTCCCGCTGGAAGAGAACATCCGCCAGACCCGCGCAGTTGTTGAGCTGGCCGCCAGCGCCGGGCTGTGTGTGGAAGGGGAGTTGGGCCATCTGGCCGATGCGCCGCGCTATGACCACGCCACCAATGCGGATCTCATGACGCAGGCCGCCGACGTTGAACCGTTTATTGCGCAGACCGGGATTGATCTGCTGGCGGTTTCCGTTGGCACCGCGCACGGCATGTACGCCCCCGGCATCACGCCAGCTATCGATTTTCAGCGCCTGGAAGAGGTTGCCCGTAAATCGACGGTCCCGCTGGCATTGCACGGCGGTAGCGGCACCCCGTTTGACCAGATGCAGCGTTGCCCATCCTTTGGCGTCGCCAAGATCAATGTCGGCGCGGCGGTGTTCGAAGCTGGAAAGGCCGCGCTGCTGCATACCCTGTGTCATGACAGTTCCCGCGAACTGATGGATGTGCTGATCGCCATGGAGCAGGCCAGCGAAGAAGCCATTATCCCGTATCTACAGGCCAGCGGCGCTATCGGCAAAGCCTGATTCTTTTTTCTGTTACGCCTTCTATGCCTCTGCAACGACGCACCGGCAGGGCTTGCTACACCCCGAAACTGGAGAATTAACATGTTAATTTCGATGAAAGAGTTACTGAAACCCACCCGCCAACACGGTTTCGCCATTGGTGCGTTCAACGTGGCGGATAGCTGCTTCATCCGCGCGGTGGTGGAAGAAGCGGAAGCCACCAACACGCCTGCGATTATCTCCATCCACCCCAGCGAACACGATTTTGTCGGGGATAGCTTTTTCGGCTATGTCCGCGATATCACCATGCGCAGCCCGGTGCCGTTCACCCTGCATCTGGATCACGGCGCGTCGGTCGAACATGTGTTGCGGGCGATCCAGTGTGGATTCACCTCGGTGATGATTGACGGCTCGCTACTGCCCTATGAGGAGAACGTGGCGCTGACCAAAGAAGTGGTGCGCCTGGCGCATGCGGTGGGCGTTTCGGTGGAAGGGGAACTGGGCACCATCGGGCAGACGGGCACGTCCGTGGAAGGCGGCGTGTCGGAAGTCACCTATACCGACCCGGCACAGGCAGAGGATTTTATTGCCCGCACCGGGGCAGACACTCTGGCGGTGGCGATCGGTACGGCGCATGGTATCTACCCGAAAGGCATGCAGCCGAAGTTGCAAATGAACATTCTGCGCGACATTGCCGGGCGTCTGGATATTCCGCTGGTATTGCATGGCGGTTCGGCGAACCCGGATGCGGAAATCGCCGAGTCCGTGACCCTGGGGGTGGGCAAAATCAACATCTCCAGCGACATGAAATACGCCTACTTCCAGAAAGTGCGTGAGATCCTCGCCCGCGAAACCTGGTGGGATCCGAACGTGATCTACCCGGACGCGATCAACGCCGCTCGGGAGGTGATCCGCTACAAAATGAAGCTGTTTGGATCAACCGGGAAAGCGTCACTCTACTAAGGCCATGGAGGCGGGTTCGCCCGCCTCTTTCGCAATAAGGAAAGGGATATGTACTACCTGGGGCTGGACATCGGCGGCACCAAAATCGCGGCGGTGGTGATGGATGCGCAAGGGCAGGAAAAGGCGCGTTACCGCTGCCCGACGCAAAAAGCGAGCTATCCGCAGTTTGTGGAGTCGGTGGTCGCCTTTATTGACCAGATTCGCCATGACATGCAGCAGCCGATGATGACGGGGATTGCCCTGCCGGGGAGCGTCTCGCCGCTGAGCGGGCTGATTAAAAATTCCAATATTCAGGTCATTAATGGCCGCGCGTTGCAGGCGGATCTCCAGCAGTTACTGGGGCAGACAGTGGTGATGGCGAACGACGGCAACTGTTTCGCCTTGTCGGAAGCGTGTGACGGTGCGGGGCAGCAGCATGAAGTGGTGTTTGGTATCACGCTCGGTACAGGCTGCGGCGGCGGGATAGCCATTCACCGCCAGCCATTTGTTGGCGCGTGGGGGAATGCCGCCGAGTGCGGTCACATTACCCTGCCGGGATACCGCGAGCAGCACGATGGCCCGCCAGTACGTTGTTATTGCGGTAAGGATAACTGCGTGGAGTCGTTTGTCTCCGGGACGGGGTTGAGCGAGCGCTACCGGTTGTTCAGTGGGCAACATCTTACAGGTGATGCGATTGTGGCGCTGGCGCAGCAGGGTGAACCCAACGCCGTGCGGCAGGTGGCGCGGTTTCGCCAACAGCTTGCCCGCACCCTGGCAACGGTGGTGAATCTTCTCGACCCTGGCGTGATTGTGATTGGCGGTGGGTTATCGAATGCAGAGTCGCTTATCGCGAATCTTGAAGCCGACGTCGCCCCTTTCGTTTTTACCGATCATTTCTCTACCCCTATCGTGAAAGCCCATCACGGCGACAGCAGCGGCATGCGCGGCGCTGCCTGGCTTGCCATTCGAACCGGGAGAACAGAATGAAACGTTCACAGATTAACTATGCCATTGATAAAGCGCATGCCATCGCCGAGACGTTCCGGGTGTGCCTGCCGGCGTTTGCCTTTTTCACCGTCGATGCCTGGCGAAAGCAGCCGTTGGAGGAATGGAGTGAGGTGCTGGATCTGCAACTGGGCTGGGATATCACCGATTTTGGCCGCGGCGATTTTAGCAAAAACGGCCTGACGCTGCTGACGTTACGTAACGGTGCGCTGAATTCAGCCGCCTACCCGAAGCCGTATGCCGAAAAGATGCTGCAAATCCAGCAGGAGCAGCAGACGCCGTGGCATTTTCATCGCCATAAAATGGAAGACATTCTGAACCGGGGCGGTGGCGATTTGTGTATGCAGTTCGGCTGGGCGACGGATGAGGCGCTATTTGACGAGCGGCGTGCGGTGGAGGTGCGTGTGGACGGGCGGCGGCGTACGTTTAAGCCCGGTGAGACGCTGGTGTTAAAACCGGGGCAGGGGGTGTGCCTGCCGCCGTGTTTGTATCACCGTTTCTGGGCCGAGAAAGCCTTTGTGCTTGGTTGGGAGATTTCGATGGTGAATGACGATAAGCGCGATAACCATTTCCTTGAGCCCGGCGGGCGTTTCCCAACCATCGACGAGGATGTGCCCGTGAAGTGGTTGTTATGCCATGAGTATGGGCGTTTGAATGTGACGTGATTTTCCCCGGATGCTGCTTGCCTTTCTCCCTCTCCCTTTGAGGGTGTACGGTCCGGAGACATAGTGAACGCTTGTTCGGGGACATGGTAGACACTTACAACTGAGGCATAAGAACCCGTTTATGGAGTCACTTATGCCCTGGGATGCGAGAGATACCATGTCATTACG
>NZ_JBEULY010000025.1:0-39407 GCF_040578655.1 Phytobacter sp. RSE-02 | reverse complement strand
CGTCTGACTTTCGGGTCGGGGACCAGCCTGCGTCCTTGCAGGCTATCCCCTCCGCCCGCTTCCCTGCGGGCGGCCCCGGTCAGCCGCCAACGCCTCATCGATTTTCAGCCGGACCCTGTCATCGCTGCCACTGTTTTATTTTTATTAAGCGGCGTTGTCGCTGTAAAACGTAAGATTACTGGGAATTCCTCAGGTTTGGGGATGAGTGTCATTTTCTTTTAATGACTTTTTGTAGTCTTTATTATGTCTTTTTCTTGCTTGATTGATTCATGTCTGGTCTTTGGTGATGTGAAACTACGTCTTTTTTGTCTTTTCCCTCTTTCTGACACTCTTCCACCTTACTTTTTCTCAACACTGCCAAAAACCAGTCGTTTTACAGGTTAACGCTCACCCCTGTTCAGTTTTGCTATCTACTTATGCTGGATTTTATCTTTTATTTATTGTTTTTAATGGCTTTAGTTCCTTTCTTACCATCTTGTTGAAAATAGTTATCAGTTATTCGTTTGGCGTGTTATTTATCGCTCAATTGACTATTTTATGGCTTTTGAAAAACTTTTTAAAGATATGAAATATTTTAAGATGAAAATATTAGTCTTTTCAAAGTCATCTAAAAAACCCATTTATATCTAATAAAGAAACATTTGATAAGTCTTTTTCATGTCTGTAGGATTCGCGACATTGAAGTCTTAATTAACTCTGAGGCTAGCGACATTGTCTGTGCCTCATTATCAATTTAACGAATGATGGTAAGCGCATAATGAAACGTAATACGGTTGTCAGACTGACGACCCTTGCCGTGCTGGTGGGGTCGATTTGTTCTGTGAACGCAACGATCTACCCAGGCACCATTGAACAATATGTTGCCGATATTCAGGCCACACGGCATGACCTCAACCAGGCCGCAGATGTGAATCGCAGATATAAAAATACCCATAATCAGATAGCGATGCTGACCGACGCGGAGATCAAAGAGTGGTCTAACGCAGGGCAGACGATGAATATCGCGTCCAGACATATGGCTGACTTGCAGGCGGTCACAGGCTTCACGCCTGCTCTGGTGCCGCAGGTGGTTCCGACCGTGCAGCAGCAGGTTCCGCAGACGATGGCCGTGCCGACGCTGACAACGCAGGTAGTTCCGAACGTGCAGCAGCAGGTTCCGCAGCCGATGGCCGTGCCGACGCTGACGGCGCAGGCAATTCCGACCGTGCAGCAGCAGATCCCGCAGACGATGGCCGTGCCGACCCTGACAACGCAGGTAGTTCCGAACGTGCAGCAGCAGGTTCCGCAGACGATGGCCGTGCCGACCCTGACAGCGCAGGCAGTACCGAGCGTGCAGCAGCAGATCCCGCAGACGATGAAAGTGCCGACCCTGACAACGCAGGTAGTTCCGAACGTGCAGCAGCAGGTTCCGCAGCCGATGGCCGTGCCGACGCTGACAGCGCAGGCAATTCCGACCGTGCAGCAGCAGGTTCCGCAGACGATGGCCGTGCCGACCCTGACAACGCAGGCAATTCCGACCGTGCAGCAGCAGGTTCCGCAGACGATGGCCGTGCCGACCCTGACAACGCAGGCAATTCCGACCGTGCAGCAGCAGGTTCCGCAGACGATGGCCGTGCCGACCCTGACAACGCAGGTAGTTCCGAACATGCAGCAGCAGACGCCGCAACCGATGAAAGCGCCGACGCTGACAGCGCAGGCAGTACCGAGCGTGCAGCAGCAGACGCCGCAGACGATGAAAGTGCCGACCCCGGTATCGCAGGCGGTTCCAACAGTGCAGCAACAGACACCGCAGCCGAACACTGTTTCAGCACAAGTTCCACATGCATCAGTGACAGTACCGCTGAAAACCTATCCGCAGACCACTGTAACGACAATGCCTGTACAGACTGTTATCACCGGGACGAAAGTGACCACCCTCAATGGTCAACCTTCCGGGACGCCGCAATCTGGCGGGAATATTCAGGTGATTAATGTTGTGGGGCAGCCGGGTAAAAATGGCACCAACGGTACGAATGGTACGAATGGTTCGAATGGTAAGAACAGTGCGACGACCTTAACGGTTAATGCCTGGACGGTCGATACGGCAGCGCGGACCCAGATTAGCCGCAACAATACCGCCATTTACAACAACACCACCAACATGTACCAGAACCGTAGCGCTATCTCTGCGAACCGTTCCGCGATTGCTGCCAACAAACAGCGTATCGAGCAGAACAGCAAAGATATCCATGAAAACCGCAAAACGATCAACCAGGTGGGAGCGATGTCGCAAGCGACCAGTAACCTGCATTATGCCGGCCACCAGTCCGGCTATGCGGTGGCGGTGGGTGAATATGACAATGAAACTGCCGTTGCAGGCGGCCTGAACTTTGGTCTGACGGCGAAGACCTCGGTAAGCGTGCAGGTCTCGTACGACGGTAATGCGACAGGCGGCTCTGTCGGTTTATCGGGCTCCTGGTAATCACCCCACGGCGATGCTGAGTAAGACGGGCGCAGTCACGATAAGCGTTATGGTAACGCGTAAATGGAGAGAGACGTTTAATGAAGTTTCCAACCCGCATGAACATCGTGACGGGCGCCCTCCTGGCGCTCTGCGTGACGCAGGCTTATCAGTTGTTTTTCGTCTCAGATAATTTAAGCGATTCGGGCTGGGAGGCGAGTGATTCGCACTCGCCGTTTTTGAAAAGTATTCAGGCCTTTAAGCATGCGCTGATGTTTGCAACGGAGAGCGACGAGGTCGTGGACTATAGCGGGTGGTTTGAGGAAGACGAAAGCGTACAGCACATCGACCCCACGCCATGCGAAAACAGTCTCCAGCGCCCGGAAGCGGGCACTTCAAACAGGATATTCGCCGCTGAAACAGGCGTCTGTGACAATCCTATTTATCGCGACTCTTCTGGCTGGCATTACAACAGAATCATGTTCAGACCCCATGAATCCAAACGACATGCAACACACATTCAAAACAGGGTTTGTAACATAAAAAGAAAGGAATATCAGTAAGATGCGTAACACTTTAAGTGTGATTATATTGGCGTTTATGGTGACGGGGTGTATGGCATCTGCGCCCATAACATCTACTCAGACCCGCAGTGAAGACGCGGCTACCTCCGCAGCTTCCGTTCCTGCGCAAACATCAGTGCTGCGTCGCTGGTCTGGCTACGGCATTACCTTTGAGTATGTAAGCAAAGAAGAGGCGTTTATTGACGGTCAACGCGCCGACATTATCGAACGCGAACCTGGGGCAACGGTTTACCAGTCAGGCGACAAGACGGTGATTCACTATTTTCCTCAACAAAAAGCGTATTACAAACACGGTACAACGCTGGTGGGTTATCTCAAGTAAGGTCTGCTGATGAACAAGAATGAACGTTTTAACCAGTTAAATGCCGTTTCAGCGCTTCTCGGTGAGGAGACGCTGGAAACGGTATTGATGATGGACTCTCGTTTAATGATGCTCCCGCTTGATGGAATGGCGTCGATTACCGTCACCCTGACCTCGGTCGAAGGGGTATCGTTGACGGCAAAGCGCTCAGGAAAACAGCAGGATGTGCGCTGGCGGGTTAAAGATTAATGCCTGGATGCCGCGCCACTATTTATCCGATTAGTGCGGTGTTGGCCTGAGGTGCCGTCAGTGTTTCCTGCATACATTCCATAAACACCCGCATCGCCGGGCTGACAAATTTCCCCGCATGGTACGCGCACAATGCCTCGATCGTAAGTGCCGGGAGCGAAAAGGGCAGTTCAACCAGCGACCCGATTGCCAGTTCATTTTCAACGGTAAAGCGCGGTAAAAATGAGATCCCAAGATTACCTGCAACACATTGTTTAATACTCTCAATACTCCATAACTCGATGGTGTTATCGAGAGTGATCTGGCGCTGACGCAAAGTGCTTTCAAAAATTTGGCGAAAGATGCATTGCGGTTCGTTGATGATAAAGCTGGCGGGGATATGCTGGCCTGAGCGGGTGAAATCGACGCCGTTAAGTTGTGGTGAGGCGACCAGAACTAAGGGCTGTTTGCCATAGCTTTGCATGGTCAGGGCTGAATCGTTGCCCACACGGTAAAAGATGCCAAGGTCCACCTCATCTGCCAGCAGTGCATCACGGATAGCGTAGCAGTTGAGTGACTGCAATGAGAGGCGAACGCCAGGCGCGCGTTGCTTAAACTTCTGGAGTACAGCGGGAATTTTATACGATAGCAGCGTTTCCCCGGCGGCGATACGCAGTTCGCCCGCTGGCTCGTCTTTGTCCAGCGCGGCCTGGCGTAGCCCGTCCATCACCCGCATCAGTTCATAGACATGCGGCAAAATATTACGTCCGGACTCGGTCAGGATCATCCGACGACCGATTTTTTCAAACAGCCGGAGCGACAGTTCTTGTTCCAGTTGCTGGATCTGAAAAGTGATGGTGGACTGTGTGCAGCAGAGTTTATTGGCTGCTCGGGCAAAGGATCCCTCTTCGACCACGGTTTTCAGTGTCATCAGACGACGCAGATCCATTCCTTCCCTCTTAAATTCATCGAAAATGTCGAAGTCAGAATAACAAATATTTCGATTTTTTTAAGTATTTGCGCAGGGTAGTTTAAACAAAAATTATCTGAGGGATCCTTGTGAATACTGCCGTTATCACTGCTTTTCTGACCTATACGGTTATCTCTGCCATCACCCCCGGCCCTAATAATATCCTGGCGCTCAGTTCGGTGAGTGCTCATGGGCTCAGGCGCAGCGTGCGCGTGCTGGCGGGAATGACCTGTGGTTTTCTGGTGATTATGCTGTTATGTGCAGTTTTCACCATTACGCTCACCCATGTATTGCCCGCCGTCACTGGTTGGCTCAACATTCCTGGCGCACTCTATATTGTGTGGCTGGCACTGAAAATTGTACGCAGCGATCCGGCGACAGCGCAGGGAACGTCAATTTTACTGAGCTTCTGGACCAGCTTTGCACTGCAGTTTGCCAACGTCAAAATCATCCTTTATGGCATTACGGCGCTCTCTGCTTTTGTTTTGCCCTATACCCATAATATCGCCGTTGTTGCGGTGATGAGTGTAAGCCTTGCCCTTATCGGCACGGCGGGAAATTTTTGCTGGGCGGTAGCAGGGCACTTGTTTCAGGCGTTACTGCGTCGCCATGCTCGCGCGGTGAATGCATTGCTGGCCTGTCTGCTTCTTTACAGCGCCATTCGTCTGTTTATTTGATGGCTGCGTATAGCGCTTTTTCGCAATAGCTCATCCATTTAAATACTTTGTTATTTCCAGCTTTTTCTCCCATCGTCGGCACAGAAAAAGACTGAAAAAGGGCATTGAGTGGATGGCAAAAAGTAAGGCGGTTTACCTACACGAGCAGCAGCGCGCGCTTATCCGGCGGCTGTCCGGTTCCTGGCTGTGGCGCAGTGAATTTCCGACCTGGGCATTGATAGTCGTTATCTACGGTGGCTGGTTTGCTGCGCTGGCCTGCCATGAAACGCTGGGTTTATTGCCCGCCACGTTACTGCTTATCTGGTTTACCGCCTGGTATATGTCATTGCAGCATGAACTTATTCATGGGCACCCCACACGCTACCCATGGGTCAACCAACTGCTCGGGCTGATGCCGCTGGCCGTCTGGTATCCGTATGGGTTGTACCGCGATTCTCACCTTGCGCACCACCGCGCCCACCTGCTGACGTTGCCGGATGACGACCCGGAGTCCTACTACTTTTCAGCCCATCGCTGGCAGCGTTTACCCCACTGGCAGCGCCGCCTTATCCAGTTACGTAATACCTTTCCGGGGCGTTTGCTGCTGGGGCCGCTATTCGACATCGTGCAAATGGTTGCGGGTATGATCACGGCATTTCGCACCCGCCAGCGTGATGCTATCGCGATGTGGCTGGTTCACGGGCTGTTATTGGTGGTGACCTTTGCGTGGATTGCCCACTGCGGCTTTTCGCTCATCTGGTTTGTGCTGGCGGTCAGTTATCCGGCACTGGCGCTCACCAAAGTGCGCTCGTTCCTGGAGCACCGGGCAGAGGAGGACCCGCTGGCCCGTTCGGTGATTAACGAAGCCGCCTGGCCCTGGCGCGTGTTATTCCTTAACCTGAACTATCATTCTGTGCATCACGACTTACCGGGCGTCCCCTGGTACGGATTGCGCACGGTCTACTTATACGATCGCGCCGGTTATCAGGCACGCAACGGGGGATTTGTGGTGCGTGGGTATGGCGTATGGCTGCGGCGTTTTCTGTTCCGCGCTGTCGATGTGAACGCGCATCCGGGGTTTACCGCGAGCAATAACAATCATGCGCCATGAAATTGCTTTTCCAATGTACGACCTGCACCGCCCGGACACCCTGGCGCTGATTCACGCCGTGAGTGAACGGCTGACGGCGAAGGGGATTACCGTCAACGCGGTCTGGCCGCAAGAGGCACTGCTTTCCCACTGGCGAAGTGACGCCCTTTTACTAAGCCAGACCTGTGGTTTTCCGCTGGTCACGCAGTTGCCCGACGTGCAAACGGTCGGCTGCTTTCATTATTCTGCCCCCGGCTGTGACGGCTTTCACTACCGCAGCCTGCTGGTGACGCGCGAGGAAAACACCCGGCCAACGCTGGCGGATTTCCGTGGCCGCGTGGCGGCCTGCAATAGTGTGGGCTCCCAGTCAGGCTACAACGCATTACGCAAAATGGTGGCACCGCTGGCAGAGGGCGGAGCGTTTTTCTCATCCGTGGTATTGAGCGGTAGCCACCGACAATCACTGGTGGCGATTGGGCAGCGAAGGGCGGATATCGCGGCCATTGACTGCGTGAGCTGGGCGTTATTAGCGCGTCATGAACCTGAACTGCTGGCCGGACTGGTGGTGATTGGCTCAAGCCCGCTGGCGCCCGGGCTTCCACTTATCACCGCAAAACAGACATCGGCACAGAGCCTTTTACTCCTGCAGGAGGCATTATTTGAGCTGGTCAACGATGCGCGTTACCAGGCGGTCTGCGACGCATTGCTGATAACGGGGTTTAGCCCGGTTGCGCGCGAGGCTTATTCCCCGCTGCTCGTCTGGCGCGATGAGGCGGCGGCGCTGGGTGTAACGCAGTTATAGCCTCCCGGACAACACAGGGCATTTTACGCCTGCACATTCAGTGTTAAGCCTGCTTTATTCCTTACTGTGCAGAAGGTTTCCCCTGTGCCCATTGACACTGTTTTGGCTTTCCTGACCGCGGTTGTTTTTTTGGCTGGCCCTTAAGCTGGTGACGACGCAGCACTTACCTCAAGCCTCATCCGCTTAATAAAGTCTTCTGCAGGCAGTGGACGGCAGAAATAGTAACCTTGCATGAAATCGACATCTTTTGCGCGCAGGTAATCTACCTGCGCCTGGGTTTCCACCCCTTCGGCGATCACCTTGAGACGCATTTTTTTCGCCAGGTCAATGACGCTTTCCACCAGACGAGTATCGGTATTGTTGTCTATCTGGCTGACAAACATTTTGTCGATTTTGAGAAATTCAGGCTGCAGTGCGCAAATATAGGCGAGGTTTGAATAACCGGTGCCGAAATCATCGAGCGCCACGGATATGTTGGCGCGACGCAGGGCGGCAAGCCATTCGTTCAGTTGTGGCGTGACATGCAGCGGATGCCGTTCGGTCACTTCAACCACGATATGGCGTTTTTTCGCCTCCAGGTTGTGCATCATGTCGCTGATATCAATTTCAAAATGCGGATCAAGGCAATTTTGCGCACTGATATTAATGCAAATATAGAGTCCATCGGGAAAGTGATGGATAGCCTTCTGAAAATCGGCGGTGATTTGCTGCATCAGCAGCCGGGTTAATGGGCCAATCAGATGATGCTGTTCGGCCAGAGGAATGAAAATATCAGGTGAAACGTAGCCATACGTGGGGTGTTTCCATCTGGCGAGTACCTCAAACCCGGCGATCTTACCCGTATCACCTTTAAAGAATGGCTGATAAAACGGATGAATCTGCCGTTGCGTAATCGCCTGCTGTAACGTCTGGAAGGGCGATGTGAAATAGCCCATCAGTCGCCAGAAGAGATAGCCGCACATTGTTGAAACCAGCAGGGCAAACGCGAGTATCGACGTGTTTTCCGCAATAAAGCGATACAAGGGGATCGCCACGGGGTATTGCCAGGCGACCGAAATCGGGAAGGTCGCCGACCTCAGGTGCATAAAGTGGTCGTTGTCCCCGGAGGCATAAATAATACTGCCGTCACTCCAGACCTGCGCGCCGCCAATTTGCAGATACATATTTCCCTGCACACCATCAAGGTTAAAGGCATTGTTAATAAAAGAGGCGCTGATAGTGACCAGTAACGTATTGTTTTGAATATTGGCCAGATAATAAAGGGTTGGCATATCAAACAATAATGTTTCAACGGGAGCTTCTGTCGTGCCGATTTGTGATAACAGCCGTTGTGGGATTATTTTTCTCTGGGCCGCGGTTAATGAGGAGCAACCAATCGTATTCCCTTGCACAAAACTTATCGCCTGAATATGGGGGAAATGGTTCAGCAAAAACGCCTGTTCACGAGAGAGGCTGCCACTGCATATGACCTGTTGCGCCTGCAGGCTACTTTTGGCGGCATCGCTGGCTTCGCCCAGCAACTCCTCGGTATAGGTGAGGATGCTCTGTGCCGCGACGCGGGCATTTTCCCGTTCTGAATGTAGCTGATGCATAGCGATCAAACTGAGCCCTGATGCCAGTAAGACCAGTGATAAAAATACAGCGGCAATTAATTTCACCGTGCCGGTCATCACGACGAAACCAAAATACGTTTTCTGTTGCAGTTGCGAAAACAACGTTGCTGCTTTAATCAGGTTTGGCATAGTCCGGTGTCGTTGTAATAAAACAGTGTCAAAGGGGAGGGCAATCGGTGGTTGTGTCGTCAGGCAATCAGCAATTACGATTGCCTGACGAGATTAAGAAAAACGGAGACTCAGAACTTAACCCAGTCGCCATTATCATGGTTGCTGGCTTTTTTCGTCGGTAGTACTGTCATGTTACTGCGCGTCAGCATCCGTTTTTCACTCTGAATGGCGGTCTCTTTGGCGACCCGGAAAATAGAAACCACTTTTTCGAGCTGCACCGCCTGATCTTCCAGCGAGCTGGCAGCGGCAGAGGACTCTTCAACCAGCGCGGCATTTTGCTGCGTGGTGGTGTCCATCTCTGCCATCGCCTGGGCAATTTGCGAAATACCCCGGCTTTGTTCATCGGTTGCCGCGGCAATCTCGCCCATGATGTCGCGTACCTGGGCTACCGACGTCTCGATTTTGGACATGGCTTCACCCGCGCTTTCGACCAGCGTGAAGCCACTGTCGACATACACCACGGATTCCTGAATCAGGTTTTCAATCTCTTTGGCCGATTGCGCACTGCGCTGGGCAAGGTTACGAACTTCGGCGGCGACCACCGCAAAGCCTTTCCCCTGATCGCCGGCACGCGCGGCTTCAACCGCCGCATTGAGCGCCAGGATATTGGTCTGGAAGGCAATGCTATTGATAACCGTGGTAATTTCCGAAATACGGTGCGAGCTGCTACGCACGTTCTTCATGGTGTCGATAACCTGCTGCGAGATCTGGCTACCCTGGCTGGCATTTTGCGATGCCTCTTCTGAGAGCAGGCGGGCATGGCTGGCATTTTCGGCATTGAGTGCCACGGTGGAGGTTAGCTGCTCCATACTGGCTGCTGTTTCCACGACGGCGGCAGATTGCTGTTCAGTACGAGATGATAAGTCCATATTGCCTGCGGCAATTTCCGAGGATGACCGTGCCACACTCTCCACGCCATTACGCACGTCATAAATAATGTTTTTCAAATTCTCATTCATGGTGGCAACCGCCTGCATTAACAGGCCCGGCTCATCACTACGGTTGCTGGTCAGCGTACTGGTCAGATCGCCTTTCGCAATTTGTTCCGCCACATACAGGGTTTCATTAAGGGGGCGTGTAATGGCGCGGGTGATCCAGAACGCTAAAGCGATACCGGCCAGGATACCAATCAGCGCTACCGTGCTCATTTGCCATTGCACATTGCTGACGACTGTGGCGACAATTTGCTGCTGGAGATCAAACAGAGCCTGAATGGCGTTAGTCAATATCACTGCCCGGTCAGTCAGTTGCGATGACAGGGTGGACTGTTCCGTCCACACATTGCGATAGTGCTCGAGTTCCGCAGCAATATTCTGGAAATAAGGCACGTCATCGGCAAGCCACCTTTTCTGGTCATCCGGCAATTGCAAAAGAAGCTGTTCAGTTGCTGTTTTACAGGCGGCCAGGCGAACAACAATCTCCTTTTGCAACTGTTCAGTCGGGTGGTTTTTATAGACCGTGACTTGCGAGTCAATATCACTCATCAGGAAAGCCACTTGCTCGGCCAGAAGTGCCTGGCTTTGAGTGAATGCATTGTTTTTACTGGTTTTATCTGCCAGCGCGGAATCGTCATTGAGTTCCTGCGTATCCAGTTTTTTCTCGCTCAGCTTCTTCGTGTTCAGCGCTTTAGTGAAAAGATTTAATGTTTCGACATAGTCGCTAACCGCACTTGCCGTTTTGTCCAGGGCGCTTTTACCCTCAACCGACCAGGTGAATGTATTAAGCTGGTTGATAGTATCCTGCATACGACGTGCGGAGGTATTTGTTTGGTCTAAATATTTTTGATCAAGCGTATACTGAAAATTAGTTCGGCCAAGCCTTACGCTTGAAAGTGAATTAAATAGGTCGGTTGTAAGCTCATTTTTGGTAACTTTATCCTGAATATTGTTTAAGCCAAAAATACCGGAGGTCAGAACCGCGATTGTAACAAACAATACGATCGAGAAACCTAACAGTAATTTCCTGCCAACTTTCAGGTTTAAAAAAGGTTGTATCAGATTCATTTATTCTTCCAGTATCGGCATTACCGTCATTGGACGGTTTCATAGCATCAATATTAAAGGGGGCAGATTACGTCCCGCGATCGGATTACAATAGAAAAAAAAGCCCTTTGCACGGGGGTGCGCAGGGCAAATCCCTGGCTGACATCACTCTCTCAGGGTATCTGGCTTCTCCTCTTTTTTAATAGAGTGAGTCGGGAGTTCACTCACTCGATAATAAATTGGGGTAACATCCTCATAATTTACGGTATAGCCCCGGCCTTTCTTATTAATGATAAAGTCACGGGGCAGACCGATAAGAGTAAGCTTTTTACTTAAGTTATTTAAAACCTGCCATAGCCGTTGCGAGGAAGGACTTAAGTTGCTCACTTCCCAAATGTTATGAAACAATTCTTCTTTACTGATGTTGTTATGTCGACCATATTTCAATAAATAAAGAAAAAGATTCATCATCGTATCGTTAAAAACGACAGAGGCGAATATCAAATTGTTATCAGATTGGCTGGTTGGTAACCTGTACAATCGGCGACTGTTAATGTCGAAATGTATTTCTTTACCAATCATAAATCCATATAAGCGATAGCCCATTCTGTCATGCTCGCATTAAAATAGCTCGGCCTGATGCCGCGACACAGAGTGCTTCTCGATAAACCATACATTTATAGGGTGATTATATGGCTGATACCGAGGCTTTCCAATCTCCGATCCGCTGCGCTATTTCGGGGTGGACGCTACTCCACACCTCAATCATTTAATCTCATCTAAACAGAACCTTTAGTTTTTTGTCCTGAAAAGTGGTTTCATCATTCCTCTTTTAGCTGTTAAAGATTCTTTTTTTAGTCATCAAGATTTGCAACTATATTTTTGTTAGAAACTAGTTATTCATGCTGATATCAGCTCAGGGTTTCCACCTGTGAGCCTGACAGCGCCCTTTCTGGCGGAGAACCTACTTTTGGCCCAATCAACGTGCCGGATGTCAGCTACTCTAGGGAATGTGGAAAAAAAGTGGAGTGACGTTATATGATTTATACTGAATGGAAAGCGATCCGCGGGCAGGAATACGTAGGTTTAGTATTTGAGAAAATGATAATAAGATGCTGAAAATTAACAATAAAAATCTGAATCAGATTTTTGTGCGCGCGGTTGTTTCAAGGGGAGTCAGTGTGCGTATATCTCTGATGATCACGCTATGAAGACTGCATGGTTGATTAACGATGTTGTCCTGTTTGAACCCGATGAGCGACGTCTTTGCGCGATACAAAACTACCCTGCCCAATGCATTATCCTCCACGGCCCGGTAAACGAATGCTTGTTGCAGCTTCTTTTACATAACGGAGAGGTGCTTTCGCAGCGTTTTTTATTTGATGCGGTATGGGGAAAGCAGGGGGCGGTTGTCACAACCAACGCTTTATATCAGGCTATTGCGTCAGTCAGAAAAGCATTGAAGTCTGCAGGGCTCGCCGATGATGTGATTAAAACAATTCCCAAGGCAGGATTTAAATCTGTCGCGCAAATTTCTGCGCGGGAAGCGGCCGATTTTCTGCCACAGAGGACGGTTATCCCCGAGTCTGTTGAGGCCGGGCATATGCCCGTTGCGAATGACAATATAATCATCAACAAGCAAGACTCAAGATGGGATGCGCTATTACATTCACCTGTTGCCTTTTTTATGGCAGGCCTGCTTTTTTGTCTCTCATGTGCTGTGCTCTACGGCTCACTTAATGATGATAAAGCCGTGTTTGCGGATTATCAGCAGGTTGGAAAAATCGGCAACTGTGAGGTTTTTTCTTCCTGGTACGATGTGGAGCACAGTCGCAGTCAGCTTAACGCGTTATCGGCGCGCTATCCCATCACCTGTAAGCCAGGGGACAGTGCCTATATGACTGTCAATCGCCTGCAACAGGGAATATCAATCTTCATATGTGATAAAACACCTGATAGCGCTAATGCACATTGCAGGACCCTTTTTTATCGGCAGAAATATCATGAAAACCAATAAACTTTTTCTGCTCTGGGGAGCTATCTTAATCGCCATTGCGACGCCGCTACTTTGCGCCGGGTATCTCAGCTATCAGCGTAACCATTTTACCTGTGATGCACATGCCATTATTGTCGATGAGGATGCCATAATGGATATCATTACCAATTATTCATTCGATGGCGGCAGTGGCAGTTATGAATCATCGGGGAAATATATAAAAGGGACACAGCCGGCGTTGTCTACCAGTAATAACGTCTCTTTTAATTATTGGTATGAGAATGGGAAAATGATTATGGTGTCGAACGACACCAATGAACTGCCAAAACGGACGGAACCTTTACTGGACCAGATGCCTGATTTTTACCATCTTCGCGATCGTGGTATCAGTATCGATATCGTGCGAGCGAATGCGGCAAGTTACTATTTTGTCTATGGTCATACGCCAGTATTTTACTGTACAAAAAGCCGGAATGATTGATGTCAGGCAAGCGGCAAAGCGCGTCTGGACCAGACGGTCAAAAAATTTCATCAATGACATTGCGGGTAATGAGATTGCTGTCTAATTTTATTCTTGGTTTGGTTCTTCTGACACCTTGCAGAGAGCCGTGGTTTACTTTTTAACAGGAATGAATATGCAGAGCACGACAACTGAGGAACAACTAAACGCCTTTTTTGGTCGCGATCCTCATGCTTTCGAGGCGGAAGAACAGCTTATCGCAGAAATCACGCAGAGCCTCCGTGCTCACAAGGCTGATGTAAGCAATAAAGACCTTATCTTTGCGCTCATTCAACTGCTTGAAATTGAAAAAGATGTCGTCAAACTGGATATCTATCGCAACGCGCTTGAAATGGTTGTTCAGAAAACCCCCGACGACGTTTAATTCAAATTTTCTGATTCCCTGCCTGAAAATATGCTGCCTTCGCGATGAAATCGAAGGCAGCCATCAATCGTATTTGTCTCCGTCACGCCAGGATAATGCCGGGGAACCATTACAGCGGCTTTTTGCGCCGCTGTATCAGATAGTGTCGGGTGGCTTCCAGAACGCTTCTCTGGCGGGAACATGTTGCCATGACTTCCTGCGCGCGAAGCACCATGACGAGGTTATCTGCCTTTATGGGCAGGCGCGAATTCATAAGATAAGTGGCGGCCAGGCCAATCGCCTCATGGATTTCCTCTGGTTGAACTTGCTCATTTTCGTTCAATTACTCTCCCGTTGCTGAGATGATGAACGTCTTCTAAAGCCGTGAGGCCAGATCAAATTCACAATGAGCATTATGTCGGAACATGCTGACGCAAGTCTGATTAGAAGGGTACAGGTGGAATCGCATACCTGTTAACCATACAGGTTAAACAGGGCGTGTATGCTTAGTGTTTGATTGCTTTGCTGATACTTAACAGAGTGTCGTCACGGAGTCGACTTTTGCGCTGGGTCGTTTGCAAAGACCAGGCGCTTTTTTTGCTATGCTCGGGCTGTGTACGGAAATGGTGCACACCACTGATTGCGCTTCGCCAGGCTTCCTGCCTTTCACTGTCGGTTTCACTACTTAGGTTTTCCTGCAATTGCACAATTAAGGCATCGAAAGAAATATCATCCGCTGATTCCAGAAGCGTAAGAATCGCTTCTCCCATGACAGTATCTACAAGTTTGTCCTTATCATTTTTACTCATTTCGCCTCTCAAAATTTACGACACTGTTTTATACAAGCCCTAAACATTATGCACACTCAGGCCAAACCTGCCTCTTTTTGCTGATCTTATTTCAAAGAGGACCGGGCTTTCACTTCTGACCTTTGGTAAAGATCAGCGCCATTACGGCGTTAAGTTGCGCTTCGGTTGCCGCGTCCGTCTCAGCCGCGATGCGGGCAGCAATTTTAAGGCAGATGGTGCGTTTGCTGATGGTTTGCTTAGCGTGCAACATCTCTATCACAAGCGCGCCTAACCTCTCTTCACACGAGCGCATCTGTGTTAAAGGGCACTTAATGGCACCATCATCGCTGTCACGGGTACCCTTCACGACGGCCTCATTCAGTCAGGATCTATAGCCAAAGATTTGGCGAACGCCATGCGGCAGGCAAGTTGATCCATAAGCGTAATCGAAACGCTAAAAAATGCAAAAATCCAGGGGGGATTTATTGAATGATTGGAGGGGAATTACCCGGTGCGGTGATGGCGAGGAGAGGAAGATGTGAAATGTGGAGTAACCGCCTGCCCAAATACGTACAGGCGGTAAACAGGTTAATGCTGTTTCTTCTGCAGCGCTTCCCAGAGGCCGACAAGATAGGTCACACCCAGCGCACGGTCATATAAGCCGTAGCCTGGACGACCGGTTTCCCCCCAGATAAAACGGCCATGATCCGGGCGGATATAACCCTCGAAGCCATTGTCATGCAGTGCCTGCATCACCTTGTACATGTCCAGCGAACCGTACGGAGAGGGATGCGCGCACTCGTAGAAATCTTTATCTTTGATGAGCTTAATATTGCGCACATGCGCAAAATGGATGCGTTTACGGCGTGTGAACTCCGCCAGGATGTCGTAGACATTATTTTCCGGGTCTTCACCGATGGAGCCTGTGCACAGCGTAATGCCATTAGCCGGGGAGTCGACGGCGTTACAGATCCAGTCAAGGTCGTCGCGGTTTTTTACCACGCGCGGCAGGCCGAAGATCGAATACGGCGGATCGTCCGGGTGAATAGCCATTTTCACGCCAACCTCTTCACACACCGGAATGACGCGCTCAAGGAAGTAGACCAGATTGGTGCGCAGCGTCTTATCGTCCACGTCTTTGTATTTCGCGAACAGTTCCTGCACGCCGGCCAGACGTTCAGGTTCCCAGCCGGGCAGGGCGAAACCGTTAGAATTATCCAGCACCTCGCGCACCACTTGCTCAAGACTCTTGTCGATACCTTTTTTCTCAAAGGCCATGGTCAGCGAGCCATCCGGCAGGACGTAATTCATCTCGGTCTTCATCCAGTCGAATACCGGCATGAAGTTATAGCAGATCACCTTCACGCCAAAACGGGCGAGGTTACGGATGGTCTGCTGGTAATTTTCAATGTACTGATCGCGGCTGGGCAGGCCAATCTTAATGTCGTCATGGATGTTAACGCTCTCAATAACTTCCATCTTGAGGCCTGCCTGATGGGCGAGACCAACCAGGTGTTTAATTTTATCGACAGGCCAGACGTCACCGACAGCGACGTCGTAAAGCGCGCCGACCACACCTTCAACCCCCGGTACCTGGCGGATATGCTCAAGCGGAATTTTATCCTCGTCTGGCCCAAACCAGCGCATTGTCATTTGCATCACAGTTGTCCTTTTATTCAGTCATGTTTCTTTAACTGCCATACTAGTATCTTTCGGTGGCGAGTAAAAGGGGAAGATGCGCAAAATCACGAGGTCAATAGAGAGAACCCCTGGCCCGAAGTCAGCCAGGGTGGGGGGTTATTTCAAGTTGAATGTCAGATAGCCCATAATGCCATCGCTTGGGCCATCTTTGGGGTGATGCACGCCATCCATGACAGGAATGACCGGAAAATCGAAAGGGGAAACGCCTTCAATGCAGGCGACATTAACGCCAAATTGCTCCGGGTTGGAGCGGCGCTGGTGAAAGGTATAAATCCCGCAGACGGAGCAAAAATAGTGAGCCGCTGCCTGGGTATTAAACCGGTACTCGGTGAGTTTCTCCTTGCCCCGCGTCACTTCGAGCCCGGATAACTGGGCAGAGACAGCTACCGCACCGCGCATCCGGCAAAACGAGCAGTTACAGCGGCGTAAGGTATTAAACCCATCAGTGAGTTCAACGGTGAATGCGACGGCACCGCAGTGGCACTGCGCGTGAAGCTTTTCTGACATAACAATCTCCATGGTGACAAAAGAGGATGTGATGAGTGTAGCCGTCTGGCGTCTAACGCGGTTGCGTTGTCAGGGGAAAAACGGGGCAGGAGGCGTTAACTTTGCTTTTTCTTCTTGTATTCAGCAATCGCCTGATTAATGTTATTGGTTTCGATAGAGTCGACCTTTTCGTTATCAGAGAAGACATCATAACGGCCTTCATTGTAGCGAAAAAGAACAGTGACGCCCTGAAAGCGAACTCTTTTTTCCTTTACCGTAATGCCACGACTGCGCATGGCAATTTTTGCGATGGTATCTATTTTTTTACCGTTCATGATGTGTCAGCGTGCCTTTTATTATTAATTATAGTGTCCCTGCTGGCATCAGGGATAGAATGATATTAATTTTATAAATCCTGAAAAGAAAGGACGATACCAAAAAATGGAAGCTGAAAAAAGTTGATAAATTTCAGGCAGGTTAAGGTTTTCTTAATCTTTGGATGTTCTCGTAATTTAAAACGATATGTTTATTAAAATATTTAAAATTCGGCAGTATTAAATAGCGAACTCGAATGTTGAGAATTATTTCGATTCTCATTCCGATATCTGTGCGTTTAAACTCCAGCCAGCTTGCAAACGCTTCGTTTATACACACCTTTTATAAGGAATAAATATGAGAAATCGCTTTTCTGCCATGTGTTCGATAGCTTTGGTCATCTCTTCTGTTTTCGCGGGTTCATCTGCTTTTGCGGCCGACAACGACGACGGCATTGTCATTTATAATGCCCAGCATGAAAATCTGGTTCAGTCATGGGTTGATGGTTTCACGAAAGAGACCGGGATTAAAGTGACCCTGCGTAATGGTGGCGATACCGAGCTGGGTAATCAGCTTGTCCAGGAAGGAAGTGTTTCGCCTGCCGATGTTTTCCTGACTGAAAACTCTCCGGCCATGACGCTGGTCGACAACGCAAACCTGTTCGCTCCGCTCGATGCCGATACTCTAAAACAGGTGCCTGCCGCTTATCGTCCGGCGCATGGCCGCTGGATTGGGATTGCCGCACGTAGCACCGTGTTCGTTTATAACCCGAGCAAAATCAGCCCGGCCCAGGTGCCGACATCTCTCATGGATTTAGCGAAGCCGGAATGGAAAGGGCGCTGGGCGGCCTCTCCGTCGGGTGCCGATTTCCAGGCGATTGTCAGCGCTATGCTGGCGTTAAAAGGCGAACCGGCGACTCTCGACTGGCTGAAAGCGATGAAAACCAACTTTGTTGCTTATAAAGGTAACAGCACTGTCTTAAAAGCGGTGAATGCCGGGCAGATTGATAGTGGCGTTATTTACCATTACTACTATTTTGTCGATCAGGCAAAAACCGGTGAGAACAGCAAAAACACGCAACTTCACTATTTCAAACATCAGGATCCGGGTGCCTTTGTCAGTATTTCCGGTGGCGGTGTGTTAGCGTCCAGCAAACATAAAGCGCAGGCCCAGGCCTTTATTAAATGGATCACCGGCAAAACCGGGCAGGATATTCTGCGCACCAACAACGCGTTTGAATATGCGGTGGGCGTGAACGCTGCCTCTAACGAAAAACTGGTACCGCTGAATAAACTTGAAGCGCCGAAAGTTGAACCGTCTACGCTCAATAGTAAAAAAGTCACCGAGTTGATGACCCAGGCGGGTATTCTTTAAAATAATAACAGTGAGCGCCTTATGTCTGGTTTGAGCATTCCGTTGGCTGGAAAACAGCAACGCCAAACGCATCAGCATCGCCCCGCGCGAATGTTGGTGATATTAGCCATGCTGGTTTCCCTGTTGGCGTTACTGCCCGTTGGGTTTGTGATTGCGACAGGTATTGATACGGGATGGGAGAGCGTTAAGGCGCTCGTCTTTCGCCCGCGTGTCGCGGAGTTACTGACGAACACGCTGCTGCTGATACTTTTTTCACTCCCTATTTGCGTTTGTCTTGGCGTAGCGCTGGCCTGGCTAACGGAGAGAACCGCACTGCGGGGGCGTCGCGTCTGGTCGTTGTTGGTGGTTGCGCCGCTGGCGATCCCGGCTTTTGTGCAGAGCTACGCGTGGGTGAGCGTTATCCCGTCTTTACATGGGCTGGCGGCCGCCGTGTTTATCTCCGTGCTGGCTTATTACCCGTTTATTTATATGCCGGTTGCCGCTGTTCTGCGGCGACTGGATCCGAACCTTGAAGACGTTGCCGCATCTTTAGGCATTGCTCCGTGGCAGGTTTTCTTTCGTGTGGTATTGCCGCAACTGAAACTGGCTATCTGGGGCGGCGCGCTGCTGGTGGGCCTGCACCTGCTGGCAGAGTATGGCCTGTACGTGATGATCCGCTTCGATACCTTCACTACCGCTATTTACGATCAGTTCCAGTCCACTTTTAGCGGCCCGGCGGCCAATATGCTGGCGGGGGTGCTCGCGCTGTGCTGCCTGGGGCTTCTGTTGCTGGAAGGGGCAACCCGTGGCAAAGCTCGTTATGCCCGCGTGGGGGGAGGCTCCGCCCGCCGTCAGAATATCCATGCACCCGCTATGGCAGGTCATCTGCTGGGACAACTCTTGCTGGCCTGCGTGGTCGTGCTGGCGCTGGGAACGCCCATCGCGGTGCTGGGACGCTGGCTGTGGGCGGGTGGCCTGGCGGTCTGGCAGAACGGTGATTTGTGGTTATCCCTGCATCAAACGGTGGTCCTGGCGTCGGCCGGGGCACTCATTACCACTGGCTTTGCTATTCCGTGCGCGTGGCTGGCTGTTCGCCATCCGCGTCGCCTGTTCCGGCTGCTGGAAAGCATGAATTATGTGGCCAGTTCACTGCCGGGGATCGTGACGGCGCTGGCGCTGGTGACGGTCACCATTCATTACGCGCGGCCCATTTATCAGACCGAAGTGACGCTCTTTCTGGCGTATATGCTGATGTTTATCCCCCGGGCGCTGATCAACTTACGCGCCGGTATCGCCCAGGCGCCTGTCGAACTTGAACATGTCGCACAGAGTCTCGGCGTGTCGCCAGGATGGGCGCTGTGTCGCGTGACAATGCGCCTGGCGGCGCCCGGTGCGGCGGCTGCCGCGGCACTGGTCTTTCTGGGGGTGAGCAATGAGCTGACGGCGACATTGCTGCTCTCTCCGCTGGGAACCCGCACGCTTGCTACCGGTTTCTGGGCGCTGACCAGCGAGATTGATTACGTTGCTGCCGCCCCGTATGCCCTGTGCATGATCCTGATTTCTCTTCCCCTGACGGGCCTGCTTTACAAGCAATCACAAAAACTATCGGGTCGTTAAGATGTTCGAGCTTATTAATGTATCGAAAAAATTTGGCCACACTCAGGTGCTGGATAACATCACGCTTTCACTGTCACCCGGCAGCCGCACCGCGATAGTGGGGCCGTCAGGCTCCGGTAAAACCACCCTGTTACGCCTGATTGCCGGGTTTGAAATGCCCGATAGCGGTCAGATAACGATGCGCGGCACGCCGCTGTTCAGCCCGACAGTATCGGTTCCGGCGCATCAGCGAAAAATTGGTTTTGTCCCGCAGGAAGGGGCGCTTTTTCCGCATCTGACGGTTGAAGAAAACATTGGCTGGGGGATCCGCGCTTCGCGCCAGGAACGGCGTAAGCAGGTTGAAGCCCTGATGGATCGGGTGTCTCTGGACAGGCAACTGGCGCGTCACTGGCCGCATGAAATCTCCGGTGGTCAGCAGCAGCGCGTGGCACTGGCGCGTGCGCTGGCGCAACAACCGGCGCTGATGTTGCTGGACGAACCATTCTCGGCGCTGGACACCGGGCTGCGCGCCACAACCCGTAAAGCGACCGCCGAACTTCTCTCTGAGGCGGGCGTTGCTGCCGTGCTGGTCACCCACGACCAGAACGAAGCGCTCTCTTTTGCCGAGCAGATTGCCGTTATTCGCCACGGGCGGTTTGCCCAGGTGGGGACGCCGCAGGCGGTCTATTCGCAGCCGGTCGATGAAGAGACGGCGCTCTTTTTAGGGGATGCGTTAATCCTGACGGCGGAGGTCGCCAATGGTCAGGCGCGCTGTCTGGTGGGGGATGTGCCGGTGGATGACAACCTGGCGCAGGGAGTGCGGCGCATTATGCTGCGCCCGGAACAACTGATGATTACCCCGGCGTCAGTGGGTGAAACTGCGTTGCAGGCGACAGTGCTGGATATCGATTTTGCCGGTTATCTTTCGACGCTGACGCTGGGATTTCCGGATCGTGCGCAAACGCTCACCATCAATACCGTCACCCCACAATTATTATTGCCAGGCACTACGGTTGCGCTCAAAATTACAGGCCATGCGCGGGTGTTTGCTGCATAAAAATAGCCCGCCGATTTGCGGCATAATCTCTTTTATCCGCAAGGGCCTATATTGATGGTAATAATGAATGGGAGAGAGCATGTTTTCACTCAGCAACTGGTTTATCTGGGCGCTGCTGTCCGCCTTTTTTGCCGCACTGACCGCCATTTTCGCTAAAGTCGGGATTCAAAATGTAGACTCCGATTTTGCGACCTTGATCCGCACCGGGATTATTATCGTTATTCTGGCGGCTTTTATTTACTTTACCGGTAAGTGGCAGAACCCCTTGCTGATTGGCAAACGCACCTGGCTTTTTCTGATCTTATCGGGTCTGGCGACGGGAGCATCCTGGGTATGTTATTTCCGGGCGTTAAAGATCGGCGAAGCGTTTAAAGTTGTCCCGGTCGATAAAATGAGCGTGGTGATGGTGGCGATTTTTGCTTTTATTTTTCTCGGCGAACGGCCAGGGCTGCGTGAAGCGGGGGGACTGCTGCTGATTACCGCAGGCGTATTATTACTGGCGCTGCGGCGATAATCAGCCGGGCTTTTTATGTGCGGGCAGAAAAATAACCAGGACGCCCGCAATAATAATCAGCACGCCCGTTAGCGACTGAACGGAAAAAATGCCACGCATACCGGGCAAAATAAGGGACGCCGACCACACCAGAATATAGCTGAGACTCAGCAGGGCATAGGCTTTGCTCAATGCCAGATGGTGCAAAGCCAGATACCAGAAAAACATCGAGGCCAGATAACCCGCAAGCCCGGCCAGCAGCAACGTTGTTTCCAGATGAACGGGCCACAGCGCGCCAATAAAGGCATAAAACTGTGACACCGGCGGAAGGGCTGCCATGGCATAGCCCATTGCAAGCTGCGCCGCACTGGTTAACAACACGCTGACCAGTGTCAGAAGAATACCTTTCATGCTGCACCACCCAGAACCACAATACCCACAATAATTAACCCCACGCCAAGCCAGTGGCGCAGGTTAACCGGTTCACGCCAGATCCCCCAAGCGGCCAGCGTCACCCAGACAAAATTGAGGCTTAACATCGGGTAGGCGATGCCAACGGGGATGCTCTGTAAGACCAGCAGCCAAAAAATCATGCCCAGGCCGAGGCAGGCCAGCGCCAGCCCGAGCCAGGTTAATATATGACGACGGCGGCCCACCCTGAGGGCCGGCCGCGTCGCTTGCTTTTGGCACAACTGTCCGGCAAAGCTCAGCAGGCTTGCCAGCATAAGCAGAAACCAGATCATGGTTGTGGCGCATATTCAATAAGTGCGATTCGCCCCTGAACAAACACATTTGAGGGGGGAGGAATCGGCAGGCTATTCACACTTTCACCGCGTGAAAGCAGCACCACCAGCGTGACTTTGCCTTCCTGACGATGTTGTTCCAGCCAGTCGTTGAAATCTTTCTCAGCAATAAATTTGTCTTTCGCATCCGGGTAGCTGAGGCCATATTGCAGCTCACCGGTCTGGCCAAACATAATAATATCGCTGCGTTTGAGTTCCCACGCCAGGCCTGCGGCGATGCCGACATTATCACTCAGTATATAGCGGCTGGCTGCCAGTGACTCTTTTGCCATGCCGATCGCGAATTGCGGCTGTTTTGACTCCATCACCCGGTTAGGGATGGCAAAACCAACCAGCAGCGCAAGCCCGGCTGGACACAATGCCGAGAGCATCCAGCTTTTTTCGGTATTGCGCAGGGTGTACCAGCCCACCAGTGCCCAGACAAAAAAGGCCATGGCGGCACAAAACACTTTATAGCTTTCGAGTGTCGTCCATACCGGGTTTTTCAGTGGTCCCCAGGGGGAGGCAATAAACGCGGCAACCAGGCCAAACAGACCAAAGCCAATGTTGAGCCAGGCATTCACGCGCAAAGCACGGTAGCCTCTCTCTGCGGCCTGCACCGAATAACCAGCCATCAAAATCGCCAGCGGTGCGAAGCAGGGCAGGATGTAGGTCACCAGTTTGCCTTTCGCGATACTGAAAAACAGAAAGGGCATTACTACCCAGCACAGCAGGTAGAGCGTCGCGCGGTTATTCTCACGGGTGAACCATGCCAGACGAAGCGAACCGGGCAGCAGCCCCAGCCAGGGCAGGCTTCCCAGTAAGACAAATGGCAGGTAGTACCAGAACGGGGCTTTGTGCTGCGCATCCGCCATGGCAAAACGCTGAATATGCTCCACCCAGAAGAAGTAGTGCCAGAAATCCGGCTCGTGTTGGGCGATAGCCAGCCCCCACGGCAGGACAACCAGCACGCAACTGGCGATGGAGAGCCAGCCCCAAATCAGCACCTCTTTCCATTTTTTCTGCGCGATTGCCCAGGGTAAAACGCTCAGAACCGGCACGGCCAGCGCCAGGAATCCTTTGGTCATGACGCCCATGCCGCATGTCAGGCCCAGCAGAACGTAGCCCGCTGCTTTCACGGAGGTGGTTTTGGCCTGAACGGCAATCCAGAACGTGCACATCCCGGCAACCAGCCACAGGGCGATCATCGGGTCGAGTACCGCATAGGTGCCGATGCCGTAGACTTCCAGCATGGTGATGAAAATGATGGCGGCCATCATCGCCACGCGTTTATCGCGCCAAAGCTGCCAGGCAAACCATGAGACCATCCCGGCAACCAGCGCGGTTGAAAAGATAACCCCGGCGCGAACGGCAAAGTTGGTTTCGCCGAACAGCCACTGGAATATGGAGTTCACCCAGTAACCGGCGATCGGTTTTTCAAAATAACGCAGGCCAAGAAAATGCGGCACGGTCCAGTTTCCGCTGCTGAGCATTTCACGGCTGATCTCTGCATAACGCGTTTCATCAGGCTGCCAGAGTAAACGCCATTCAACAGGGATCAGGTAGTAGAGGACAAACAGGGCAAGTACAACCAGACCGTAGCGTGACGACTTCGTCATTCCGTTCTCTCCATTTGCTGACAACCCAGCCATCCTTCCCGGCCGGCAATTTCACCTCGCACCACTTTGCCCGTAGGCAAGGTGCGTAAATTGGCAGGTAACAGTTCACCCAGCGGGCAGAACTGAATATTCGCCTCGGCGGCGCGCTGGAGTAAATCTTCAAACTCAAGGCGATGGGCGATCCCTTCGACCTCGGCGTGAATGGTATAAACCGGCACGCCGGGATCATCGAGCATGCGGGTCAGGATGAAATCGTTGAACCCGCTGGCGCTTACTTCACCCCCGACAACTTCATCCCAGGTCGGCAGCGTCACCGGAATTTGCACCGTGCCCGTCTGGCCGACCCCCGTTATCGGTAAAAAGGGCGCGCTGCCCCGGCAGTCGCTGTTATAGCGAAAATCAAAGGCTTCTTTCGCCTTAATGACCCGTTGATCGGCACGCCAGCCAGCCACGGCTGAACAGGTAATATCCGTGCCGATTATCGATTCCAGCTCTTCTTTACCCAGAGCGATTTGGTGGAGCAACTCATCGCTGTCCCATACGCCGCACCAGGTCTGCCATGCGTGGTGATCCCACGCATGCAGCCCCACTTCGTGGCTGGCGGCGGCGCTGCGGATAATATCCGCGTTGGCGCGCCCGATATTCCTGCCGGGCCACGCGGTGCCCGCCAGTAAAATATCCCAGCCATACAGCGAGGCCGCTTTTGAGCGCAGCATCTTTAGTAAAAACTTCGGCTTAACCAGCCGCCAAAGATGCCGTCCCATATTGTCCGGCCCCACACTAAAGAAGAAGCTTGCGCGAACGCCGTAGCGATTGAGCATGTCCAGCAGCGACGGCACCCCCTTACGGGTGCCGCGGAAGGTATCGACGTCTATGCGCAGGCCGACTTTTCTCATGGCTTCTGTTCCGTGACCTCAACGGTGCGTAAAAAGAAGTCCAGCGTCTCTTCAACGGTCTGGTGCATTTCTACCGTCGGCTGCCAGTCAAGGCAGCGTTTAGCGTTGCGAATGCTTGGCTTACGGTGCTCAACGTCCTGGTAGCCTTTGCCGTAGTAGTCGCTGCTTTCTACTTCGCGGAAGCCAGCAAACGGCGGGAAACGGTCGCGCAGCGGGTGACGTTCGAAGCAGTCGAGCAGCATTTCCGCCAGCTCTTTAATGCTCGCTTCGTTGTCCGGGTTACCGATGTTGATGATCTGCCCGTCACAGCGGCCATCTTTGTTTTCGATGATGCGGAACAGGGCTTCAATACCATCGCTGATATCGGTAAAGCAGCGTTTCTGTTTACCGCCTTCGATCAGCTTAATCGGCGAACCTTCGACCAGGTTGAGGATCAACTGGGTGATGGCGCGGGAGCTACCGATACGTGCGGCGTTCAGGTTATCCAGACGCGGCCCCATCCAGTTAAACGGACGGAAGAGGGTGAATTTGAGGCCGGTTTTGTCGCCGTAGGCCCAAATCACGCGGTCCAGCAACTGTTTGGATACCGAGTAGATCCAGCGCTGCTTATTAATCGGACCCACCACCAGATTGGAGGTATCTTCGTCAAAGTTCGCGTCGGTGCACATGCCGTACACTTCCGACGTGGACGGGAAGATGATGCGTTTGTTGTACTTCACGCAGTCACGAATAATTTTCAGGTTCTCTTCGAAGTCCAGCTCGAACACGCGCAGCGGGTTACGGGTGTACTCGATCGGGGTCGCAATGGCCACCAGCGGCAGTACGACATCACATTTCTTAATGTGGTATTCAATCCATTCGGAGTGAATACTGATGTCGCCTTCCACAAAGTGGAAACGCGGGCTGTCAAGGAAACGGCTGATCGCATCAGAACCAATATCCAGACCGTAAATCTCGTAATTATCATCCTGCAACAGACGTTCAGTCAGGTGGTTACCGATAAAACCGTTAACCCCCAGGATCAGCACGCGGGTACGACGTTTCACGGCAACAAACGGACGGCTGGAGAGCAGCGCACCCGGTACCAGACCCATCGCCGGCGCAAGCTGAGTACCCTGCATGTAAACGCCGTTTGCGCTCTGGCCGGTAATGATTTCCAGCGCGCCTTCACCACAGGCCACCACCAACGGAGCGACGGACAGCACGGTGCCCGGCTTCGCCGCCGCCAGATCGGTACGCACGCGGGATTTCCAGACGATAAATTTGTTGGTGCCCACATAGCCAAACGCGCCCGGCCATGGATCGCTGACCGCACGCACCAGGTTATGCAGCTCCTGCGCCGGTTTTTCCCAGTTCAGACGACCATCTTCCGGGGTACGACGGCCAACGTAGGTGGCTTGAGACTCATCCTGTGCACGTTCCTGAGTCTGGCCGCTGCGGATTTTCGGCAGCACGTCGCCCAGCAGGGTTTGTGAGGCTGCACAGAGTTTGTGATGCAGGGAGAGCGCCACGTCGGTGTCGCTAATCGCCACACTCTGTTGCGCCACAATATCGCCTGCATCGGCGCGTTGGGTCATGCGGTGCAGGGTGACGCCGGTCTCTTTCTCACCGTTGACCAGCACCCAGTTCAACGGTGCGCGACCACGATATTTGGGCAGCAGCGAACCGTGCAGGTTGAATGCGCCTTTTGTCGGCAGGCTCAGAATGTCGTTGCACAGCAGGTTGCGGTAGTAGAAGGAGAAAATCACTTCTGGCGCGAGTGCGCGAATGCGCTCAACCCACAGAGGATGGTTTACATCATCCGGGGCATATACCGGAATTTCCTGCTCAGCCGCGAGGCGCGCCACGGATTTAAAAAAGTGGTTTTCGCCCGCATTGTCGGCGTGAGTAAAAATGGCGGCAATCTCAAAGCCTGCTTCCAGCAGTGCTTGTATGCCCGTGCACCCCATATCGTGATACGCAAAAACGACGGTTTTCATGACTCAATTTCCTCAATAGAATTTGGGGTTTCCTGACGGATAACACGCTGAATAAAGTAACGGGGGCGGGCACGGACATCGTTATAGATGCGGCCAACGTACTCGCCGAGTAAGCCCATGCCAACGAACTGCGCACCGATAAAGGTGAACAGGACGGCGAAAAGGGTGAACACACCTTCGGCAGCCCACTGTGGCCCAAGAGCAAGACGCATGACGACTAAAACGACGGAGAGCGCAAAACCCACCAGCGCGATAACGCTGCCAAACACGCTCAGCATGCGCAGCGGCGTGGTGGTCAGGCAGGTCACCAGGTCATACATCAGGTTAATCAAACGCATAAAGCTGTATTTCGAATCACCGTACTCGCGCTCTGCGTGATGCACGGGAATTTCTGTGGCCCGGCGGGCGAACATATTGGCGAGGATGGGAATAAAGGTGCTGCGCTCGTGGCAGTGCAACATCGCATCGATAATGTGACGACGGTAGGCGCGCAGCATGCAGCCGTAATCCCCCATCGCCTTACCGGTTGTGCGCTGAATCAGGTGGTTGATCATGCGTGATGCCGTTTTGCGAAACAGGCTGTCCTGACGGTTCTGACGAACCGTACCCACCACGTCATAACCTTCTTCTGCGGTTGCCACCAGGCGGGGGATCTCCTCGGGTGGGTTCTGCAAATCGGCGTCCAGAGTGATGATCAAATCGCCGGTAACATGGCTAAAACCGGCCATGATTGCGGAGTGCTGCCCATAGTTGCGGTTAAGCAGCACGGCCACGATATGGCTGCCGTCGGCCTGTGCGGCCTCGACCAGCATTTTGGCGGAATCATCGCTACTGCCGTCATCAACCAGCAGAACTTCGTAATCCTTACCCAGCAGATCGCAGGCGGCGGTCGTACGACGAATCAGTTCCGGCAGGCTGTCCTGTTCGTTAAACACAGGGATCACAACGGATACTTTATTGATGGGGCTGGTTTCAAACATCGTTATTGCCCTGCTAACTGATGAAGTGCGGCGATAACACGGCTGGTGTCGTCATCGGTCATATCCGGGAACAACGGCAGCGAGCAGATACGCGCGCTATTCCACTCCGTATTGGGTAATGAAACGTCAGGGAAATTCTCGCGGTAGTATTTCTGCGTATGGGCGGCGCGGAAGTGCAGGCCCGTACCGATGCCCTGTGCTTTCAGGGCTTCCATCAGCGCGTCACGGGTCAGGCCGCAGCGTGTTTCATCAACGCGAATAATAAACAGATGCCAGGCGTGAACGTGCGGCCAGGCCGGAACCGTCAGTGGCTGGAACGGCGTATCAGCCAACTCGCGTAAATAGCGCTGGGCTATCTCGGTACGACGCTGGTTGGCTTCGTGAAGCTTGCCGAGCTGCACCAGTGCCAGCGCGGCATTGATATCCGCGAGGTTGTATTTGTAGCCAGGAGAGATCACTTCCGCCTGCGGTGCGCGACCGTGTGTCTGGCGATCGTAGGCATCGACGCCAAGACCGTGGAATTTCAGGCTACGAATACGCTGGGCCAGTTGCTCATCATCCGTCACCACCAGACCGCCTTCGGCGCAGGTCATATTTTTAATGGCATGGAAGGAGAAAATCGCGGTACCGCGACAGCCGACATGATGACCTTTGTAATAGGTGCCGGCGGCATGCGCGGCATCTTCGATAACGGGAATATTGTACTTTTCGCCCAACGCGCGAATTGCATCGATATCGGCAGGCGCGCCAGCGTAATGAACGGGAATAATGGCCTTCGTTTTTGATGTAATCGCGGCTTCAATGCTCTGCGGGGTCACCATCAGCGTGTCACGGTCAACATCGATCATGACCGG
This sequence comes from Phytobacter sp. RSE-02, assembly GCF_040578655.1. NCBI lineage: Bacteria > Pseudomonadati > Pseudomonadota > Gammaproteobacteria > Enterobacterales > Enterobacteriaceae > Phytobacter > Phytobacter sp. RSE-02. Next base: position 10,812 of record NZ_JBEULY010000025.1, on the reverse strand, counting down.
GGTTGCGCCGAGCAGCACAATCATATTGAGGGTGGAGACCCAGGTCATGGAGGGGGTAATCACCTCATCACCGGCACCAATGCCCATCGCCATTAACGTAACGTGCATACCGGCTGTTGCCGAACTCAGGGCAATGGCATGCTGGTTGCCTGTCAACTGGCAAAATGCTTCTTCCAACTGTTGGTTTTTGGGACCTGTCGTAATCCAACCCGACTTCAGAACGTCCTGAATCGCTGTTAATTCTTCGTCGCCCATAGAAGGACGTGAGAAGGGTAAAAATTCACGCATTACTTTTCCTTACCGTTGCTGGCAATGAATTCGCACTGTAACCAGGGAAGCAGCAGACTCATTTCGTTGAGAGTACTTAGTACTTGCCTAGGCTAAGGCTTATTTATTAACTCAACCTTAAGAGATTGCATATTGTCATTAACGTTCACTTAAGATCGTTTCTGTTTAACTGGCGTTGAGGAAATAAATATTAGCAGGCGATCTTTTTGTTATTTTTCTTATGATTATCATGTTGTTAGGTTTGTTTTGGCACGGGAGGGGTAAAATAACTTAGCGGCGGCTTGAGCAACCGTAAAGATTTTTTTGTCGCTATCTCAATTTTGTTTAATTTATATTTATAGTCATCCTTTTGTCATTATGCTGTCACTAAATTTAGGGGGCGTTAATAATGAAAACATGGAGCTACTTTAAAAACGAGAATAGTCAGATTTGGCTTTTAGTGCTGTAACAAATCGTCATTAAGGTGATATGGATCACAAAAATGGCTGTTTTTTGCGCGGTCACGATCTAGCCACTAACATTTCAATAGAAAATCATTTCAAATCATTTAATTACAATCGTTATTGGTTTCCATTTTCCCGACGCCTGAAAAAAAACATAAGTTTTTAGCAATATTTTTCTCGCTCATTCGTCTACCCGATTACATCACTATAAAGGAGAGACAACATGAGAAGATTTGGTAGCCACCGACGCCATCCCGGTAAGTTTGGTGTGATGTTTATTGTTTTTGCCGTCGTAATGACGCTGGTGGTGATGACCCTGTGGAACGCCATTATTCCGGGCCTGTTTGGTCTGAAAACCATCGGCTTCTGGACCGCGCTTGGACTGCTGGTGTTATGCCGTGTGCTGTTTGGCGGTATGGGCATGGGACCGATGATGTTCAGAATGGCGCGCGATCATCGTCAATTGCATGAACGGTGGATGAACATGAGCGAAGAAGAGAGACAGGCCTTTTTCCAGAAACGCCACCGTTGGGGTGGGCGTGATGGCTGGCGCTGTGGCCCTGACATGCCAACAGAGAACGAATCACCGAAGCCGTCGGACAATGCGTGAGCATAATGGATAAGGCCGACAACGCCCGAACTGTGCGGCTCCTTGAAGCGCTCTCAGCATGCCGGACAACGCTGAGAGCCTTTATCCGCCGCCGTATTCCGCAACGAGAAGACGTGGACGATATTTTGCAGGATGTGACGCTGCAATTGATCAACGTCGAACAACCGGTTGAGAACGTCTCCGCATGGCTGTTTCGCGCGGCGCGTAATGAAATGATCGACCGCGGACGAAAAAAGCGGGAGTGGTTATTTTCGGACGACGAGGAGGCTGATGATCAACTCTATGACGTGCTTTTTGGCGATGTGCAGACACCAGAAGAGGCGCGCTTAAGAGAGATTTTCTGGGATGAACTGGAAAGCGCGCTGGCGGCGCTTCCTGCGGCCCAACGCGAGGTATTCGAAAAAACCGAACTGGAAAATTACAGCTTCAAAGCCCTTTCCGCTGAGACGGGGCTGCCCGTACAGACCTTGCTGTCGCGTAAGCACAAAGCGGTACGCTATCTGCGAGAGCGACTTTCCGCGCTCTATCACGACATCATGCTGCCCTAGGCAGATACCGACAAAAAATCCCCGCCGCACCGGGCTGGTGTAGCGGGGATTATCATCATTGCGATTAATCAGATAAAGCTGTCGTCGTCGTTATTGCCGCCGAAATCGTAGTCATCATCCTGATCGAGGAAACGGCTATTGTCGTCGTTGCCCTGGTCAAAGAAGCTGCGGTCGGAGGCATTGGTGAAGCTATCCTGATCCTGAAAATCGTTAGTGAAATTCCGATCACCGGCGACATCTGAGACCTGTTCGACAGGCTGCTCAATAATGTTCACGATCTCTTGTGGCTGGGAGTGGTGGAACATACTGGTCAGCATATCGGCCAGCACGACCCCACCGGCCACCCCGGCTGCGGTTTGCAACGCACCAGCCATAAAACCACCGGAGCGGGGTGCCGGTTGCGCATAAGTGGGCGCCGCCTGTGGCTGTGGCGGCTGTTGTTGCGGCGCGCTGTTCCAGTTGTTGGCTGGCTGCTGTGGCTGGCTTTTTCCACCGCCAAACAGGCTACTCAGGAAACTGCCACCGCCGTTTTGCTGGCTGTTTTTCAGGGAGGCCACTTCATTCTGGAGATCCTGAATCTGTGCATGAAGGCGTTTCAGCGCAGCTTCCTGAATCAGCATCGACTGAGCCATATAGTAAGGCGCAGAGGGCTGCTGGCGCACAAACTCAGCGATCATATGATCGGCCTGGCTATCCCGTGCGCCGCTTTGCTGTTCCGCCTGTTTCAGACGCTGGAAAAGCCCCTCAATAAGCCGTTGTTCTTCATTTTGCATAGCAAAAACCTCAGGAGTGCATGGAGTTGTGGCAATGGCGTGCGAGCCTGTGCAGGTATCGGTTACGCGCGCCTGTAAGAGTTATTTTAGCCGATCAAAGTTATACGAAATGACAAGCAAACGCAGAATGATGAGAAAAGAAGAAGGAGACAGGGCTGTAAAATAAAAATGGCCGGTATGTACCCGGCCATTTTCTCTGAAGGTGACCCGTGCTTAAAAGGTCTGCCAGTTATCGTTACTTGGGGTGGATACAGGCACGCGCTGTGTCTTCACGCTGGTTTTTTTCGCACTGCGTGTGGCGGAAACCGCACCGTTGCCCAGATCAAAGCGATCGACGGTCTTGTTCAATCTTTCCGCTTCGGATTCGAGGGATACCGCATTGGCGGTGGCTTCCTGTACCAGCGTGGCGTTTTGTTGCGTCACGCCATCCATCTCGGTCATCGCCAGCCCGATTTGTTCAATACCACGGCTTTGTTCATCCGAGGCAACGGAGATTTCACCCATCAGGCTGTTTACCTGGGCGACAGACTGGATAATCACGGACATGGCGTCACCGGCTTCTTGTACCTGATCGGCACCGGTTTTAACTCTGGCGACTGATTCACTGATCAAGGCTTCGATCTCTTTTGCCGCCTGCGCACTGCGTTGCGCCAGCAGGCGTACTTCGCTGGCGACCACCGCAAAACCACGCCCTTGTTCACCGGCGCGCGCCGCTTCCACAGCGGCGTTCAGCGCCAGCAGGTTGGTCTGGAACGAAATGCTGTTAATCACGCTGGTGATATCGGAAATTTTTTGCGAGCTGTCGGTGATCCCGTGCATGGTTTTCACCACCGTTGAGGTGATGTCACCGCCTCTTTTCGCCGTTTTTTGCGCCTCTTCGGTCAGTTTGAGAGCTTCACGCACGTTCTGGGCGTTGTTTTTGACGGTAGAGGTTAACTCTTCCATACTGGCTGCCGTTTGTTGCAGGGCGGCGGCCTGCTGCTCAGTGCGGCTCGACAGTTCTTCATTACCGCCCCGGATCTCGCTGGTATTGGCAAAAATACTGGCAGAGCTATCCTGGATGGTTTTTACCGTTGTATGCAGGCTTTCCTGCATTTTTTGTACATAGGGAATCAACTGCCCGGCACAGTTACGGCCAAAACTCTCAAGCTGGCTACTTAATTTTCCTGCGGTAAGCAACTCAAGATGATTTTTTAACATCCCAAGCGGTTTAACCAGGTAATTTACTAAATAGCGATCGGTCAATAAGAGCGTCACCAGACCCGCCAGTAATGCGCAAATGAGCACTATTTTGTTATAGGACATCTGGTCTTTGGTTTTCACCAGAATGGCATCAGATTGAATCGCCTGAGTATATTTTTCAGCGGTTGCACCAAACTGCACGCTTAATGGCGGGTAGGTTTTACGAAATAACTCGCGGAATTTATCCGGCTGATTATTTTTTGCCGCATCGTACATGGGCACAATGGCGTTAGTCAGCAACGCGTCCCAGTCATTTACCATCGATCTGATGACGTCTTCGCTCACGCCTGGATGTTTGGCGTCACGAAACTGCGCAAGCATGTTCTGGCTGATTGCCAGCGCCTTTCCGGCAGATTCCATTGTTTTGGCTGCGTTTGCTTCATCGCCAGTCTGACGATAATCCATTGCCCGTAACATACGCGTCATGGTACGGAAATATTGGTCATTGCCTTTTACCAGCATGGCATAGGCATTCTTCTGTGACGCGTTTTGTGTGAGTAACTGATCAATTGTGGAAAAGTTATAAAAAGTAAGCAGGGTAGCCATTCCCCAAATAATACTGAAAACAACCAGTATCAGTAATATCATTTTCCTGATGGTGATATCGCGTAATATTTGCATAGCTACCCCCGGTAACTGAATATAAAATATATTTGCAGACGAGCAGCCCAGTTGAACAGGCCTGGTGTTAAAGTTCTTATGCAATAGGCATAAAATTAATTTCGCAGACTAATCGTTATCCTTCGAAGGGATGTTTACGACACGCGTAAAACATCGGTAAAGATATTATGTTTAGTGCTTGTAAATAATGTTTTGGTAAGGTTAATGATGGTAACATAAAATTTATATACGCTAAAGTCGTTATTGCATCCTGGCGTAGGATCACAAATCTATGATTTAAAATTCCTCTTCAGTCATGGCTGGTTTTTTCTTTTTGAAATTTTGGTTAAGTTCAATTTTATCAAGAGTCGTTGGGCGGCTAATAAAATACCCCTGTGCGACATCGCACTCGAACTCTTCAAGTTGCTGTAACTGATAGACCGTCTCTACCCCCTCGGCAGTGACCTCAAGATTAAAATCTTTACCCAGTCCGATAATTTTTTCGACAATATTTTTTGCGCTCTCAGAGTCCCCCATCGCCATAATAAAAGACTTATCGAGCTTGATACCATCAAAAGGAAAACTCCGTAGATAATTGAGTGAGGCATAGCCAGTACCAAAATCATCCATCAAGAGTCTGACACCGAGGTTTTTTAATTGTTGCATGATTTTTAAAGCATTTTCTGGCTTGCTCAGGGTAGCATTTTCAGTGAGTTCAAGTTCGAGACGTGAAGCGTCAAAACCTGTTTTAGCGAGTATTGCTTTGACGCGAAGAACAATGTCGCTGGCCTTAAATTCCACTGGCGATATATTTACCGACAGGGACAGATCTGTCGATTTAGCTCTCACCTCGCGACACGCTGTTGTCAGAACCCAATCTGTTAGCGCGATAATTATTCCGGTCTCCTCAGCCAGAGGAATAAATTGGTCAGGCATAAAAAGCCCGTGAGTTGGATGCTGCCAGCGTACAAGTGCTTCGAGTGACGTTATCTTCTGCTGACTTATATCGTAGCGAGGCTGATATAAAAGAAATAATTGATCCTGTTTTATTGCCTCGCGAAGTTCTTGCTCCAGTTCTCTGCGTTGGACAATTTGTTCTGCCATATCAGGTTCATAAAAAACCCAATACGCATGAGGGTCATTTTTCGCTTTATACAGCGCAATATCAGAATAGCGGAGGAGATCGCTTGCGGTAACTGCATCTTGTGGTGCCAGGGCAATGCCCATGCTGACGTCGATAATAAGCTCATTACCACAGATATCAAAAGGACGGTTCAATTCCTCCACAATCCGCGAGCAAAAACGTTCAATATCTTCACGCTGGTTTAGATCGGCGGCAATAATAATAAATTCGTCCCCACCCTGGCGTGTAACTAAATCAATGCTGCGCATGCAGTGGCGCAGGCGGTTAGAGGCTTCACTGAGCACCTGATCGCCCACCGTATGACCGTAGACGTCATTAATGGTTTTGAAATCGTTCAGATCGACACTGATCATTGCCAGCGCATTTTTCGATTCATTTTTTGATTGCAGTCTGCCCTCAAGGAATTCTTTCATCCGGACGCGATTAGGCAGGCCGGTTAATTCATCATGGTGTGACAAATACTGAATGCGTTCACTGGCCTCCACTTCCAGAGTGACATCTGTTGCGGTACCTCGAAACCCCAGCGAGCCATCAATCAGGGTGACGCGTTTGAGGGTTAAATTACAGTAGCGTTGGTTTCCCTGGGCGGAAAAATAGCTGCAATGGTTAAGGGTGAGGAAGTTACCTGCATAAGGAAGATCCAGCCATTTGGTCAATGCCGGGTTTTCTTGTGACAGAAATGCCCGCAGTGAACGGCCTATCCAGTCATCAATACGGTGACCGGTAATGACCGGAAAGCGCACAGATATCCAGGTGAGTTGTAAGAGCTCATCGGCTTCCCAGATCCAGTCTGTCGTTGTTTCCACCACGTCACGAAAACGGCGCTCGCTAATGGCAAACGCCCGGCGGCTTTGTTCCAGCAGGAATGTTTTTTCGTCATTCAGCCGTGCTTTTAAAAGCCCTTTACGCACAAGAGAGAGCGCCAGAAGGACTGAGGTGAGCATCAGCAGGACAAGAAGAGGAAGTACCCACGTGAGCAGCGTGTCACTGGGATTTTTATTGTTCCATTCAAAATAGATTTCTCCCCCCGACACAGGCCATAACAAGCCCGCAGTATGTGCTGAATGGCGTTTGGGTTTTGACGCAAGGAGATGCAAATCCTTAATGGCATATTCCTCACCCATAGCGGCGAGTTTTTTAGGCGTCAGTTTATCAACAAAGATCATCATAGAATGATCCAGCGGCGCTTTCGCAAGAGCAACCTTATCCTCAGTCGTAATCCACGCGGCTGAAATCAGGATTAATTCATTATTGGCAAAAACGACGCGCGAAACGGCTGTACCGTTGCTTACTTTAAGTGCCGTGCTTAATTCCGTATTAAGGTTTTTTCCCAGCCAGTCCTCAAAAGGGACCAGGTTAAGAGTGCCATTAATGACGCTGTAGCGGGTTTCTTCTTTAGGGGAGAGCACAAACACGCCTTCGTAACCGAATTTTGAATACAGCGATTTACCCAGGTTTTGTTCGTCCCACGCCCAGTTTATGTCTACCTTGCGATGGAGATTATCCCAGGCTTCGTTCCACGCGGCGTTATCGGCAAGATGCAAACGAAGGTTTTCCTGCCGATTGTCGAGCGCTTTCATTAGCAGTTGTCGGGTTTGGTGGCGGGTGTTACGCGCCAGATCATTTTCTGTCTGAATGAGCGCAAATATTGTCGTTAGAAAAATGAAGCCCATAAGCATCAGTACCAGCGTCACCGTCTGCTTCATGATGCGATGCGTATCAGGAGCAGGAGCCGGCGCGTACTGGTCGTCGAAAATGTTCATACTTCACCTTTTCTAAGCGTTTTAATAAGCAAAATATGTTTTTTTAGTCATCTGTATTAACGGCACCAGATAATTAAACTTTAAGTAAAAATCCATATATCGGTAAGAACGGTTAACTTTGTGATGCACATCATTTTTTTAAGCAAGAAGAATAGAAATGTCGTTTTTAATATTAAGATAACCTTAAGGTTAAGGAATTTAATGCATCGGTTGGTAGTGGTTATTTTTCGGTGTTTTTAACTTTATGATTTTATTGTTTTTCTTATTTTGGTGTTTTGATGTTTTCATAATGAGACTGTTTTAGTGCCATCAAATAATAATGTTAAATTGCAAGTGGTTAGCCTCAATTAGGATGAGATGAGTTTATTTTCTTCGTGCCACTTATGTCGCGTGTGCAAAAATGAATGTGATAATGTCTTGTTTAAGAAGACGTTAAGATGATTTAAAAAGAAATTTGATAAACCCACAGTGAAAATATGAACATTGTGATTCATGCTTTCGATTATCATTTTCAAGAAGGCAATATGGCGGGGGAAGGCCTGTTATCGTGAGATAAGTACCTTTCAACACGCGGCGCAACATGACCGACAGATTATAAAAATCAGGGACGAAGATGTTCGCCCCTGGCCTCATCATCAAGAAATTAGCGATCCGGAATAATGTTTTTCGCCTTCAACGTATCAAACAGGTGGGTAAACGAATCAAGTGTGGCCCGGTAGCCGGTAAACCCGGCCTTACGGCTTTTGCTCATGTCGGTGAAGGCTTCCATCGGGCGACCGAGGTCCGCGTCGGTGTGCCACCAGGAGGCCAGTCGGCTGATATCGGGCTCGGCAAGCGAGTAGTGGGCGGCAATCTCGCGCCATGCGGCGGCAGCTTCCTGCATCCGTCCTTCCAGCGGCATCATGGTTTGTGGGTTTCCTCCAGACTCGATGCCGAAATAGGCGGCCAGGCGCGGCCAAAGCCACTTCCAGCGGAACACGTCGCCGTTAACCGCATTAAAATCTTCGTTTGCCGCATCCGGGCTTTGTGCCGCCCAGGCGAGCTGCTCGGCCAGCAGGTTTGCATCGGTGACGTCGGAGACGCCATGCCACTGTTCCGGTGAGCCCGGAAAAATAAACGGCCAGCCTTTTTCACGGCACAGGGTGGCGTAGACTGCCAGCGTGAGCCCCATGTTCATTGCGTTACCAACCGCATAACCGATGATGGTGTGCGGACGGTGTACACTCCAGCGATAACCGTATTTTTCCGCGCCGGCAAAGATCTCATCTTCCTGAGCATAATAGAAATTATCCACGGGCTGGCGCCCCTGCTCTTCACGGAAAGGCGTAACCGGTACGGCGCCTTTGCCATAGGCCTCGAACGGACCAAGGTAGTGTTTTAGCCCGGTAACCAGTGCGACATGCGCGCCGTTCAGGCGGTCACCCAGTGCCTCAATCACGTTTTTGACCATCGCGCCGTTGACGCGGATGTTCTCTTTTTCATTTGCCTGACGCGACCAGACGCTGAAAAACAGTGCGTCGGGCTTTATGTCCGCCAGCGCCGTATTCACCGCCTGCGGGTCCGTCAAATCGGCGGTCAGACGGGTGCAGCCTTCCGGCACCGCGCCGCGCCCGCGTGACAGACCAGAGACCTTCCAGCCTTCCTGCATCAGCTTTTGCGCCAGCGCGCGGCCAATCACCCCGCTGATGCCGACAATCAGTGCCTCTTTTTGCATTTCACTCTCCTCATGCGTAAACGTTATGAGTAGACTAATCGAGAATTTTGTTCTTATTTCTGGCATTAATTCACATCATTCCTAACCTGAGTTCACGAATCGATGCATGATCAACGACTGAAGGACATTGTCCCCTTTGTTGCCAGTATAGAAGGGGGGAGCTTTGCCGCGGCGGCGGAGCGCTTGCATGTGACCGGCTCTGCTATCAGTAAAAGTGTGAGTCGGCTGGAGGCGCGGCTGGGCTCAACGTTGCTGGAGCGGACAACCCGACGCCTGAAACTGACCGACGCCGGGCACGCGTATTACCAGACCTGTATTCGCATTATGGAAGAGCTGGCGGAGGCGGAATCGGTACTGGCGGCGCAACGCAGTATTCCGTCCGGGCGGCTGCGGCTGGCCGTGCCGAATACCTATGGCAGGCTGTGTGTCATGCCGTTATTGATTACGTTTTGCCAGCAGCATCCGGAGATTGATATCAGCATGACGTTTTCTGACCGTTTCGTGGATCTGTTTGATGAAGGGATTGATGTTGCGGTGCGGATTGGCAAAACGGCGGAGATGCCCGCGTCGCTGGGATCTCGGCAACTGGGGCGAGAGAAGATGGTGTTCTGCGCTTCACCCGCGTATCTGGCGCGCGAGGGGCGCCCGGAAAGCGTCGGGGCGCTGTTGCAGCATAGGTCTATTTTGTACGAGCGCGTCGATGGCAGTAGTAAGCCGTGGCAGCTTATCACCGAGGATGGGTATCCGGACTGGCGTACCGTGCCCTACCATATGGCGCTGGGGGATGTGGATGCTCAGTTACAGGCGGTGCGTAGCGGGTTAGGTGTTGCCCAGATGCCGACATGGCTGATTCGCGATGCCCTTGCGCGCGGGGAACTGGAGATAATTTTGCCGCATGTTCAGCCCGACGGGCTGGCGTTGACGCTGGTATGGCCGCGCCGTAAGCAGCTATTGCCAAAGGTGGATGCGCTGCTCTGTGCGCTGAGCGGGCTGGATATCGGCGGGTGAAGTGAGGCGTGGCGGGGTGTTGTGCGGTCTGATGCCCTCACCCCGGCCCTCTCTCTCAGGGAGAGGGAGAAAAGCAACTCTGCACTGATTTCAACACCGGGTATTCCCCCGGCTGGCGCGTCGATACTGTGAATTTAGCCATGGCTGACTCGTTTTCCCGCATGACAACCACAGCGACATTTTTGCTTCCCTGGCGCAGAGCGTGCAGCGAGGGGGTTGAGTCCCCGCTGAAATCGGTGAGACGAAGACCCGATGACAAGGGCAGGCCGCCAGGGATGGCGGACTGAGGTTTGTCGAGACAGGACAAAATCGTCCGGAACGATTTTGAACAACGCAGCGCGTTGGCCCGAAGGGCGAGCCCCAGGGATGGGGCGAGTAACTCGAGTCAAACCGACCGCAGGCAGCGGGGCGGGAGGCGAACGCAGTGCGAAGCACCGATTTTTTGCGGGGCCGCGGGGATTGTAAAGGGGAACGCGGTGTTCCCCTTTACCCGTTCACGTGTCCGAAGGTGACATTTCGCCATGAACATACGGTGAACGGAACCCTCCTCCCGAGCCGCATTTTCCCCCTCACCCTGGCCCTCTCCCTTGTACGGTCCGGAGACATAGTGAACGCTTGTTCGGGGACATGGTAGACACTTACAACTGAGGCATAAGAACCCGTTTATGGAGTCACTTAT
>NZ_JBEULY010000024.1:0-41442 GCF_040578655.1 Phytobacter sp. RSE-02 | reverse complement strand
CATGGTATCTCTCGCATCCCAGGGCATAAGTGACTCCATAAACGGGTTCTTATGCCTCAGTTGTAAGTGTCTACCATGTCCCCGAACAAGCGTTCACTATGTCTCCGGACCGTACAAGGGAGAGGGCTGGGGTGAGGGGAACATACAGCCCCTTACTCAAAACCAAAAACAAAAAGCCCTGCACGCGGGCAGGGCTTCTTAATCACATCAGGCGTCAGGCGCTTGCTGCGGGTTTACGCGGGCGACGACGGCGCGGTTTCTCACCCGCCGGTTTACTTCCTTCCTGGGTACGTGGCGCTTTCGCTTTCGACGCGCCACCGTCGTTACGGCGTGGCTGCTGTTGTCCGCGACCACCGCCACCGCCCTGACCACGACCACCACGGCCCTGGCTCTGACGACCATTCACAATCGGCTCGGCCTTGATAGACGGATCGGGCTCGTAACCCGGCAGAGCGATACGTGGGATCTCTTTTTTCAACAGGCGCTCGATGTCACGCAGCAGTTTATGTTCATCGACGCAGACCAGCGACAGCGCTTCACCGGTTGCCGCAGCACGACCGGTACGGCCAATACGGTGTACATAATCTTCCGGCACGTTCGGCAGCTCGTAGTTCACTACGTGCGGCAGCTCTTCGATATCCAGACCACGGGCCGCAATGTCGGTTGCGACCAGTACTCGGATATCACCCGATTTAAAGTCTGCCAGCGCACGGGTACGCGCGCCCTGACTTTTGTTACCGTGGATAGCTGCGCTGCGAATACCGTCTTTATTCAGTTGTTCAGCCAGATGGTTCGCACCGTGTTTGGTGCGGGTGAAGACCAGCACCTGCTGCCAGTTGCCTTCGCCAATCATCTGGGAGAGCAGCTCGCGCTTACGTTTTTTGTCGACCATGTGAACGTGCTGCGTTACCTGCTCAGAGGCGGTATTGCGGCGCGCCACTTCGATTTCCAGCGGGTTGCGCAGCAGCTTTTCGGCCAGGCCCTTGATGTCATCCGAGAAGGTCGCGGAAAACAGCAGATTCTGACGACGCGCAGGCAGTTTAGCCAGCACGCGGCGAATATCGTGGATAAAGCCCATGTCCAGCATGCGGTCAGCTTCGTCCAGCACCAGGATCTCTACGCTGTCCAGTTTGACGGCGTTCTGGTGTTCCAGATCCAGCAGACGACCCGGCGTGGCGACGAGAATATCGACACCGCTACGCAGCTTCATCATTTGAGGGTTAATGCTCACGCCGCCGAAAACCACCAGCGAACGCAGGTTCAGATATTTGCTGTAATCACGTACGTTTTCGCCGATTTGCGCGGCAAGTTCGCGCGTTGGCGTCAGGATCAGCGCACGCACCGGGCGACGGCCTTTCGCGTGCGGCTCTTTTTGTACCAGACGTTGCAGCAGCGGCAGCGTAAAGCCCGCGGTTTTGCCAGTACCCGTCTGGGCGCTCGCCATCAGGTCGCGGCCTTCCAGCACCGCTGGGATCGCCTGTTGCTGAATAGGGGTTGGCTCACGGTAGCCCTGCTCGTCAACAGCACGCAGAATTTCCGGGTTCAGGCCAAGGGAATCAAAAGACATAACAACTCCGCACCGCCCCGACCATAACAGGTGTAGTTTTCGAGGAGATAATAATATGACAGATGACAAAAACCACAATGTCATGAAGGGGCGGAGTGTAACAGCTTTTGTGACACAGCGCATAAAATATCGCTCTGCTAATCATTGAAGAAATATTTCTCCGATTTTCCCAACCCTGATGGCCCGTGGCCTGGGGAACGGCACGCAATTTTTAGCGGTAAGAGTGTGATAACACCCGACTGGACACGGCGAAAAAATAGCCATAAAGTTAATCAATCGATTGATTAACTTTATTCCACCGATGAATATGAACTCGACGACCAGTAAAGGTGAGCAGGCCAGAAACCAGTTGATTGCCGCTGCCCTCGCACAGTTTGGCGAATACGGGTTGCATGCCACCACGCGCGATATCGCTGCGCTGGCCGGGCAGAATATTGCCGCAATCCCCTACTACTTCGGTTCAAAAGAGGATCTGTATCTCGCCTGCGCCCAGTGGATCGCCGATTTTATTGGCGCAAATTTTCGCCCCCACGCCGAAGCCGCCGAAATCCTGTTTACCCAGGCGGAACCCGATAAAGAGGCGATACGTGAACTGATTCATCGGGCCTGCAAGAACATGATTATGCTGCTCACCCACGATGACACGCTGAATCTGAGTAAATTTATCTCGCGCGAACAGCTCTCCCCTACCCGCGCCTATCAGCTAGTCCATGACCAGGTGATCGCCCCGTTGCACAGCCATCTTACCCGGCTGATTGCGGCTTACACCGGCAGAGAAGCCAATGATACGCAAACCATTTTGCACACCCATGCGCTGATCGGCGAGATCCTCGCCTTCCGCCTGGGTCGGGAAACCATTTTACTGCGCACCGGATGGGCGCAATTCGACGATGAGAAAGCCGACCTGATTTGCCAGGTCATCACGTGCCATATCGATCTTATCCTTCAGGGATTAACAAGGAGTTCCGGGTTATGAAAAAGCCTGTCGTCATCGTGTTGATTGTCGTTATCGTACTCGCCGCGCTTGGCGGGGGCTGGATGTGGTATCAAAGCCGACAGGCAGCCACCCTCACGCTCTACGGGAATGTGGATATTCGCACCGTGAACCTCAGTTTCCGGGTCGGCGGACGTCTCGCTTCACTTGCGGTGGATGAAGGGGATGCGATAACCGCCGGGCAGAAGCTTGGCGAAATCGACAAAGCCCCTTACGAGAATGCCCTTATGCAGGCACAAGCCAATGTCTCGACGGCGAAGGCAAAATACGATCTGGTCACCGCGGGCTATCGCGATGAAGAGATTGCCCAGGCGGCGGCGGCGGTCAATCAGGCGCAGGCGGCCTACGATTACGCGCAAAACTTTTATCAGCGCCAGCAGGGGCTGTGGAAAAGCCGGACCATTTCCGCCAACGACCTGGAAAATGCGCGTTCCTCCCGCGACCAGGCGCAAGCCACACTGAAATCGGCGAAAGATAAACTCAGCCAGTACCGTACCGGTAATCGCCCGCAGGAGATAGCCCAGGCCAAAGCCAGCCTTGAGCAGGCACAGGCGCAACTGGCGCAATCACAACTGGATTTGCAGGATACCCAACTGGTATCGCCCTCTAATGGTACTCTGCTCACTCGCGCCGTAGAGCCGGGTAGCATGTTAAATGCCGGGAGCACCGTTCTTACGCTCTCCCTGACCCGCCCGGTTTGGGTTCGCGCCTACATCAGTGAAGTCAATTTGCATCAGGCCCAGCCCGGTCAAACGGTATTGTTGTACGTTGATGGCCGCCCCAATAAGCCTTACCACGGCAAAATTGGCTTTGTTTCCCCGACGGCGGAATTCACCCCGAAAACCGTGGAAACGCCGGACTTGCGTACCGATTTGGTCTATCGGCTGCGCATTATCGTCACCGACGCCGATGACGCTCTGCGCCAGGGGATGCCGGTTACCGTGAGCTTCGACAATGGAGCACGGAATGAGTGAGGCAACCATCCGTCTGAACGGCCTGGTCAAGCGCTTCGTCGGGATGGAGAAACCCGCCGTCGCCCGTCTGGACTGCACCGTGAAAGCCGGATACGTCACGGGGCTGGTTGGCCCGGATGGCGCGGGGAAAACCACGCTGATGCGCATGCTCGCCGGACTGATGAAACCCGATGAAGGCAGCGCGGAGGTTATTGGCCTGGATCCCATCGCCAACAACAGCGAACTGCATGCCTCGCTCGGTTACATGCCGCAAAAATTCGGCCTGTATGAAGATCTCACGGTGATAGAAAACCTCAACCTGTACGCCGATCTGCGCAGCGTGACCGGGGAACAGCGCCAGGAGACCTTTGCCCGACTGCTTGAATTCACCGCCCTCGCTCCCTTTACCGGACGGCTGGCGGGCAAGTTGTCCGGCGGCATGAAACAGAAACTGGGGCTTGCCTGCACCCTGGTCGGGCAACCGAAAGTGCTGTTGCTGGACGAACCCGGTGTCGGCGTGGACCCGATATCACGCCGTGAACTGTGGCAGATGGTGCATACCCTCGCCGGGGACGGCATGCTGATTTTATGGAGCACCTCTTATCTGGACGAGGCCGAGCAGTGCCGCGATGTGCTGCTGATGAACGAAGGAGAATTGCTTTATCAGGGCGAACCGCGTGCGCTGACGCAAACCATGGCCGGGCGCAGTTTTCTCGCCAGCAGCCCGCAGGAAAACAACCGCCAGTTATTGCAACGCCTGCTGAAACTGCCGCAGGTCAGCGACGGGATGATTCAGGGGCGTTCGGTGCGGGTGATTCTGGCGAAAGAATCAACGGTGGACGCCCTGCGCAGCGCATCGTCACTGACCCGGTTAGACATCGAAGAGACCGCGCCGCGCTTTGAAGACGCGTTTATCGACCTGCTGGGCGGCGCCGCGTTCACCCAGTCGCCGCTGGGGGCCATTCTGCATACCGTGGAAGGCACCCCTGATGAGACAGTGATCGAAGCCCGGCAACTGACGAAAAAATTTGGCGATTTCGCCGCCACCGATCATGTCGATTTCGCCGTGAAGCGCGGCGAGATTTTTGGCCTGCTCGGGCCAAATGGCGCGGGGAAATCCACCACCTTCAAGATGATGTGCGGGTTGCTGGTCCCCACCTCCGGCAAAGCGCTGGTACTGAATATGGATTTAAAAACCAGCTCCGGCCAGGCACGCCAGCATCTTGGCTATATGGCGCAAAAATTCTCCCTTTACGGCAACCTGACGGTGGCGCAAAACCTGCGCTTTTTCTCCGGCGTCTACGGCCTTCGGGGACGGGCGCAGCAGGATAAAATCACACGGATGGTGGACGCGTTTGGCCTTAAGGCGATAGCCAATCAGGCAACCGACGCCCTGCCGCTGGGCTTTAAGCAACGCCTGGCGCTGGCCTGCGCGCTGATGCATGAGCCGGACATTCTGTTCCTCGATGAGCCGACATCTGGCGTCGACCCGCTGACCCGCCGCGAGTTCTGGCTGCACATTAACAGCATGGTGGAGAAAGGGGTAACGGTCATGGTCACCACCCACTTTATGGATGAAGCCGAATATTGCGACCGCATCGGGCTGGTCTATCGCGGTAAACTTATCGCCAGCGGCACGCCGGATGCCCTGAAAGCGCAAACGGCCGATGCAGAGCACACCGACCCGACGATGGAACATGCCTTTATCACGCTCATCCATAACTGGGATAAGGAGCATCACGATGCATAGCCCTCTCTCCCTGCGTCGCGTGCGCGCGCTCTGCATCAAAGAGACGCGCCAGATTGTGCGCGATCCCAGTAGCTGGCTGATTGCAGTGGTGATCCCGTTAATGCTGCTGTTTATTTTCGGCTACGGCATAAACCTGGACTCCAGCAAGCTGCGCGTGGGCATTTTACTGGAGCAGCACAGCGAAGAGGCGCTGGACTTCGCCCATACGATGACCGGCTCTCCGTGGTTTGACGCGACGGTCAGCGATAATCGCCAGCAATTAATTCAGATGATGCAGGCCGGGCGCATTCGCGGGCTGGTGGTCATTCCGGTGAATTTTGCCGAACAGATGGCGCGCCCCGGTGAAGATGCGCCGCTACAAGTGATCACCGATGGCAGCGAACCCAATACCGCCAACTTCGTTCAGGGCTATGTACAGGGGATCTGGCAGGTCTGGCAACAGCAGCGGGCCGACGATCGCGCCGAAAGTTTCGAACCGCTGATTGACGTACAGATGCGCTACTGGTTTAACCCCGCCGCCATCAGCCAGCATTTTATTATCCCCGGCGCGGTCACCATCATCATGACAGTGATCGGCGCGATCCTCACCTCGCTGGTGGTGGCGCGCGAATGGGAGCGCGGCACCATGGAGGCACTGCTCTCTACCGAAGTTACCCGTACCGAACTCCTGCTCTGCAAGCTTATCCCCTACTACTTCCTCGGAATGCTGGCGATGTTGCTGTGTATGCTGGTGTCGGTATTTATTCTCGGGGTGCCGTATCGCGGTTCGCTGGTGATCCTGTTTTTCATCACCAGCCTGTTTCTGCTCAGCACATTGGGGATGGGGTTACTGATTTCGACCATTACGCGAAATCAGTTCAATGCCGCACAGGTGGCGCTTAATGCCGCCTTTTTGCCGTCGATCATGTTGTCCGGGTTTATCTTCCAGATTGACAGTATGCCTGCGGTGATCCGGGCGGTGACCTACATTATTCCGGCGCGCTACTTCGTCAGTACCCTGCAAAGCCTGTTTCTGGCAGGCAATATCCCGGTGGTACTGGTCATCAACGTGCTGTTTCTGTTGGCTTCGGCAATCATGTTTATTGGCCTGACGTGGGTGAAAACTAAACGGCGGCTGGATTAGGGAGGCACCATGTTTCATCGCTTATGGACACTGATTCGCAAAGAGTTGCAGTCGCTGCTGCGCGAACCGCAGACCCGCGCCATTTTGATTCTGCCGGTTGTTATCCAGGTGTTGCTGTTCCCGTTTGCCGCGACGCTGGAGGTCACTAACGCCACCATTGCCGTCTATAACGAAGATAACGGCAAACATGCGGTAGAGCTGACCCAGCGCTTTGCCAGGGCAAAAGCCTTCACCCATGTGCTGATGCTGAAAAGCCCGCAGGAGATTCGCCCGACAATCGACGAGCAAAAAGCGCTGCTGCTGGTGCGTTTTCCGGCTGACTTTTCCCGCAAGCTGGATACCTTCACCCAGGCACCGCTACAGCTTATTCTCGACGGACGAAACTCTAACAGCGCGCAGATTGCCGCCAATTACCTGCAAGCGATCGTCAAAGAATATCAACAGGAGCTGATAGAGGGGAAAACGAAGCCGAACAACAGTGAACTGGTGATCCGCAACTGGTACAACCCAAACCTCGATTACAAATGGTTCGTGGTGCCATCGCTTATCGCCATGATCACCACCATTGGCGTGATGATCGTCACCTCACTCTCGGTTGCTCGCGAACGGGAACAGGGCACGCTGGATCAACTGCTGGTCTCACCGCTGGCGACCTGGCAAATTTTTGTCGGCAAAGCGGTACCTGCGCTGGTGGTGGCGACTTTCCAGGCCACCATCGTGCTGCTCGCCGGGATCCTTGCCTATAAAATCCCCTTTGCCGGATCGCTACTGCTGTTCTATTTCACGATGCTGATTTACGGCTTGTCGCTGGTAGGGTTTGGCCTGCTGATCTCGTCCCTGTGCTCAACACAGCAGCAGGCGTTTATTGGGGTATTTGTCTTTATGATGCCCGCTATTCTGCTTTCGGGATATGTGTCGCCGGTCGAGAATATGCCGGTCTGGCTGCAGGATCTGACATGGATTAACCCTATCCGCCATTTTACGGACATTACCAAGCAGATCTATTTGAAGGATGCGAGCTTCGCGATTGTCTGGCAAAGCGTGTGGCCGCTACTGGTGATAACGGCCACCACGGGTTCAGCGGCCTATGCGATGTTCCGGCGTAAGGTGATGTAACCTTACGCCTCTCGCATCTTAAACTTTGAAGGATTTGGACGGGATACGCTTCTCTTTTGCCAGCAGGGAGACCACCGCTGGGCCTGCGAGGATAACCAGCCCGACCAGGGCCAGCAGCAGGTTGTTTTGCATGACGCGTGACAGCAGCCACAGCACGATCATGGCGACACCGAAATACCAGGTGGTGGTCAACTCTTCCAGAACATCACCAATGCCGCGCCAGCGCTCTTCGTGGTGGCGCTGCAAAAACAGCATCAACAGCACCGTTACGCTATAAAGGACGCACAGACCCAGGCCGACCCGCACCAGCGCGCCGCTCATCCAGGCTGTTACTAACACCGCCACAACCAGCATATGCAACATAATCTGCCAGCAACTCAGACCGGTTGCGACACGAACACGTTGTTGCCACTTCATGGCATCTCTCCTGACGAATTTTTCTCTTAACAAAGAGTACTGATATTTACAGAAAATTCCGTAACCCCGCATCTTTTTGTGACAGAGACTACAATTTATTTTCATCAGGATAGTGAGGCTGGCAGGAGAATTATGACCCAACAAACTCGTCAATTTTCATTGAAAGTACTCACCATAAATACCCATAAAGGCTTTACCGCCTTCAACCGGCGTTTCATTTTGCCGGAACTTCGCGACGCGGTGCGCACCGTCAGCGCCGATATTGTTTGCCTGCAAGAAGTGATGGGCGCGCATGAGGTTCATCCGCTGCATGTGGAGAACTGGCCGGATACCACCCACTACGAATTTCTTGCTGATGCTATGTGGAGCGATTACGCCTACGGGCGTAATGCTGTCTACCCTGAAGGCCACCACGGTAACGCCGTGCTTTCCCGTTTTCCTATCGAGCACTATGAGAACCGTGACGTGTCCGTGGGCGGCAGTGAAAAACGCGGCCTGCTCTATTGTCGTATCGTGCTGCCTGATATTGCGCGGCCGGTGCATGTGATTTGTGTGCATCTGGGCTTACGTGAAGTCCATCGCCAGGCACAGCTCACGATGCTGGCAGAATGGGTAAATTCGCTGCCGGAAAATGAACCGGTGGTGGTGGCTGGCGACTTTAACGACTGGCGGCAGCGGGCGAACCATCCGTTAAAAGTCCAGGCCGGGCTGGAAGAGATCTTTACCCGCGCCCATGGCCGCCCTGCCCGCACCTTTCCGGTCAGCCTGCCGCTGTTACGCCTGGACCGTATCTATGTCAAAAATGCTGGTGTTAGCTCGCCCACAGCACTGCCGCTGCGCAACTGGCGCCATTTATCCGACCATGCCCCTCTGAGTGCGGAGATCCACCTATGAAATGCACATGGAAAGAGGGTAATCGTATTGAGCTTCTCGAAAATGGCGAAAACTTTTACCCGGCGGTGTATGCCGCTATTGAGCAGGCACAGCAAAAAGTTATCCTCGAAACCTTTATCTGGTTTGAAGATGAAGTAGGACGTGAGTTGCATGCTGTTTTACTCAAAGCAGCCCGTCGCGGCGTGAACATCGAAGTGTTGCTCGACGGCTATGGCTCCCCCGATCTCAGCGATGAGTTCGTCAATACGCTCACCTCTGCGGGTGTCGTCTTCCGCTACTACGATCCCCGACCACGTCTGTTCGGTTTGCGGACCAATGTCTTTCGCCGCATGCACCGTAAAATCGTGGTGATCGATAACACGGTGGCGTTTGTCGGCGGCATTAATTATTCCGCTGAACATGTCACCAGCTACGGCCCCGAAGCCAAGCAGGACTATGCCGTACGGGTTGAAGGCCCGGTGGTGGCCGACATTTTGCAATTTGAAGTGGAAAATTTGCCTGAAAACGCGCCGGTCAGACGCTGGTGGCAACGACGTCGCCATCAGGCGGAGGATAACCGCACGCCCGGTGAAGCTCAGGCGCTGTTTGTCTGGCGCGACAATGACGATCACCGTGATGACATTGAACGCCACTACCTGAAAATGCTCGCCAATGCTAAGCGAGAAGTGATTATCGCCAATGCCTACTTCTTTCCCGGCTACCGCCTGCTGCATGCAATGAAAAACGCGGCCCGCCGGGGCGTACGCGTGAAGCTCATCGTACAAGGCGAGCCGGATATGCCAATCGTCAAAGTTGGCGCCGAGCTGCTCTATAACTATCTTTTGAAAGGGGGCGTTCAGGTCTACGAATATCGCCGTCGCCCACTGCATGGCAAAGTGGCGTTAATGGACGATCACTGGGCAACCGTCGGGTCGAGCAACCTTGACCCGTTAAGTCTGTCGCTAAATCTTGAAGCCAATCTGATCATTCACGATCGGGAATTCAACCAGACGCTGCGCGACAACCTCAACGCGATTATCGCCAAAGATTGCCTGCGTGTGGACGAATCGATGGCACCTAAGCGGACCTGGTGGAATCTCGCCAAGAGCGTGGTGGTGTTCCACTTCCTGCGCCATTTTCCTGCACTCGTTGGCTGGCTGCCCGCACATACGCCAAGGCTGGCCCAGGTGAAGCCCCCCATCCAGCCGGAAATAGAGACTCAGGATCGCGTCGCTTCTGAAAATTCCGGGGGGAAATCCTGATGGCGAAATCACATCCACGCTGGCGGCTGGCAAAAAAAGTTCTCACCTGGCTCTTTTTTATCGCCGTTGCCGTCCTGTTAGTGCTGTATGCCCAGAAGGTCAACTGGGATGATGTCTGGAAGGTTATTCACGACTATAACCGCATCGTGTTATTGGGTGCCGCCGCGCTGGTCGTGGTCAGTTATTTGATTTATGGCTGCTACGACCTGCTGGGTCGCGCCTATTGCGGACATAAACTGGCTAAACGCCAGGTAATGCTGGTGTCGTTTATCTGTTATGCCTTTAACCTGACGCTCAGCACCTGGGTGGGCGGGATCGGCATGCGTTATCGTCTCTATTCCCGCCTTGGATTACCCAGCAGCACCATCACGCGGATTTTCTCGCTCAGCATCACCACCAACTGGCTGGGTTATATTTTACTCGGCGGCATCATCTTCACTTTCGGTGTGGTGGACATCCCGGCGCACTGGTACATCTCTGACACTACGCTGCGCATTATTGGCGTGGTGCTGCTGCTCTTTATCGCCTTCTATCTGTGGGCCTGCGGCTTTGCGAAACGTCGCCATTTCACAATTAGAGGACAGAAGTTAGTGATTCCCTCGTGGAAATTTGCCCTTGCCCAGATGGCCATTTCCAGCGCCAACTGGATAGCTATGGGGGTGATTATCTGGCTGCTGATGGGGCACCAGGCCAACTTCTTCTTTGTGCTGGGCGTGTTGCTGGTCAGCAGTATCGCTGGCGTGATTGTCCATATCCCGGCGGGGATTGGCGTGCTGGAAGCCGTCTTTCTGGCACTGCTGGCCGGGGAACATATGTCACAAGGGGTTATCATCGCGGCCCTGCTGGCCTACCGCGTACTCTATTATTTTATCCCGCTACTGCTGGCGCTGATTGCCTATCTTGTACTGGAAAGTCGGGCGAAGAAACTGCGGGCGAAAAATGAAAAGGCGATGGCAAAAGGTTGATTAGCGGGAGCGTATGCCATCAATCACATAGCTTGCCAGACGTAGCAGTTCAAACACGAGACTGGCTATATTCAGCCAGACCCGCAATGCGCCATGGATGGCGCAGGCCTGTACCGTGGTAAATTGTTTCATATAGAGTTCGCGGGCGGATAGCTGAATCCGTGAACTGCTGCCCGCCGTTGTTAATCCAAACAGCAATACCATCGCCAGGCAGCCAATCCATTCCAATGGGCCATTGTGCAGCCCGATATTAAACAGCGCCGTCAGGCTAAGCCCCACCAGCAACATCAACAAATAATAGCCACCACCGCTGATATTGCTGCCCGCATAATGGGCGATAACCGCGCTGATGGCGAACATCGCGCCGGTTACGCCCAGCGCTAAGACGATTCCCGCCCAGGAGAAGATGCAGGCGAAAAGTAGCCCGGTCAGCAGGTTCATCAAGATGAGCCAGAACAGCGCCAGCGGCGTACTAAAGCGCTCAAAGAAGCAGTAAAGGAGAAGGCCGCTGATAAATAAGACGGCAATCATCACAAGGATGGCAGGGCCGGGAATAAACCACGCCCGAATAACGGGAAGATGCAGCGCCAGCCAGGCAACACCGATACCCAGCACCATGCCCGCAGCCAGCCACAGGCAGATATTAACGATAAGTTCCGTAGGTTTAATGTGCGGCGGCGAAAGCCAACCAAAAGGTTTCATCTCTTCTCCCTGAGGTGAACAAGCCGCACCCGGTTATGTCCGGGTGCGGCTTATGCTTTTCACTGGCTATCTGACGTACCCCGGCCAGGATAACATTAACGACGGTTGCCGAAGATACGCAACAGCATCAGGAACAGGTTGATAAAGTCGAGATAGAGCGTTAACGCCCCTAAAATCGAATATTTCCGCAAATGCGCTTTATCATTCACATCAAGCTGTGTGCCGATGTCTTTGAGTTTCTGAGTGTCATACGCGGTCAACCCGACAAAAATAACCACCCCGATATAGGTCACCGCCCACATCAGCGTTTCACTTTTCAGCCAGAAGTTAACCAGGGAAGCCAGAAGGATACCGATTAGCCCCATAAACAGCATACTGCCAAGACCGCTCAGGTCGCGTTTGGTGGTATAGCCGTAGAGGCTCATCGCGCCGAACATCCCGGCGGTAACAACAAAGGTCGCCGCAATAGACTCCGCGGTGTAGGCATACAGGATGCCCGAAAGCGTCAGCCCGGTCAGGGCGGAATAGAGCATAAACAGCGTGGTCGCCATGCCCGCGCTGAGTTTGTGGATCAGGCCGGAGAGCACAAAAACCAGCGCCAGTTGCGCAATAATCAGCCCGAAGAAGACCACCCGGCTGGAGTAGATAGCCATTAATACGGCTTCATTAAATACCGTATACCAGGCGATAAAAGCCGTCAGCAGTAGCCCACAGGTCATCCAACCATAGACCTGCGCCATATAGGTTTGCAAACCGGCACGGGCGGGTGAAACGATAGAATCGGAACGCGGGAATCTGTCCATAATGACGCCTCAAAAAGTGGATACCCATCTTCAAGATTAACACAATCCCGACAAAGCGTTACCAGCGTTGCGCCGCCTGTTTATCGCTATCGCGCGCCTCTACCCAGCGCTCACCCTGCGCCGTGGCTTCGCGCTTCCAGAACGGCGCACGCGTCTTAAGGTAATCCATAATGAACTGCCCTGCCTCAAAGGCGCTGCTGCGGTGTGCGCTGGTCACGCCGACGAAGACGATGTCGTCGCCAGGCCAGAGTTCGCCCACGCGATGAATCACCGTGACGTTACCAAGTGGCCAGCGCTCACGCGCATCATCAACAATCCCGGCCAGCGTCTTTTCAGTCATCCCCGGATAGTGTTCAAGCGTCAGAGCGCTGACATTATCGCCAAGGTTATGGTTACGCACTTTGCCGGTAAAGGTCACTACCGCGCCGTCTTCATCCCGCGCATTCAGCCATTGATACTCTTCGCCGACGTTAAACGGCGCGTGGCCAACCACGATACGTGTCTGCGCCATCTCAGCCTCCGGTCACCGGCGGAAAAAACGCCACTTCGTCGCCATCGGTAAGGGGAGTGTCCAGGCTCACCAGCGTCTGGTTTACCGCCGCCAGCAGTTTGCCCTCTTCCAGCGCCAGCGCCCAACGATCGTTACGCGCGGCAAGGTGTTGGCGTAACGCTTCGACAGATGGAAACACCTCGTCCAGCGTCAACCGGTCACACCCGGTCAGTTCGCGCACCTGCGCGAAAAAAAGTACATTAATCATTTGCTTCTACCTTGAAATCACCGGACTTACCGCCGCTTTTCGCCAGCAGACGTACCGGGCCAATGACCATATCCTTCTGCACGGCTTTGCACATATCGTAAATCGTCAATGCGGCTACCGACGCCGCCGTCAGCGCTTCCATTTCCACGCCCGTTTTGCCCGTCAGACGGCATAGCGACTCAATGCGAACCCGGTTATGTTCCGGCTGTGCCTGTAATTGCACTTCCACTTTGCTAAGCAACAGCGGGTGACACAGCGGAATCAAATCCCAGGTGCGTTTTGCCGCCTGGATGCCCGCAATACGCGCCGTGGCAAAGACATCACCTTTGTGATGGCTGCCGTCAATAATCATCGCCAGCGTTTGTGGTTGCATGGTGACAAACGCTTCGGCGCGCGCTTCCCGCACAGTTTCTGCTTTGGCGGAGACATCCACCATATGCGCTTCGCCGTCGGCGTTAATATGGGTCAGTTGCGACATAAATTAAGGCTTAATGTGGGAGTGAAAATTACACGGACGCGTGCTCGCATCGAGTTGCGGCGCGATGATATTGTCCCATGCGGTGCGACAGGCTTTGGTGGAGCCCGGCATCGCGAAAATCAGCGTTTTGTTGGCGATACCCGCCAGCGCACGTGATTGCAGCGTAGAGGTGCCTATCTCTTCGAAAGAGAGCATCCGGAACAGTTCACCAAACCCTTCTACTTCACGGTCAAACAGCGGCAATAAGGCCTCCGGCGCCTGGTCGCCCTCGGTAAAACCGGTGCCGCCGTTAATCAGCACCACCTGGACGTCATCGCTGGCAATCCACACTGAAACCTGCGCCCGAATGGCATAGCGATTCTCTTTGACAATGGCTTTCGCCACCACTTTATGCCCCGCCTCCAGCGCTGAGTCGCGCAGAAAATGGCCTGAGGTGTCATCCTCTTCGCCACGACGGCTGGAAACCGTAAGAATCGCGATACGGGTAGGGATAAATTCAGTACTAACCTGACTCATTGCTTTTTCTCCTTGCGGCCATTATCCGCCAATGTAAGACAGATTTTGCGTAATGCCGGTGTTACCCTGATGCAGAAAATGGGTCTGTTTTTTATGCGCAAGGGACGCGGCAATGCGCGCTTCCAGCGCGGCCTGCTGATAGTCATCCTGCAGCAGATCGCGCAGGTCTACGCCCCCGTCGCCAAACAGGCATAAATGCAGCTTGCCGACGGAAGAGACCCGCAGCCGGTTACAACTGGCGCAAAAGTCTTTTTCATAGGGCATGATGAGACCAATCTCTCCGGCATAGTCCGGGTGGCAGAAAACCTGTGCCGGACCGTCACTGCGGCTGCGCAGCTTCTGGATCCAGCCGCGTTTAAGCAGCTCGACGCGCAGCACATCGCCGGAGATATGGTGTTTTCGAAAGAGATCGCTGCCTTCGCCGGTTTCCATCAGTTCAATAAAACGCAGTTGAATGGGGCGAGGTTTGATCCAGGAAAGAAAGGTATCGAGCTGGTGGTGGTTGACATCGCGCATCAGCACGGTATTGACTTTGACCTTCTCAAAGCCTGCCGCAAAAGCAGCATCAATGCCGTCCATCACCTGCTTAAACTTATCCTGACCGGTAATCGCGAAAAACTGGCGAGCGTCGAGACTGTCGACGCTGACGTTAATCGCCGTCAGCCCGGCATCACGCCAGTGCGCCACATCGCGCGCCAGCCGATAGCCGTTCGTGGTGACGGCAATCTGGCGGATGGCGTGGTTTTCCCGCACGGCAGCAATAATGTCGGTAAAGTCGCGACGCAGCGAAGGTTCGCCACCGGTCAGACGGACTTTCTCTGTCCCCATAGCAGAAAACGCACGCGTAACGCGACGAATCTCCTCGAGGCTGAGAAAACCTTTATTGGTGACGCCACCTGGCTTGTAGCCGTTGGGCAGGCAGTAAGTGCAACGGAAGTTGCATACATCAGTGATCGACAAACGCAAGTAAAAGAACTTACGCGCGAACGTGTCAGTCAGTTGTGTGGCCATGTACACCTTTCCAAATACGGGAGATGCAGTCATTTCTTCCTGCACCCTGGCGGCTGATACCGGTGGTATCGCCACGGCCAAAGCACCATATCGTCAGACGTAGGTACAGAGGCTAGAGTGTATGTTGTGCGTAACGAGATAAATTCGTTATGGCGATAGTAGCGCGAAGCGTTTTGTTTCGCCAACATCATTATCGCTATATAAACATGCATATAGCGACATGATCGCGCATTTTCATAACAGAGTACGTGAAACTCCGTTTTTTGCTTTGATATACGTCATTTTCCACCCTGCGCGGCATCGTCATTAGGTGGTATTTAGGTTAACGTAGCGCGGTAATCATTTATAAGGAAGGTTTATGCGTAATCGCACTCTTGCGGATCTGGATCGCGTTGTTGCGCTTGGCGGTGGGCACGGTCTGGGCCGCGTGATGTCAGCTTTATCATCGTTAGGTTCACGACTCACCGGTATTGTGACGACCACCGATAACGGCGGTTCTACCGGGCGGATTCGCCGCTCTGAGGGAGGGATCGCCTGGGGCGATATGCGCAACTGTTTAAACCAGCTTATTACCGAACCCAGCGTCGCTTCGGCGATGTTTGAGTACCGTTTTAGCGGTAATGGCGAACTTTCCGGCCATAACCTCGGAAACTTGATGTTAAAGGCGTTAGATCACCTCAGCGTGCGCCCTCTGGAGGCGATCAATCTCATTCGCAACCTGCTCAAGGTCGATGCGTTTCTTATTCCGATGTCTGAACAACCCGTTGATTTAATGGCAACAGACAACGAAGGCCATATGGTCTATGGCGAAGTGAATATCGACCTGCTGGAATCCCCGGTGCAGGAACTGATGCTGTTTCCCAAAGTACACGCCACGCGGGAAGCCGTTCAGGCGATTGCCGAGGCGGATCTGATTTTAATTGGTCCGGGGAGTTTTTATACCAGCCTGCTGCCTTTACTACTGCTGGAAGACCTTTCTCAGGCGCTGCGCCGCACCCCGGCGCCCGTGGTCTATATCGGAAATCTTGGCAGAGAATTGAGCGTGGCCGCCGCCAACCTGACGCTTAAAGATAAGCTTACGATCATGGAGCAGTATGTGGGTAAACCGATCATTGATGCCGTTATCGTTGGTCCGAAAGTGGATGTCTCTGCGGTTTCCGACCGGGTTGTTATTCAGGGGGTTCTGGACGCCAGCGATATCCCTTATCGTCATGACAGGCATTTGTTGCGTGAAGCGCTGGAAAAAGCGGTTCAGGCGCTGGGTTAATCGCGCAGCGAGCACGATTTGTGCTCGCGCCATCACGTTTCCTTAATTTCTTAAGGTTGTCTTAAAGATCTTTGTCCAGAATAGTTATCCTGTCTTTGTCAGGATCGTTGTCATGCCTACTTTTCGTCTTCGCCGGCCTAGCTTAAGCCGCCTGAGCTTTCTGATTTTGTTCGCGCTTTATATCGCAGTGATTTTAAACATCGCGTTTTATCGCCAGGCATTTAGATTATTGCCGGTAGACTCATTGCATAACGCGCTGGTATTTGCCTCCATGCCCATCGTGGCCTTTAGCGTCATCAATATTGCGCTCACTCTGACCTCGTTTTTACGCCTGGACCGTCTGACGATCAGCCTCTTTATCCTGGTCAGCGCGGCGGCGCAATATTTCATCATGAGCTTTGGCATTATTATCGACCGCTCAATGGTGACCAATATTCTCGATACCACCCCGGCAGAGAGTTTCGCCCTGCTATCGCCACGTATGGTTGTGGTGCTGCTGCTCTCAGGCGCGTTAATGGTGCTTATCGCCTGGTGGATTAAAATCAAAGCGCCGGTCCCGGCCTGGCGGAGTATTATCAGCCGCCTCGTGAGCATTGCGGTTTCTGCATTACTGATCGTTTTCGTCGCGCTGCTGTTCTATAAAGATTACGCCTCACTGTTTCGCAATAATAAAGAACTGGTTAAATCCCTCAGCCCGTCAAACAGCATCACCGCAGGTTTATCCTGGTATAGCCATCATCGCATGGATAATTTGCCGCTGGTGCGTATCGGTGAAGATGCACAACAACGTGTGCAGATGCAAAACGGCCCGCGTAAGAATCTGACCATCTTGATCGTGGGTGAAACCTCGCGTGCCGCCAACTTTTCCCTGGGTGGATATGCTCATGAGACCAACCCGCGTTTAAAACAGGATAATGTGGTCTATTTCCCGAACACCACCTCCTGCGGGACGGCAACGGCCATTTCCGTGCCCTGCATGTTCTCTAATATGCCGCGCCAGAATTACGACGAAGAACTGGCCCATCATCAGGAAGGATTGCTGGATATTATTCAGCGCGCGGGTATTCAGGTATTGTGGAATGAAAACGACGGCGGTTGCAAAGGCGCCTGCGATCGCGTTCCTCATCAGGATGTGACTGCGCTGAATCTGCCGGGGTTATGTATTGACGGTGAATGTCAGGATGAAGCGTTATTTCATCAGCTCGAAGACTATATCAATAATCTGCAACATGACGGCGTCATTGTATTGCACACCATTGGTAGCCACGGGCCAACCTACTATAACCGCTACCCGGCGGCATTTCGTAAATTTACCCCGACCTGCGATACCAGCCAGATTCAGACCTGCACGCAGGAACAACTGGTGAACACTTACGACAACACCATTTTGTACATTGATTATATTGTCGACAAAGCCATTAAATTACTGCAATCGAAACAGGATAAATTCACCACCAGCCTGGTTTACCTTTCCGACCATGGTGAATCGCTGGGTGAAGACGGTGTCTATTTACACGGTTTGCCTTATTCCATCGCCCCGGAAACGCAAAAACATATTCCGATGCTTATTTGGCTGTCTGAGGATTATCAAAAGCGTTACGGCGTAGATAATCAGTGCCTGCAAAAAGAGGCACAGCAAAAGAACTTTTCGCAGGATAATCTCTTCTCGACCATGTTGGGTATGACAGGGGTCAGTACGAAGGAATACCGTGCGCAAGATGATATTTTGACTGCCTGTCGTGGAGAGCCGAAATGAAAATTCTGGTCGTCGAAGATGATGCACTGTTATTACAGGGATTGATTCTGGCCATGCAAAGTGAAGGATACGCCTGCGATGGCGTATCCACCGCTCATGAAGCGGGCCTGAGTCTGGCAACCGGACACTACAGTCTGATGGTGCTTGACCTTGGTCTTCCGGACGAAGATGGCCTCCATTTTCTGGAGCGTGTTCGCCGCGAGAAATTCACGCTGCCGGTATTAATTTTGACCGCCAGGGACACGCTCTCCGATCGTATTTCCGGGCTGGACACCGGTGCGGATGATTATCTGGTTAAGCCCTTCGCACTCGAAGAGCTTAACGCACGTATTCGTGCCCTGCTGCGGCGTCACAATAATCAGGCAGACAGCGAATTAACAAGCGGTAATTTGCGGCTGAATTTGACCCGCCGTCAGGTATGGCTCAGCGAAGAGTTACTGGAGCTTACGCCAAAAGAGTATGCGTTGCTGTCACGCCTGCTGATGAAAGTGGGTACGCCGGTACACCGTGAAATTCTCTATAACGACATTTACAACTGGGACAACGAACCGGCGACGAATACGCTGGAAGTGCATATCCATAACCTGCGTGACAAAATCGGCAAATCGCGTATCCGTACCGTGCGCGGCTATGGGTATATGTTGATCCACGCCGATAAACAGGAATAAGCATGGCGATCTTTCAATTCAGGGACTGGTCAATGCGAAGCCGCTTGCTGCTCACCGTCGGGGCCATTCTGGTGGTGTGTCAACTGGTCAGCGTGTTCTGGCTATGGCATGAGAGCAAAGAGCAAGTCCAGCTATTGGTGGAAAGCGCGATTCACAGCCATAACAACCATAAACAGGTGGAGCATGAAGTGCACGAAGCGGTCGCCAGTCTGCTGGTGCCAAGCCTGCTGATCATTGGTCTCGCCCTGCTGCTCTGTTTTAAAGCGTTGAAAACCATAACCCGCCCTCTTTCAGCATTACAGCGCGAGCTGGATGCGCGTGCGCCGGGCAACCTTGAACCCATCGTTCTGGAAAACCCGGTCCGTGAGGTGGAGGCCGTTGCCTCTGCCATCAATCAACTGGTTTCACGCCTTACCGTCACACTGGATCGCGAACGTCTGTTTACCGCCGACGTAGCCCATGAGTTGCGTACGCCGCTGGCAGGTCTGCGCCTGCACCTGGAATTGATGGCCAAAAGCCATGCTCTGGATGTCGCCCCCCTGCTCCAGCGTCTGGACCAGATGACCGAAAATATTGCCCAGTTGCTACAACTCGCCCGCGTCGGGCAATCTTTTTCCGCTGGCAGCTATCAGCAGGTGATGCTGATGGAAGATGTGGTCATGCCGGTCCACAGTGAGCTGGAGAGAATGCTGCACACCCGTCAGCAGCACTTACAGTTGCCGGAAATGACAGAAGATATCGCCGTGGCAGGCGATGCCACACTCTTGCAGGTGCTGCTGCGAAATCTGGTGGAAAACGCCCACCGGTACAGCCCGCCCGGCACCACCATTACCGTGAGCCTTATTGCTGGCCCGACGCCGGTTCTGTCGGTGGAAGATGAGGGTTCAGGCGTGGATGAATCCCGCAGCGGAGAGTTAAGCAAAGCTTTTGTGCGAATGGATAGTCGCTACGGTGGATCAGGGCTTGGATTGAGTATCGTTTCACGCATCGCACAGCTTCATGACGCGCAATTCTTCTTACACAACCGTCAGCCTGGCCCTGGCGTTCGCGCATGGGTGAAACTCAACCCCATTGCACGTTAAGGGGAACTCAGTAAGACAGCACCCAGATATGGGTAAAACCGATGATAATGGCGAGGGACAGGGCAACGGCCAGATATTGAGCCAGATTTTCTTTGTGCATAGATACTCTCCTGATTTTTCACAGGAGAGTAATCGGCTTTCATTAAGTAAACATTAAGATGCACAGGTGAATTTCGTGAGCGGCATCGTGTTACGAGGCGGCAATAAACAATTCCCGCAATTGATGCAGTTGATCGCGGCATTTCGCCGCCTCTTCGAATTCGAGATTCTGCGCATGCTGCATCATCTGCCCTTCCAGCTCGTGAATTTTCTGCTGCAGCGCTTTCGGGGTTAATGCCAGTTCGGCAGCTTCCACCTGAGCCGGTGTGCGCGATTTACCGCGACCTTTGCCTTTGGTCTTCGCCAGGCTTTCGCCGAGGCTCAGAATATCCACCACTTTTTTGTTCAACCCTTGCGGGGTGATGCCGTGTTCTTCGTTGTACTGCTGCTGTTTCTCGCGACGACGCTCGGTTTCCCCCATCGCCTTCGCCATGGATGGGGTAATCTTGTCGCCATAGAGAATAGCCTTCCCGTTGACGTTACGCGCCGCACGACCTATGGTCTGAATCAGCGAACGCTCCGAACGCAGGAACCCTTCTTTATCCGCATCCAGAATTGCCACCAGCGACACTTCCGGCATATCCAGCCCCTCACGCAACAAGTTGATGCCCACCAGCACATCAAACTCGCCAAGGCGTAAATCGCGGATAATCTCCATACGTTCGACCGTATCGATGTCGGAGTGCAGGTAACGCACCCGCTCACCGTGTTCTTCCAGATATTCGGTCAGATCTTCCGCCATGCGTTTGGTCAGTGTCGTGACCAGCACACGCTCGTTAATGGCGGCGCGTATGCGGATCTCGGAGAGCAGATCGTCCACCTGGGTTGCCACCGGTCGCACTTCGATAATCGGATCGAGCAACCCGGTCGGGCGCACAACCTGGTCAATCACATCGCCACCTGATTTTTCCAGCTCATAGTTGCCCGGCGTCGCCGATACATAAATGGTTTGCGGTGCCAGCGCTTCGAACTCTTCGAATTTCAGTGGGCGGTTATCCAGCGCTGACGGCAGACGGAAACCGTACTCCACCAGCGTCTCTTTACGCGCGCGGTCGCCGCGGAACATACCGCCAATTTGCGGAATGGTGACGTGGGATTCATCAATCACCAGCAGGCCATCCGCCGGAAGATAATCAAACAGCGTCGGCGGCGGCTCGCCCGGCCCGCGCCCGGAAAGGTAGCGCGAATAGTTTTCGATGCCGGAGCAATAGCCCAACTCATTCATCATTTCCAGATCAAACTGGGTGCGCTGGGTCAGCCGCTGTTCTTCCAGCAGCTTATTATTCTCCAGCAGCACTTTGCGCCGGTCGGCCAACTCGACCTTGATCTCTTCCATCGCCTGAACGATGCGCTCACGCGGCGTGACGTAGTGAGTTTTGGGATAGACCGTAAAACGCTGGATGGTCGACTCAACGTGCCCGGTCAGCGGATCAAACAGCGACAAGCGCTCAACCTCTTCATCAAACAGCTCAACGCGCAGGGCAATATCGTCCGATTCCGCCGGGAAGATATCGATCACCTCGCCGCGTACGCGAAAGGTGCCGCGCTGAAACGCCTGATCATTGCGGGTGTACTGCAACTCCGCCAGCCGACGCAGTATGGAGCGCTGATCGATGATCATCCCTTTTGTCAGGTGCAGCATCATCTTCAGGTACAGGTCCGGATCGCCCAGACCGTAAATCGCGGAGACCGATGCCACCACAATGACATCCCGACGTTCAAGCAGCGCTTTAGTGGCCGACAGTCGCATCTGCTCAATGTGTTCGTTCACCGAGGCATCTTTCTCAATAAACGTGTCCGAACTCGGCACATAGGCTTCCGGCTGATAGTAGTCGTAGTAAGAGACGAAATATTCCACGGCGTTATCCGGGAAGAACTCTTTCATCTCGCCATACAACTGTGCCGCAAGGGTCTTGTTCGGTGCCAGCACCATCGTCGGGCGCTGTAAATCGGCAATCACATTCGCCACGGTGAACGTTTTCCCTGAACCGGTCACGCCCAGCAAAGTCTGATGAGCCAGACCGTCTTCGAGCCCTTCTTCCAGGCGACGAATAGCTTCTGGCTGATCGCCGGAGGGACGAAAAGCGGAATTCAGTTTGAATGGTTTACTCATGGACGGCTACCTGATGAAGGAATGAGCGGGCAGGAAAGTAATTTTACTCACCACAGCGAGATTTGCCAATAAAAAATACTGGATGTAAAAACAGTGGCATAATCAGGAATCTCTTCTACTCACTGGCCCGGCACGATGAGCGCACCTCGAAAATCACCTGGGACGGTACAAAACACCAGCAAAAGCGGGTTATCCCCAGAACATTTCCTTTTTTAACACTTGTCAAGACAGGTAATGAAAGTTTTGTGGCAGTGGGTGACAGATTTCTTACAAGGATTGCTTTTATTTAACCAATTAAAAAATAAAGGAATATCTTAAAAGACGCCTTTCGCAGCAATTCAGGCGCAAGCCGCGTATTTACTCGCTTCTCGCACTTTTTCTAACTCTAATGCACAAGGTTATCCACAGGAATAGTGGATAACTGCTTCCAGCCCATATGCCTCGCCTGTCGCCAAAAACCACCCGGTAGCCTCTTTGAGGTCAATAAAAAAATTTTCTCGCTTATTTTCGCAGAATATCTGCTAACGAATCGGTGAATTATCATGCGATCCTGCTCACATTTCACCAATTGATTGCACCATTTCCCGCCATCCCTGGCACTGTCAAAGAGCATATATTTTCGCCTGCCACCCGCAAAACGCACTTTTACTCTCTTATTCATCAGCAGGTTCCGAAAAAAATCTCGCTTTTAGGTTCTGGCAAGGCTTTTGCACAGACTTTTACAACATCTTCTCTGTCACCCGATCAGAGATAAGGAGCGAACCGTGTTGAGCTTACGTGCAGTCAATCAGTATTACGGCAATCAACATACGCTGTGGAATGTCGATCTCGACCTCTCCCCCGGCGTATGCACCTCTGTCATTGGCCTCCCTGGGATGGGCAAGACGACGCTTATCAATTGCATTACCGGTTATCTGCCCGTGGAGAGCGGTAGCATGGTCTGGCAAGAAGCGGGGGCGCCGCCCAGGGATTTACTCAACTTGCAGGCGGAGCATCGCAGCGCAATGGGCATAGGCTATGTTCCCCAGGACAGGCGGATATTTTCACAAATGACCGTTGAGGAGAACCTGCATATCGCCATGCTGGCCTCTGGTGAGCCGCGCAGTACCGTCAATCGTGAGATCTATGACCTGTTTCCCGAACTCTACGGGCTACGTCAGGTGAAAGGCGCAGGGTTGTCTGAGGATAATCAGCACCAACTGGCGATGGCGCGCGCACTCGTGAATCGCCCGCGGCTGTTGATTCTGGACGAACCCACACGCGGGCTTGGACAGGCGTTCATCCATAA
The DNA here is from genome assembly GCF_040578655.1 of Phytobacter sp. RSE-02. NCBI lineage: Bacteria > Pseudomonadati > Pseudomonadota > Gammaproteobacteria > Enterobacterales > Enterobacteriaceae > Phytobacter > Phytobacter sp. RSE-02. Next base: position 17,881 of record NZ_JBEULY010000024.1, on the reverse strand, counting down.
ACTCGGCAATTTACTTGTCCGGCTCAACCAGGATTTCGGTATGACTATCCTGCTGGCCGAACAGCATCTGTCGTTTATACGCCGGGTTGCTGACCGTTTCTGCCTGTTACATCGTGGTCGTAACGTCGCCGAAGGGGATGTCAGACAGCTTGACGATCAGCTTCTGTCGCACTGGATGTCGCCTGATTCAGCACGTTGAGATCGAGATAATGACCGTTTTGTGTAGCGAACGGCGCGTGGGCAAGCCAGGGAATTTCTCCCATCAGAGGTGCCTTTAACACGCGCCGTAGCGTCGCAAGATACTCGGTATGCCGTTTACCTGGCGGCTGAACATCATTGGCAATCCAGCCAGCAAAACGTAATCCCGCCTGCTCTATCGCCTGTGCGGTCAACATTGCATGGTTAATACACCCAAGTTTAACGCCCACCACCAGAATCACCGGCAATTGCTCAGCCACCACCCAATCGGCAAAAGTGAATGTCTCTGAAAGCGGCGTAAACCACCCACCAGCCCCTTCTGTCAGTATCCAGTCGGCCTTCGCTTCCAGTGCCCGCAGCCCTGCAGACATCCCCTCAAGCGTAACAGGTGTATCCGACTCTGCGCTGACAATGTGCGGCGATGTCGGCTCGGCAAAAGTCCAGGGGTTTACCTGGTCGTAATCGAGCATCACACTGCTGTTGTGCTGCAAAGCCAGCGCGTCACTGTTGCGCAGCCCCTGTGCGGTCATGTCACTGCCCGAGGCCACCGGTTTGTAACCTGCACTTCGCAGCCCCCGAAGATTTGCCGCTTGCAAAAGCGCGCAGCTCGCCACCGTTTTTCCGACCTCAGTGTCCGTGCCGGTGACAAAATAGCGTTCAGTCACGCGTGATAACTCCCCAGAAAAGTTGATAGGTCAGCGGGAATGCTCCCTGCTGTTGCGGCCAGGCCAGTTGCAAGCGTTGTAGCCCCCCTCGCGTAAGCCCTTGCCTGCGTCCGGCATGCAGATGGGTCGCCCCAACCCCTTTAAGCGATCGCATGGCCTCCAGGGCCCCCGCAAAATAGAGCGTGACGGGCTCAATGCCCGCCTGATAGCGCCAGCCGGATAGCGCATCGTGGAGTTGCGTAGCGGCCAGAAAGCGATTGGCATGAGGCTGGTCATCAATCGCGCGCCATGCCTCATTCAATTCAGGTAACGAACCGCTCACCAGGGTGGTAAACGCAATTTTCCCACCGGGGCGCACCACGCGGTATAACTCCGCCAGCGCCTGACGTACATCGTCACACCACTGCACCGCCAGGTTACTCCAGGCAAGACAAAATTCAGCGCGGGCAAAAGGCATGGCTTCGATATCCGCCAGCACATAGCGTTCTGCCGCCTGTCTGCGCCGGGCCTCGTCCAGCATGGGCGCAGAGATATCCAGTGCCGTCACCCGCGCCCCCTGCTCTCGCCAGTAGCGACTCAGCAATCCCGGCCCGCAGCCGGCATCCAGCACCTGTTCAACAGGGGCTGAAGGGAGACGGGAAAGCAGTAATTCTGCGCTTTGTTGCTGCAATCCGTTGTGTTGGTCGTAGCGGTGGGCGGCGCGACCGAAGGTCTCGGCGATGGCTTGTTTATCAACGCGCGTCATGCAAAATCTCCAGCAACTGCGTAATGTCTTGCGGCTCATGGGCGGCAGTGAGCGTTAAGCGCAACCGGGCGGTACCTGGCGGGACGGTTGGCGGGCGAATCGCGGTTACCCAAAAACCGTTCGCCCGTAACTGCGCGGCCAGGTGCAGCGCACGGCTGTTTTCACCCACAATCAGCGGCTGAATAGCACTGTCAGATGCTGTCACCTGGAGTTTCTGCGCCTGTGCACCGGCACGGAATTGTGCAATCAGCGCATTCAGTTTATGGCGGCGTTGTGCGCCTTCTTCGGATCGAATAACAGCAAGCGAGGCGCTAATTGCCACGGCCTGAGCGGGCGGCATACTGGTGCTGTAAATCAGATGGCGGGCGAACTGTGTCAGATAATCGGCCAGCGATTCGCTACACAGCACCGCCGCACCGCTCACGCCAACCCCTTTGCCGAACGTGACAATCAGGATATCCGGCGTGACCTGGCGGGCGTGGCAGCTACCGCGCCCCTCGTCACCGCATACGCCAATACCGTGCGCATCGTCGACCATCAGCCAGCCATTTGCCTGTCGGGTCGCCAGGGCGATGTCAGCCAGCGGCGCGCTGTCGCCGTCCATACTGAACACCCCTTCGGTAACAACCAGTTGTTCGCCACCGTTCGGTTTTGCCAGCAGAGCCGCAAGATGCGTGGCGTCGTTATGGGCAAAGCGGCGTAGTTCTGCCGGGCTGAGGCTGGCCGCTTCCAGCAACGAGGCGTGGCTTAGCCTGTCGGCAACAATACGGTCCTCTTTCTTACCCAGCGCGGCAATCACCGCCTGATTAGCAGCGAATCCCGAGATAAACAGCAGTGCGCGCGGATACCCCAGCCAGTCGGCAAGCCCGGCCTCAAGCTGTTGATGTGCCAGGGTGTAGCCGCTCACGTGACCAGAACCGCCGCTGCCAACCCCGTATTTATCTGCCCCCTGTTGCCAGGCGCGAACAACCGCCGGATGCTGGCTTAAACCCAGATAATCGTTACTGGAAAAGTTGCGATAGCGCTGCCCGTCGCGAACCAGCCAGCGCCCGACCCCCTGCGCCACGCACTGGCGTGTGCGCAAGGCGTCAACCTGTTGACGGTCCGCTAACGCCTCATCGATGCGCTTTTGCCAGCTCATAGCGCAGCCGCGTTGTAATACTGATCGGTATCCGCATGCACGAGCTGCTGTTCCAGTTGTTCCTGCTGCGCTCTGTCGCCGTTGAGCACCCCGGTCTGCTGCGGATTCAGCCCCAGCTTACGGAACAGTTGCAGGTCTTTGTCCTCTTCCGGGTTGGGGGTGGTCAGCAACTTACAACCGTAGAAAATGGAGTTTGCCCCGGCCATAAAGCACATGGCCTGAGTCTGTTCGTTCATCTGCTCGCGCCCTGCGGACAGACGCACATACGAGGTGGGCATCATGATACGGGCAACGGCGATGGTACGGATAAAATCAAAGGCGTCGACATCCTCATTTTCCGCCAGCGGCGTGCCTTTCACTTTTACCAGCATGTTGATAGGTACGCTTTCCGGCGGTGTGGGCAAGTTTGCCAGTTGCAGCAGTAACCCGGCGCGATCGGTGACCGTTTCGCCCAGCCCCACAATGCCGCCAGAGCAGACCTTGATTCCCGCGCCACGCACTTTATCAAGCGTATCCAGGCGCTCCTGATAGGTTCGGGTGGTGATGATGTTGCCGTAGAATTCCGGTGAGGTGTCCAGGTTGTGGTTGTAGTAATCCAGCCCGGCATGCGCCAGACGCTGCGCCTGACTGTCAGTGAGCGTACCGAGCGTCATGCAGGCTTCCAGGCCCATTGCCTTAACTCCTTCGACCATCTGTTCCAGATACGGCATATCGCGATCATTCGGGTTCTTCCAGGCCGCGCCCATACAAAAGCGCGTTGAACCGGCGTTTTTCGCCTTACGGGCCGAGTCCAGCACCTGCTCCACCTCCATCAATCTTTCTGCATCCAGCCCGGTTTTATAACGGGCGCTTTGCGGACAGTATTTGCAATCTTCCGGGCAGGCCCCGGTCTTGATCGAAAGTAGCGTGCTGACCTGCACCTGACGAGGATCAAAATGCTGGCGGTGAACCTGTTGCGCTTCAAACAGCAGTTCCAGCAGCGGTTTTTCAAACAGGGAGGTGACTTGCGACATTGTCCAGCGTGTCTGGTGAGCCATTGGGCTTCTCCAAAGGGTGTTGTTAAATCTCGATTCGGGTTATACTTGTAAACCTAAATGTTTTTAATTTGGTTTACAAGTCGATTATGACAACGGACGATCTTGCCTTTGACCAGCGCCATATCTGGCACCCGTACACTTCCATGACCTCTCCATTGCCGGTTTATCCGGTGCAATCCGCACAAGGATGCGAACTGACACTGGCCAGCGGCGAGCGGCTGGTAGACGGGATGTCTTCCTGGTGGGCCGCCATTCACGGCTACAATCACCCGGTACTGAACGCGGCGATGAAAGCGCAAATTGATGCCATGTCGCACGTGATGTTTGGCGGCATCACCCACCAACCCGCCATCGCCCTGTGCCGTAAGCTGGTGGCGATGACCCCGGACAAACTGGAGTGTGTTTTCCTCGCTGATTCTGGCTCGGTGGCCGTGGAAGTGGCGATGAAAATGGCCCTGCAATACTGGCAGGCGAAAGGCGAACCCCGGCAGCGGTTTCTCACCTTCCGTAACGGCTACCACGGCGACACCTTTGGCGCGATGTCGGTGTGCGACCCGGACAATTCCATGCACAGCCTGTGGCAGGGCTACCTGCCGGAAAACCTCTTCGCCCCCGCGCCGCAAAGCCGTTTCGATGGTGAATGGGACGAGCGCGATATGGTGGGTTTTGCCCGCCTGATGGCGGCGCATCGCCATGAGATCGCCGCGGTGATCCTTGAGCCCATCGTGCAAGGCGCCGGGGGGATGCGCATGTACCACCCTGAGTGGCTTAAGCGGATCCGTAAAATGTGCGACCGGGAAGGGATATTGCTGATTGCCGATGAGATTGCCACCGGCTTTGGTCGCACTGGCAAGCTGTTTGCCTGCGAACACGCCGGGGTTGCCCCGGATATTCTCTGTCTTGGCAAGGCCTTAACCGGCGGCACAATGACGCTTTCCGCCACGCTTACGACGCGCCATGTGGCCGAGACAATTAGCAACGGCGAAGCGGGCTGCTTTATGCACGGCCCGACGTTTATGGGCAATCCGCTGGCCTGTGCGGCGGCAACGGCCAGTCTCGGCCTACTGGAAAGCGGTGAATGGCAATCCCAGGTGGCCGCGATTGAATGCCAGTTACGCGACGAGCTCGCAGCGGCGAGCGATAGCGCCAATGTGGCTGACGTTCGCATACTGGGCGCAATCGGCGTGGTGGAGACCAGGCGACCTGTGAACATGGCGGCGCTGCAACGTTTCTTTGTCGGGCAAGGCGTATGGATCCGCCCGTTTGGCCGCCTCATTTACCTGATGCCGCCTTATGCGATAAGCCGCGAACAGTTGACGCGCTTAACCCAGGCCGTGAATGCCGCCGTCGCCATGGACGAGATGTTCATTGTCTGATTTAACGCCCACCGGATAACGGGATGCTACACTCTGGAGGGTTAACTCATCCCGGAATCAGGAGGAATAATGGCGATTTTAATGATACTGACCTCGCATGACACCCTCGGCGACACCGGGCAAAAGACCGGTTTTTGGCTGGAAGAATTTGCCGCACCGTATTATGTTTTTCGCGATGCAGGGCTGGAGGTTGCGCTTGCCACCCCCAAAGGCGGACAGCCGCCACTGGATCCGAAAAGCGATGCGCCCGATGCCCAAACCCAGGACACCGAGCGCTTTCGCAAAGACAAAGCCGCACAGCTCGCCCTGGCAAACACCCACAAACTGAGTGATATCGCCGTAGGGGATTATGAAGCGGTGTTTTACCCCGGCGGGCACGGTCCGCTGTGGGATCTGGCAGAACATCCTGTATCTATCGCGCTTATCGAAAAATATTGGGCCGAAGGCAAGCCGGTAGGAACCGTCTGCCACGCGCCGGGCGTGCTACGCCATGCCCATAAGCCAGATGGCAGCCCACTGGTCCAGGGCAAACGCGTGACGGGTTTTAGCAATAGCGAAGAAGAAGCCGTCGGCCTGACACAGGTTGTGCCATTCCTGGTTGAAGATGCGTTAAAACAGGCCGGAGGCTTGTACGAGCGCGGTGAAGACTGGGGCGTGTATGCAATCACCGACGGTCACCTGGTTACCGGGCAAAACCCGGCGTCATCGGCCGCTGCCGCACAGGAAATCGTCAAGTTGTTGCATCGCTGACAGGAGGTGAAATGAAACTGATCAGTCATGATTTACAGGACGGGGGCAAACTGCCCCACCGCCACGTTTTCAATGGCATGGGCTACGATGGCGACAATATTTCGCCGCATCTGGCCTGGGATGATGTTCCCGCCGCAACCAAAAGTTTTGTGGTTACCTGCTACGACCCGGATGCCCCCACGGGGTCCGGCTGGTGGCACTGGGTCGTCGCGAACTTGCCCGCCGATACCCGCGTATTGCAACAAGGGGCGGGTTCAGGGATAAGCGCGCTGCCGGATGGCGCTATCCAGACACGAACCGATTTTGGCAAAACCGGTTATGGCGGCGCGGCGCCGCCGAAAGGTGAAACCCACCGCTATATTTTCACCGTCTATGCGTTGGATGTTCCGGCTATAGAGGTCGATGCCGACGCCAGCGGTGCGATGGTCGGCTTTAATGTGCATTTCCATTCTCTCGCCAGCGCCTCCATCACCGCCCTTTTTAGCTAAAAAACCATTCATTTGAGGCCGATTTGCACAATCGGCTTCCCGTTTCGCTCAACTTAGTATAAAAAAGCAGGCTTCTGACGAAATCATTTAAACTTGCACAGCCTGGAGTACCCCTTGAACACATTCTCGGTTTCTCGTCTGACGCTGGCACTGGCTTTTGGCGTGACACTGACCGCCTGTAGCTCAACGCCGCCGGATCAACAGCCTTCTCAACAAACTGCGCCGGGTACGGCTTCGCGCCCTGTTCTGACGGCGGGCGAAGCGAAAAACTTCGTTGCGGATAACTACTTCGCCTCCCTGACGCCGAACGCAGCCGCGTGGAAGCCTTATGCTATCCGTCTGCCGGCACAGGCAAACTTCGTGGTTGGCCCGGCGGGTACGCCTGGCGTAACGCACAACACCATTCAGGCAGCGGTTGACGCAGCCATCAACAAACACTCCAGCGATCGTCAGTTTATTGCCGTGATGCCGGGTGATTATGAAGGCACGGTGTATGTTCCTGCGGCGTCTGGCAGCGTGACCATTTACGGTACCGGCGAAAAACCGCTGGACGTGAAAATCGGGCTGGCTATTGACTCTGAAATGGACAGCACGACCTGGCGTAAACTGGTCAATCCATCAGGCAAATACATGCCGGGTAAACCCGCCTGGTATATGTTTGATAAATGCCAGAGCAACCGTAACGCCACTGTTGGCGTGATGTGTTCCGCTGTTTTCTGGTCACAGAACAATGGTCTACAACTGCAGAACCTCACCATCCAGAATAGCCTTGGCGACAGCGTTGACGCCGGTAACCATCAGGCGGTTGCGTTCCGCAGCGACGGCGACAAAGTCCAGTTGAATAACGTCAATATCCTGGGTCGCCAGAACACCTTCTTCGTGACCAATAGCGGTGTCGATAACACCCTGCGTAACGATCGCCAGACCCGTACGCTGGTCACCAACAGCTATGTAGAAGGGGATGTGGATATCGTTGCAGGCCGCGGCGCGGTTGTGTTTGATAACACCGATTTCCGCGTTGTGAACTCCCGTACCCAACAAGAAGGCTACGTGTTCGCACCGGCAACCCTGTCCAGCGTTAATTTCGGTTTCCTGGCGACCAACAGCCGCTTTACCGCGACCGGTAACGGCGTGGCGCAACTGGGCCGCTCGCTGGACGTGGATGCCAATACCAACGGTCAGGTTGTGATTCGCGATAGCGTCATCAACGAAGGCTTCAACGTGGCGAAACCGTGGGCAGCCGCAGCGGCTTCTGGTCGCGCGTTTGCCGGTAATACGGGCGCGGTGGATGATAAAGGTAATATCCAGCGTCAGTTGAACGATCCGCGCTTCAACCGCATGTGGGAATTTAACAACCGTGGCGTAGGCAGCCAGGTTGTTGCTGAACCGAAAAAGTAAGCATTTTGAAACGAAAAAACCTCGCCGCGGCGAGGTTTTTTTTATGCCTGAAAATCAGTACGCGTTAACCACAACCCACATCGGCCCCTGGCCCACCGCATAACGGGATTTCTCGGTCAGCAGCCCCTGCTCGCCGTTAATTTCATACAACGCGATATGGTGGGATTTCTGCCCTGCCGCAATCAGGAATTTACCGCTGTGATCGACATTAAAGCCACGCGGCTGCGTTTCTGTCGGCTGGAAGCCCTCGATAGCCAGTACGCTGCCATCTTCTGACACGCTGAACACAGTGATCAGGCTGGCGGTACGGTCACAGGCATACAGGTGACGGCCATCCGGCGTAATATGAATATCCGCCGCCCAGCGAGTATCGGAGAAGTCAGCCGGCATCATATCCAGCGTCTGCACGCATTCAATCTTGCCGTGCGCATCATTAAGCTGCCATACATCGACAGAGCTGTTCAGCTCATTTACACAGTAGGCAAAACGTTTGTTCGGATGGAAGGCGATATGGCGCGGGCCTGCCCCTTCAACGGTGGTCACTTCCGCCGGGTCTTGCGGTTGCAGGTTGCCATCTTCGGACAGCGTAAACAGACAAATACGATCTTGTTTCAGCGCCGGAACCCACAGGGTGCGATTGTCAGGCGAAATATTGGCAGAATGACAACCTTCCAGCCCTTCCACCACGTCCAGGGTCTCGGTCGGCACGCCATCGTCGAGACGGGTTACGCTGACACAACCCGCATTATAGGAACCGCTAAACAGGAAACGACCGCTGTGATCGGTTGAGATGTGCGTCGGGCTACCTGGCAGCGACGCTTCTGCGGTATAGGTCAACGCACCATCGTCTGGCGCAATACGGTAAGCAATAACGCGGAATTCCGGGCGTACGCCCACGTAGAGGTAACGTTTATCAGGGCTTATGACCATCGGCTGAACCTGGCCGGGAACATCCACCACCTGCACAAGCGTCAGGGTGCCTTCGGGATTCAAACGCCAGACATGAATCTGCTGACTTTCCGGGCTGGCGGTATAAACGGTTTGTTTCATGAATACTCCTTTCCTTGATACTGCGTTAATTTACCAGGATAGCCTTTTTTCGTGGTTAATGCTGAATTTCACGCGCAAATTTTGCCCATGGCGCGACTCGGTGTACCATCCCGAAAAAGCCAAATTCAACATTGACCACGGAAAACGACATGACCTCGCGTGTATTAGCACTGGATTTAGACGGTACCTTACTGACTCCTAAAAAAACGCTGCTCCCCTCTTCTATCGAGGCGCTTGCCCGGGCAAAAGCAGCCGGCTATCAGTTAATTATTGTTACCGGGCGGCATCACGTTGCCATCCATCCTTTTTATCAGGCACTGGCGCTTGATACACCTGCAATTTGCTGTAATGGCACTTATTTGTATGATTATCAGGCAAAAAAAGTGTTAACAGCCGATCCTCTCCCGGTTTCGCAAGCCGTTAAACTGATTGAAATGCTCGAATCCCACGATGTCCACGGTCTGATGTATGTCGATAATGCCATGCTCTATGAAAAGCCAACCGGTCATGTCATCCGCACCAATAACTGGGCACAAACTCTGCCGCCGGAACAGCGCCCGGTCTTCACCCAGGTGGACTCGCTGCGCGCCGCCGCCAGTGACGTTGACGCTATCTGGAAATTCGCCCTGACCGACGAAGACACCAATAAACTTAAGCAGTTTGCCCATACGGTTGAGCAAACACTGGGACTGGAGTGCGAGTGGTCATGGCATGATCAGGTTGATATCGCGCGCACGGGCAATAGCAAAGGCAAACGCCTGACCGAGTGGGTCACCTCACAGGGCTTGTCGATGAAAGAAGTGGTGGCGTTCGGTGACAACTACAACGACATCAGCATGCTGGAGGCAGCGGGCCTTGGGGTCGCAATGGGGAATGCCGATGACGCGGTCAAAGCCCGCGCCAACGTTGTGATTGGCGATAACACCACCGACAGCATTGCCAGCTTTATCTATAGCCATCTGCTCTGATCAGGCGGTGATCGATACACTCTTAATTTGTGCATAGAGCCACAGGCCAGGTTTGATATTGAGCTCATCCCTGGCCCACGGGCTAATTCGCGCCCACAGCGTCCTTCCGCTTACATCCAACTGAACTTCCACCTGCCCGTCCAGATCGTAGTTTTGCACCACTTTCGCCCGCAAAGTATTACGAATACTGGTATTGCCGGAAGGTTGCAGCACCAGCGACACATCCGTTGCCTGAATTCGAATGCGCACAGCAGCCTGAAGCGGCTTATCCAGTCTGTTCACCCAAATATGCTGGTCGCCCAGCGCCAGCGCCGTCATGGCGTAATGCGGATGCTGCTCCAGCACGCTGACCTTCAGAATACTGCTTTGCTGCTCCTGGGGTAGCCACGGATTCATCACGCTGCTCCCCCAGACATCTTCGAGGTTACCAAAGGCTTTAACAGCCCCCGCTTCCAGCACCATCACTTTATCGGCAAGGTGCAGGATCTCATCCAGCGAGTGGCTGACATACAGCACAGGAATATTGATTTCCCGCGCCAGGCGTTGCAGATATGGCAACAGCTCACGTTTACGCGGAATATCCAGCGATGCCAGCGGCTCATCCAGCAACAACAATTCCGGCGCGGTTAACAGGGCGCGACCAATCGCCACGCGTTGCTTTTCCCCACCCGACAGCCCGCCTGGCAGGCGCTCTAAAAGCTGTTCGATCCCCAGAAGCGCCACCAGCTTGTCAAACTGCCCGGCCATGGATTTCGCCATGCCGTAGCGCAAGTTGCCCAACACGTTGTAATGCGGGAACAGGCGCGCATCCTGGAAGACATAACCAACCCGGCGCTTTTCCGGCGGCAGGCAGATTTTTTTCTCAGCGTCATACAGCACGCGATCATTGAGCACGATACGCCCCTGCTCCGGGCGCGTTAAGCCGCTAATCGCATTGATAAGAGAGGTTTTCCCCGCTCCCGATACGCCAAATACCGCCGTGATACCGCTGGCTGGCAGGCTTTCGGCAACCTGCAGACGGTGCGTTCCCAGCGTCTGACTAAAATTCAGCTCCAGCATCGTTATCTCCCGGTCCGTTCACGGCTAACGCGCGCCAGCCATTCCGAAATGAGCAGCGAGACAAGCGCCAGAATAATGGAGATCACACACAAACGCGCCGCCGCCATTTCGCCGCCGGGTGTCTGAATAAGGGTGTACATCGCCGAAGGAATGGTGCGCGTTTCGCCAGGGATGTTTGAGACAAAGGTGATGGTCGCCCCAAATTCACCCAGCGAACGGGCAAAGGCCAGCACGGTGCCGACAATAATTCCCGGCAATGTTAAGGGCAGTGTAATCGTCATAAACACGCGCCAGCGCCCGGCACCTAAGGTACGGGCGGCCTGTTCGAGTTTGGTGTCAACGCCTTCCAGCGCCAGGCGAATGGCACGCACCATCAGCGGAAAGGACATCACCGCCGCCGCAAGCACCGCGCCTCGCCAGCTAAAAGCGAAGGTTATCCCGAACCAGTCAAAGAGCCACTGGCCGATAAATCCACGTCTTCCCATGGCAATAAGTAGTAAATACCCCACGACAACCGGAGGCAGAACCAGGGGAAGATGCAGGAGACTGTCAAGCAGGGCTTTGCCTGGAAAGGTACAGCGCACCAGTAACCAGGCAAAGAAAATCCCAAAGGGCAAGCTAATAACAACTGCGAGGGATGAAACTTTCAGGCTAAGTATCACTGCCTGCCATTCGGGATCCGTTAATATCATTCGTGTGTCGTAAATCCGTAACGTTTAAACACGGCGGAAGCTTCCGGGGTTTTCAGGTAGTCATAGAACGCGCTAACCGTTGCGTTTTTATGACCTTCGGTAATCGCCATCGGATATTCCACCTTCTGGTGAGAGTTTTCCGGGAAAGTCCCGACCACTTTCACGCCCTTACTGGCCACAGCGTCAGAACCATAGACGATACCCAGCGGGGCTTCGCTACGTTCAACCAGTGCCAGAGCACCACGTACATCTTCTGCTGGCGCCAGGCTCGGGGACAATTTATCCCACGCCCCCAGCTTTTGCAGCGCTTCTTTCGCATAGATACCTGCCGGGACATGCTCCGGATCGCCAACCGCCAGGCGGCCGCCTTTCAACAAGCTTGCCCAGTCAGTGGTCGCATCAACGGTAATGTCGCCCTGCGCACTGCTCTTCGGCGCCACAACAACCAGGCTATTACCCAGCAAGGTTACGCGCGTGCCGGTATCGATACTCTTTTTATCAACCGCGTAATCCATCCATTTCTGGTCAGCAGAAATGAACAGGTCCGCAGGCGCGCCCGCTTCGATTTGACGTGCCAGCGTGGAAGACGAAGCAAACGACGAGACCACCTCGACGTTTTTCTCTTTCTTATACGCAGCGGCAATGTCCTGCATTGCATTGGTCAGCGACGCTGCCGCAAAAACGGTAATTTTCCCTTCATCAGCCAGCGCATGTCCGGCAACGGAAAGCGATAAAGTCGCCCCGGCAAAAAGGCGTAACCATGTACGTGTCATCTGTAACTCCTGTGAGCATCGTTATATAACTGGAAATATAACGATACTACCAGAGATTCACCGGGTGAGGTCATACTCATCAAGAATTACTGAGATTTATGAGATATCGGCAAGCTTATGCCGAACTTGAATAGCAAAACGCCCGCGATTGCGGGCGTTTTTTAAATTCAGCGGCGTTGCGCGGGGCGGTCGCGATGACCAACATTTGAAAAAAGGTTGAATACCTCACCCAGGCCATAAATCAACCCCAGGATGATAGCCATCACCACAGGGACCATGATTACGGCAAAAACTAAGCTTTTCAATAACTCAAACATGGTCAACTCCATTTAGTGTTAAGGGGGCATTCTAACCGCATCTGACAGAAAAACACTCGCCTTTTGTGCCATCGTCGGTCACCCTTTACAAGGGTTGACGACTCAGTACAAACGTATCCGCGCTGCGAATATTCCATGGCCGGGCAATATTCGAATGTTGAATGCTATCGACTCGTATTTTATCAAATGGAATGCATTTAACTTCTTTGCTTGAATCCCAGGTGGCCAGCCCCTCGTCCGTCACTTTCGAAATGACTGTCCAGTGGCTATATTCCTGCTCACCATCATTATAATCGTAAGCCTGAATAATCACGCGCCCTTCTTTATGGTTCGCCAGACTTAATGTATCGAGGATATCCCGGCGATGGCGAGGTTTATCGTTATGCCAGTAGGGCATGCTGAAGGTGAACTGCCATTGTTCGCGGGTTTTCGGGTCGTAAAATTCATACTCAGCGTTCAACAGCGCCATCGTCCGACTCAGGGTATTTTTAAGCGAACCGCGAGCAATGCCGTTAACAAATCCCATCGGATCGCCATCAAAAACGTATTGCTGCAAAATAATCGGGAAGATTTCCGGGAGCGCCAGTTCAGGTTCCAGTAAATGTATGCCGTTCGCGATAGCGTAAAAACCACAGGCTCCGTCCAATTCGCCTTGCAAGGCCGGGCGTTTTTTAACTGCCATATTCTGTTCCTTCAGTGGAGTGTCTCTTTCCCCTATCGACAATTGTGACATTATCTTTAGAAAAACAATGCGTGCAGGTGAAGACTAGGCTCCAGGCCGATTTTCCTTCACACTATTCTTTTTACATCAGGACACTACGCTATGCAGGCTGAAATTCTTCTTACCCTTAAGCTCCAGGAACGGCTGTTCGCTGACCCGCGCCGGATTAATTTACTCAAACAGATAGAACAGACGGGTTCCATAAGCCAGGGGGCAAAGAATGCGAACATCAGCTATAAAAGTGCCTGGGATGCCATTAATGAAATGAATCAGCTCAGCGAACAGACGCTGGTGGAACGCGCGACCGGGGGAAAAGGCGGCGGCGGCGCGGTTATCACCCGCTACGGTCAGCGTCTTATTCAACTCTATGATTTACTGGGTCAGATTCAGCAAAAAGCGTTTGATGTGTTGAGCGACGACGATGCCATGCCGCTGAACAGCCTGCTGGCGGCCATTTCCCGTTTTTCACTACAAACCAGCGCCCGTAACCAGTGGTTTGGTACCATTACCGCCCTCGACCACCAGCAGGTACAGCAACATGTCGATGTGCTTCTGGCGGATGGTACGACATCACTCAAAGTCGCCATTACTGCGCAAAGCGCGCAGCGCCTGGATTTGACGCAAGGCAAAGAGGTGCTGGTGCTGCTGAAAGCACCGTGGGTAGACATTACAACCGACCATGTCACTGCGCAGCAGGCCGATAATCAGCTCCGTGGGCGAATCAGCCATATTGAGCGTGGCGAACTGCAGTGCGAAGTTCTGATGGCGCTACCCGACGGCCAACAGTTATGTGCGACAGTACCCGCGCAGCAGGCGCAAGATCTAAAGGAAGCGGCTGAGGTCACGGCATATTTTAATGCTGACAAGGTCATTCTCGCCACGTTGTGCTAAGTAGATTGACAAGTTGCCTGCCAGCACGTATCCCTGTCTGTATCGCTGCAAAAAATGGGATACATAATGTCATCATTGCAAATTTCGCAAGGCACGTTTCGTCTTGGCGACACCCGGACGCTGTCAATTGATCACTTAACGCTGCAGTCGGGTGAAAGCTGGGCGTTTGTCGGTGCAAACGGTAGCGGGAAATCGGCGCTGGCTAAAGCACTGGCTGGCGAATTGACGCTCCTTAAAGGGGATCGCCAGAGTAACTTTTCACGCATTACCCGTCTGTCATTCGAACAGTTGCAAAAACTGGTCAGTGAAGAGTGGCAACGTAATAACACCGATATGCTAAGCCCCGGTGAAGATGACACCGGACGCACCACCGCAGAAATCATCCAGGATGAGGTCAAAGACGTCGCGCGCTGCCAGCAGTTGGCCGAACGTTTTGGTATCACTTCCCTGCTCTCACGCCGCTTTAAATACCTTTCCACAGGAGAGACGCGCAAAACACTTCTCTGCCAGGCGCTGATGTCGCAACCTGATTTACTGATCCTGGACGAGCCTTTTGACGGCCTGGACGTTCATTCACGGCAAAATCTCGCTCTCCTCCTCGCCGAGCTTAATGCAGAAGGTTACACCCTGGTGCTGGTTCTGAACCGCTTCGATGAGATCCCGGATTTTGTGCAGAATGCGGGCGTGCTGGCTGACTGCGCGCTAACGGAAATCGGCGAAAAATCGGCATTGTTACAGCAGGCGCTCATCGCACAACTGGCGCATAGCGAGAACCTGGCGGGAATGGCGCTGCCGGAGCCAGATGCGCCGCCAGCGCGCGATCAACTGACCGCCGGAGAGCCGCTGATTGTGCTGAAAGAGGGTGTCGTCTCCTATAACGATCGTCCGATTATCAATCATCTTAACTGGACCGTTCGACCAGGGGAACACTGGCAAATTAGCGGGCCGAACGGCGCGGGAAAATCGACGCTGCTCAGCCTGGTAACGGGCGATCATGCGCAAGGCTACAGCAACGATTTAACCCTTTTTGGCCGCCGTCGCGGCAGCGGCGAAACCATCTGGGATATTAAGAAGCACATCGGTTACGTCAGCAGCAGCCTGCATCTGGACTATCGCGTCAGCACGACCGTGCGCAATGTCATTCTTTCCGGCTATTTTGACTCCATTGGCATTTATCAGGCTGTTTCGGACAAACAGCGTAAACTGGCGCAACAGTGGCTGGACATCGCCGGGTTTAATGCGAAAACCGCCGATGCGCCGTTCCATAGCCTGTCATGGGGTCAACAGCGTCTGGCGCTGATTGTCCGTGCGCTGGTCAAACATCCGACCTTACTGATCCTGGATGAGCCGCTGCAAGGGCTGGATCCGCTGAACCGTCAGTTGATTCGCCGCTTTGTTGATGTGCTAATTGGTGAAGGCGAAACGCAATTATTGTTTGTCTCCCACCATGCCAGTGATGCCCCGTCGTGTATCACGCATCGTTTACAGTTTGTCCCGGACGGCGACAACTGGCGCTACCAGTTTGAGTGAGTTTTTCACAGGCGGGGCATCCCCCGCCTCTGTTTTCAGAGCATTTTCAGAATTTATGCATCATTACGTCATTATTTATCTGATTTATAATCAGTTAGGTGGGCAGGTAATGCGTGGCATATTGCAGTGTAAACGATTCCACTAATTTATCACATATCACAGTTTTGCCATCTCTGTTATGCTAAAGTTAATTCATAACATACGCTTGATGGAGTGATATATGAAAGTTTTGGTTACAGGTGGTAGCGGTTACATTGGAAGCCATACCTGTGTGCAACTGCTGCAAAATGGCCACGACGTCATCATCCTCGACAACCTGTGTAACAGCAAACGCAGTGTCGTGCCGGTGCTTGAACGCCTGGGAGGCAAATCCGCCCTGTTTATCCAGGGTGACATTCGTGATGAAGCACTGCTGGCTGAAATCCTGCACGATCATGCAATCGAAGCGGTTATCCACTTTGCAGGGCTAAAGGCCGTTGGCGAGTCAGTAGCCAAACCGCTGGAGTACTACGACAACAACGTCAATGGCACGCTTCGCCTGGTGAATGCCATGCGTGCGGCCAACGTCAAAAACCTCATTTTTAGCTCCTCCGCAACAGTGTATGGCGATCAGCCGCAAATCCCTTATGTCGAAAGTTTCCCGACTGGCACCCCGCAAAGCCCCTACGGCAAAAGCAAGCTGATGGTTGAGCAGATCCTGACCGACCTGCAAAAAGCCCAGCCGGACTGGAGCATTGCGCTGCTGCGTTATTTCAACCCGGTGGGCGCCCATCCTTCAGGAGATATGGGTGAAGACCCGCAGGGTATCCCGAACAACCTGATGCCTTACATTGCCCAGGTGGCCGTGGGCCGTCGCGACTCTCTGGCGGTATTTGGTAATGACTATCCGACGCCTGATGGCACCGGCGTTCGCGATTACATCCATGTGATGGATTTGGCCGACGGGCACGTCGCAGCGATGGAAAAACTGGCGGGCAAGCAAGGCGTCCATATTTATAACCTCGGCGCAGGCGTTGGCAGCAGTGTGCTGGACGTGGTTAACGCATTCAGTAAAGCGTGCGGTAAGCCGGTGGCGTACCACTTTGCTCCCCGTCGCGATGGCGATCTGCCTGCCTACTGGGCAGATGCAAGCAAAGCGGATAATGAACTGGGCTGGCATGTGACCCGTACGCTCGATGAAATGGCACAAGATACCTGGCGCTGGCAGTCCCGCCACCCGCAGGGTTACAGCGATTAAAGGAAGGGTCATGACGCAGCAATTTAATCCGGTCGATCATCCGCATCGCCGTTACAACCCGCTGACCGATCAATGGGTTCTGGTGTCGCCACACCGCGCCAAACGCCCCTGGCAGGGGGCGCAGGAAACCCCGGCGAAACAGACCCTGCCGGCCCACGATCCCGACTGCTTTTTGTGTCCGGGGAACACGCGCGTCACCGGCGATAAAAACCCCGATTACCCCGGCACCTATGTCTTCACCAATGACTTTGCGGCACTGATGACCGACACGCCGGACGCGCCGCAAAGCAGCGATCCGCTGATGCGCAGCCAGAGCGCACGCGGCACCAGCCGCGTTATCTGCTTCTCGCCGGATCACAGCAAAACGCTGCCGGAGCTGAGCCTGAGCGCGCTGGAAGCGGTGGTGAAAACCTGGCAGGAACAGACCGCCGATCTGGGCCGGACTTACCCGTGGGTTCAGGTTTTTGAGAACAAAGGCGCGGCAATGGGCTGCTCGAACCCGCACCCGCATGGTCAGGTGTGGGCCAACAGCTTTCTGCCCAATGAAGCCGAACGCGAAGACCGTCTGCAGAACGCCTATTTCCGCCAGTACGGCTCCCCCATGCTGGTGGATTACGCTGAACGCGAGCGCCAGGACGGCAGCCGCACCGTCGTTGAAACCGAACACTGGCTGGCGGTGGTGCCCTACTGGGCGGCCTGGCCGTTTGAAACGCTGCTGTTACCCAAAGCGCATATCCTGCGGATCACCGACTTAACCGACGCACAGCGTGGCGACCTGGCGCTGGCCCTTAAGCAACTGACCAGCCGCTACGATAACCTGTTTCAGTGCTCCTTCCCCTACTCTA
>NZ_JBEULY010000023.1:0-41487 GCF_040578655.1 Phytobacter sp. RSE-02 | reverse complement strand
GTAATGACATGGTATCTCTCGCATCCCAGGGCATAAGTGACTCCATAAACGGGTTCTTATGCCTCAGTTGTAAGTGTCTACCATGTCCCCGAACAAGCGTTCACTATGTCTCCGGACCGTACACCCCAAAGAGGAGAGGGGACCGATCGTGCTCGCATTTTTTGTGGGGATTCCTCACCCCTTGAGGGAGAGGGAACAGCCGCAGACCCCTCCCTGCCACTTTTTTGAAAGTTGCACAAAATTTGGGGTTGATAACCAAGATGATAAAGATTATCTTTCTCATCACCGAATAGTTGAGTGAATCGCTCAGGTATTCGGTACGACATTGCTCACATTGCTTCCAGTATTATTTGCCCGCACGTCACGTGCGGGCTTTTTTTTGCCTCTGGCAAAGTGGCTGTGATTTGCCTTTAGGAACAATAATCTACCGTAATAATCATCTGTAATCCGCTGCAATGAAACCGTCACAATCAGGCTTTATCCTCAGATTATTCTTATCAAGGAAAACAGCAGGATCATGGATATACCTCTTTCATCGCGGCAGCTTACTGCGGGCGTGTTACGTATTGCCGTTCCGCACGTAACCCCCGAAGCAAATAATGTGCAGGTCATGTCGATGTTCTCCGAACATAAGTCACTGATTGGCTTACCCGTTCTTGAACAGAATCGCCCTATTGGCATGATTAATCGCCACATTTTTCTTTCGCAGATGAGCCGTCCGTTTTTCCATGAACTGTATGACCAGAAAAGCTGCATCGCGTTTATGGATAAAACGCCGCTCATTGTCGAGGCTGACGCAGGCCTGGATTACCTGGCCGAGCGCGTCATCGAAACGGGCGATAAAGCGATTACCGAGGGGTTTATCCTTACCGAAGACAACCAATACATCGGCATTGGCCTCGGTCTTGATCTGATTCGCACGGTATCGGATTTGCAGGCGAAACAGCATATGCAAATCATGCAAAGTATTGAATATGCGCGCATCATTCAGGAGTCCATGCTCAGCCGCTCACGGCAAAACATTGAGCAAACGCTGAATGACTGGTGTCTGTACTGGCACCCGCGTGATTGTGTAGGCGGCGATATTTACGCCTTTCAGCGCTGCGAAAACGGCTGGCTTCTGGTGCTGGCCGACTGTACCGGACACGGCGTTCCCGGTGCGTTTATGACCTTTATTTTTTCGTCTGCGCTCGAAAAAGCGCTGACTCAGGCGCAGGCCCACGAGCCAGATCGCCTGCTCGCGTCAATCAACCATTATATAAAACAGACGTTGAGCCAGAGTCATCCCACCGCAGATATGGGCCAGTCCAACGACGGTTGTGACGCCATCGCCGTGTTTGTCGATACGCAAAATGAGCAACTCATTTGGTCTAACGCGCGTATGCATGCCTTTATGCTCGGCGCGGACGACGAAGAGGTCGTTAATCTTGACGGCGATCGCAAAGGTATCGGCTATTCAGATACGGCCACAGATTATCAGTGGCGTCGTCATCAGCGTCCGTTACGTCGCGGCGATCAGTTGTTGATCGTAACCGATGGCGTAACCGATCAGATTGGCGGTCCGCGGGAAATAATGTTTGGTAAGAAGCGTATTCAGTCATTGTTATTGCAGCAACGTGCGCTGCCAATGTCATCCATTTCCGAGGCGCTACTCCTGGCGCTGACGAGCTGGCAGGGCAAGCAATCCGCGCGTGATGACATGACCTGGTTTGGTTTCCGTTGGTGATAAATTAAATGAAAATAAGCGACCTGCAGGTCAAAGAAGCGGTTTTGCTCCCCCTTTTTACTCTTCAGCGGCAAAGCGCTGTCGAGCTTTTTTACACGGGCTATTTTTCCCAACAGCACATTGTGTCGATGGGTGACGTGATGCGCACGTGGCTGGATAAACATGAAGCCTCCTCTGCGACGCGTCGCAAATTATTCTCCGTCTTTATCGAGATGGGGCAAAACATCGTTCGCTATTCATCGGATGAACGCTTTCTGTGCACGGGCCAGGATGAATTGCGCTATGGTTCACTGTGTTTTCACACCGACCAGGCAAATTATTACCTCGAAACCGCAAATCTGGTTGGCCCGGAAGAATCCTCTTTGCTAAAAACAAACCTCGAAGTCCTGCGCACAATGACCCAGGCGGAAATCCGCAATGCCTGGAAACAGGGATTACGCAGTGAAGCACCCGCCACAAGCAAGGGCGCGAACATTGGTTTGTTGACCATGGCGCGGGATACCAGTGAGCCACTGGAGTATCGCATTCATCCACTGGCGGCCAGTCCGTTGTCCGCCTTTCACCTAAAGGCAACGTTTTGCCATGACTGATATGACATTAACCTCTTCCATTGAGCAGCCCGCAACCCAGGCCACACCGGAAGTGAATTTTGATTTTTCAGCACATCGTCTGGTGCTTAAAGGTGAAGCCTATCCTGAAAATGCCGCGGCGTTCTTTCGCCCGCTGTTGCAGGCCATTGAGAACTGGCTGCAAGACAAACCGGCCACCGATGAACCGGTTCGTCTGCATGTCGCGCTGAGCTATTTCAATAGCTCCAGCACCAAGCTGTTATTTGAACTGTTCGAGTGTCTGAACGGCTTTGCGAAAGGCGGTATCGCCTGCGAGCTGCACTGGTACTATGACGAGGAAGACGATATTTCCGAAGAGTTCGGTCAGGAGTTACGTATCGACTTCCCTTCCCTGGCGGTCTTTCTTATCCCGGATCTTGACGCATGCTAGATATTAATGAGCTTTTCAAGGAGGAATATTCCGTACTCGAAGAGGCTCGCCTGGCGGCGGCAGACGCCACGCTGCCCGCAGACGCCTGTCGTGAAAAGCTGTGGAGCGTGGCGAAGCATTATCAACGCCTGATCCGCGAATCCTACCGCGTGATCAGCCGCAGCGACCGTGCGGAACGTGAACTGAACCGTATGAATGAGCAACTGCAAAAACTGGCGGCGCAGCTTGAGTATGAGGCCACGCACGACCCGCTCACCGCCGTCTTTAACCGCAGTGCCATCATCAACCACATCAATAAATCTCTGACGCAGGCAAACGTCGCCCTGATCCTGCTGGATATTGATCACTTCAAACGCATCAATGATGAATATGGTCACCCCACGGGTGACAGGGTGATTTGCGCGCTGGTGTCGCGCATTCGCCGCGCGCTGCCGGAAAGTGCATCCATTGGTCGCGTCGGCGGTGAAGAGTTTACGATTTTACTGCCGGAAGCCCGTATTGAAGATGCGATGATCATTGCCAGTTACATTCACTCTTCCCTGAATGCATCACCGCTGGATGTCTTACCGCAACAACTGGTGACCGCCAGTTTCGGTGTCAGCCTTGGCATGAAAAACAGTGATTTTGAAAACCTGTACAGCGCCGCCGACGCCGCGCTTTATACAGCGAAAAAACGCGGGCGTAACCAGGTTGCGCTGCATGAGGATTTTTTTCGCCAGCCCCCCCCGGTCCAGGCGAACATCGCACTCGTCCGTTAGGGTAGTAGAGCATCCTGATATGCCGGTCGTCAGTCGCGTTATTCGATGACGACCAGCGGCTCGTCAAACTCAACCGGCTGACCACTTTCCGCCAGAATCGCCTTCACTACTCCTGCTTTGTCCGCTTCGATCTGGTTCATCATTTTCATCGCTTCAACGATACACAGGGTATCGCCCACATTCACTTTCTGGCCGACTTCACAGAACGCTTTGGCATCCGGGCTCGGCGTGCGATAGAAGGTCCCGACCATAGGGAAACGCACGATGTGACCACTGATTTGTGCGGCAGCAGACTCTGCCGCCACTGTGGTTACGACTGGCGCAACTGCGTTTGACTGTGCTGGTTGCGGCATTACGGGGAGGGTATACGTATGCTGTGTCGCAGGGGTAGCGACCGCGCGACTGATACGCACCGACCCTTCGCCTTCGGAAATTTCCAGTTCGGAGATGCCTGACGCTTCGACCAGTTTGATCAGTTGCTTGATTTTCTCAATATCCATAGGGATTCTCAGTGGTTCAGTGCCGGATGTCGCGCAAGTGTAACGACGTGAATATGCAGTGTATAGAAGAGGTTATTGCAAAGCGCAACGATAAACAGGATCTCCGGCGATCGAAGGAGAATAACGAAATGCACAGGATGAATAAAAACAGCGGCGCTAAAAACGATTAAGCCCTGGCAGATGCCAGGGCCTGGTGTTTTAAGTCGAGCAAATACTTCAAGTTTATTTACCCTCCCGGCGCTTATCTCCGGCACTCACTATCTATTGTGGCGTTAGCTCTGTCTGGGGGTGAAGCCATAGTAGTCTATCGGAAAATTCCTGGCAATAAGCAGATCATACCAGCTTTTCAGAATTATGACGGCGATCATAATTTCCTAAAGGTTCCAAAAAAAACCACTAAATGTCCAAAAAAAAGCCAGCTCTCACGAGCTGGCCGCAACATGTCCAAAACCTTTTATCCAACAATGTCTTTCAATAGAGAAGACCATCATTACATACACAGAGAGCTTTGCATTCCTAATGCGCTTTAAGCGTAGACCGCAAAGTTAGCCCTGCCATAAAACAAGAAAATTCCTGGCAACACGATTAAAGCCATTGCTCTAAAAGCAATCCCTGCGCGCCAAAAACCGGGTCGCTATGAGGAAATGTCGCACTGGCAATCGCGGCTAACCTTTGCGCATCGGCTGCATCACGGCAGAGATCGAAATCCTGCCCTGGTGGATACGCGCCGACGACGGAAAAATCCGCGCTACTGCCGAGATTACAGTGCCCCGTCCCGGCAGGTAATACCACCACATCACCCGCCCGCACGGTCAATTCTTTACCACCCGGACCACCCAACATTAGCCTGGCTTCACCGCCGACAATCCCCAGCACCTCATGCGCCGTGCTGTGGTAGTGGTGGTAATCAAATACCCCGTCCACCCATTGCGGCGGCCAGCCATTTTTCGCAAACAACTGCTGTGCGTCCTGGGCTGTTGCCCGCCCCGGAATCACCTGACGATACAGCAACACGGGCAACACAGGATTATTGGGTACCCACTCTTTTGGCGAAAGCAAGAAAGCCCCGGTCACGGGAGCCGAAGCTGCCGCGGACTGCCCCTTTTCAGCCGCCTCGAGCAACCAGGGAGTCGTCAGCGCAGCGCCAGAAAGCATCTTCATAAAACAGCGACGATTCATATCAGCCATAGCACCTCCTGCATGTTGATCCGTCTCCTTAGCGTAGATGAAATCCCGCCGTCCCTTCGCCCTCTTGCGATATCTGTCGCTGCGGATCCCGGCGGCGATCATTTTTCTGCCGATGAAATTCCTGTAATTTCATCAAGATTACAAATGGGTTATCGATCGCCAGGGATCCGGCCATTAAAGGTAGGTCGTTGTGCAAGAAAATAAGAAGATGTCCGCGTCGCCTGACGCGAAACCCACATTGGGGCAGCTCTGGCTGGCCTGTTTTATGTTAGGAGTGACCGGGTTTGGCGGGGTGTTGCCGCTTATGCACCGGGCGCTGGTGGAAAAAAAGCGCTGGCTATCAGAACAACGCTTTGCCGAACTGCTGGGGCTGTGTCAGTTTCTGCCTGGCGGAAATGCCGTGAATTTATGCGTCGCCACCGGGGTAGAATTTCATGGCATAAAAGGGGGATTTGTCGCGCTGGTGGGGTTACTGACCGCACCGCTGCTGGTCATCGTCTGTCTTGGCAATATCTGGCTGCTCTGGCATGACAACCCACTGGTCGCCTCGGTCTTTGCCGGTATATCCGCCGCTGCCGCGGGGCTTATCATTGCTACTGGCCTGAAAATCCTGCGCTCAATGCCGCGTGCGCTGACATCGTGGCTTATTCTTGGCGGGATCATTGTTGCGATTGCCCTTTTCCGCCTGCCGCTGCTGCCAGTCTTACTGGTCGCCGTGCCGCTGAGTATTATGCTGAGCTACCGGAAACACACATCATGACAACGCTGTTTTCCCTCGCCTTCATTTTTTTACAGCTCTCGTTTTTAGCCCTGGGCGGCGGTAATGCCATTATCCCTGAGTTGCAACGCCAGGTGGTCGACGTGCATCACTGGATGACCTCACGGGAGTTCAGCGAACTGTTCGCCCTCGCCCAGGCCGCGCCTGGCCCCAATATGATGATTACCTCACTGGTCGGCTGGCGTGTTGCGGGCATCGCCGGGCTGATGGTGTCAACCGTTTGCCAGTTCATCCCCTCGTCACTGATCGTGGTGGCGTGCGTAACCTTATGGAATAAGAACACCGACGAGAAAATGAAACGCGTATTAAACCATGCGTTAATCCCGCTGACGGTCGGGCTGGTTATCTCCGGCGGAGCGCTGGTCGCCGGAGCGGTGATCCATAATTATCTGCAACTCGCCACGATTGCGGTCTGTATTGTCCTGTTTTTGAAAACCCGCCTTTCGCCGCTGATTTTACTGGCCGCAGGCGGAATAGTCGGACTGATAGCCGCCTTATACGGGCTCTAACCTCATCTGCCACACCGTCATATCCAGACTGTCACTCCCCCTTTGCGAAGGGGGCGTGTAACCTGCACACTAGCGCTTCTTTTTTCACCGAATTCGGCCCAACTTCCCCACACACCCTTGCCCCACGACTACGCACCATTGTCGACATTTGCACCAATTTAGCCATCAAAAAACCTTATCTTGCCGTCAAAAACCGCGAAAAACCGCCTTTTAACGCCTGGCACAAAAATGGCATAGAGAAACAAACTTAACCAGTTAGTCAAAAAACAGGGGAGGCCTGGAATGAGCCAGTTGATCTATGCAGAGGAATCTGCGGTCGTACCGTTAAAACCGGCAACCGCCACCGCACGGCCTGCCATCAGGGTAAACCAGGCCAACGTGATTTATCCGGCAGCCGACCAGCCGGTACATGCGCTCAAAGACATTAACCTGACCATTCGCCAGGGGGAGTTTGTCTCGTTTATCGGCCCTTCCGGCTGTGGCAAAACCACGTTATTGCGTGCCATTGCAGACCTCGAACCCATCACCTCCGGTGAAGTGCTGGTTAACGATATGTCGCCTTCGGAGGCACGCCAGGCGGGGGCCTACGGCTATGTCTTTCAGGCCCCGGTCCTGTTGCCATGGCGCACCGTGCTGGCCAACGTCAAACTGCCGCTGCAAATCCAGGGCGTGCCGCCGGAGCGCTGCGACGAAATCGCCCGCGAGCAGTTGGCACGCGTCGGGCTAAAAGGCTTTGAGAAAAAATATCCGTGGCAGCTTTCCGGCGGCATGCAACAGCGCGTCTCCATTGCCCGTGCGCTGGGTTTTGAACCCAAAATTCTGATGATGGACGAACCCTTTGGCGCGCTGGATGAACTGACGCGCGACAACCTCAACCAGCAATTACAACAACTGTGGTTTAACGAACAGCGCACGATGGTCTTTGTGACCCACTCCATTTCCGAGGCCGTCTACCTGTCGACCAAAATTGTGGTGATGTCGCCGCGTCCGGGCAGAATTGTGAAGGTAATTGACTCTCCGCTTCCGGCCGGGCGCTCCCTTGCCATTCGCGATACCCCCGCGTTTTTACAGCTCGCCGCCGACGTGCGCGAAGCACTGGTGGAGGGACATCATGACCATTAGTCAGCGTCTGCATCTGCACGTTCTGCCCGTCGGCAGCGTATTGCTGGTGGCGTTGATCCTCTGGTACGTGCTGGCCTTCGCCCTGAATGCTTCCGGGGTGATCGACCGTGTACTGACCCCGCGCGGCCCCTGGACAAGTACAGACCTGATTGCCGCCTCCCTCAATGCCACCCGCCCGCTGCTACCCGCGCCGCATCAGTTGGTTATTGATATCTGGAACAGCATCACCCAGTGGCCGCTCACTTCGCCTCGCAACCTATTACTGCATACTTGGGTGACTGCCAGCGCCGCGCTGACCGGTTTCGCCATGGGCGTAGTGCTAGGCGTACTGCTGGCGGTGTGCATTGTCCATTCACGGACGCTCGATAAAGCGCTGATGCCGTGGATTGTCGCCTCGCAAACCATTCCGGTACTGGCGATTGCCCCCATCGTGCTGATTATTCTCGGCAGTCTGGGGGTTACAGGTATGCTCCCCAAAGCAACCATCGCCATGTACCTGTGCTTTTTCCCGGTCACCATCGCCACCGTGCAGGGACTGCGTTCGCCGCAAAAAATGGAGATGGAACTGGTGCATACCTATGCCGCCAGACGGGTCGATATCTTCTGGATGGTGCGTCTGCCCTCCTCTTTGCCCTATCTCTTTCCGGCCTTTCGCGTCGCCATTGCCAGTGGTCTGGTCGGCACGATGGTGGCGGAGCTGCCCACCGGCGCACAGGCCGGACTGGGGGCAAGGCTGCTCACAGGCTCCTATTACGGCAACACCATTCAGATCTGGTCTGCGTTGGTGATGGCCTCCCTGCTGGGTCTGGCATTAACCGGGCTGGTAACCCTGACCGAACGGCTGGTGATGCGCCAGCGTAAGGGGGCATGATGAAAAAAAATACAACGCCCGGCACCCTGCTGTTAGTCAGCGCCTTCATTGTTGCCGTTTTGTCGCTGATTCAGTTAAGCGGAGACAGCGATGCCGCTTATGGGCTTCGTTTCCACGCGCTGCTGCTTGTTGTCTGTTCGCTGCTGGCCTGTTCACAGACGGCTTTGCGTAGCGTGCTGTTCGCCGCTGCGCTCGCAGGCAGCGCACTTTGGCTTGCGCTGTTGCCGTTTAATGGCCTGAGCACCCTCGCCCTGGCGCTGCTTGCCGCCGTCAGCGTACAGCGACTGGCGAGCGCCCCGGTCCCGCCTGCCGCCGTCGCCGCGCTGCTCGGTATCTGGCTGCTGTGGTTCTGGCAGATTCTGGTCACTGGCTTTGCCGTTCCGCAGGTCATCCTGCCTGCGCCACTGGATATTCTCACGGCGTTAGTCGACGGCGTCTCACTGCTGGCGGGTGACCTGGTACAAACGGTCCTCAAATCGGTGCTGGTGGGATATCTGCTGGGTTGTGGTTTAGGCATTGGCGTGGCGCTGCTTATTGACCGATTACCCTTCCTGCAACGCGGGCTGCTGCCGGTCGCCAGCCTGACCAGCACCGTGCCACTGGTCGGCGTCGCGCCTATCGCGGTGATGTGGTTTGGTTTCGACTGGCCGTCAAAAGCTGCCGTGGTCATTCTGGTGACCTTTTTTCCGGCGCTGGTCAGCACGCTTGCCGGGCTGAAAGCAAGCGGCAGGCTTGAGCAAGAGCTGATGTATTGCTACGCCGCAACGCCCCATCAGCAGTTGCGCATGCTGCGCCTGCCCGCCGCACTGCCTTTTATTTTTAGCGCCCTGAAAGTGAACGCCACCCTGGCGCTGATTACCGCCATCGTCGCCGAATATTTTGGCTCACCGACCGCCGGGCTTGGCTTTCGTATCTCCACAGAATCGGCGCGCATGCATATGCCCATCGTGTGGTCAGCGATTGTGGTGTCTTCGCTGGCCGGTTCGCTGATTTACACCTTGCTGGTCCGGCTCGATCGCCGCGTAAATTTCTGGCATCCCTCGATTCGCGGGATGGCAACGGAAAAGTAAAACAACATAAAAACATGATGATGCACACTAACCCGAGGAGTTATCCCATGATGAAACGTTCCGCTTTTCGCCGGGGGTTGTTGCTGGCGGCAATGTCTGTGGCTTTTACCTTTTCAGCACACGCAGCAGAGAAAGTCACGCTGCAGTTGAAATGGGTACCGCAGGCGCAATTCGCTGGCTACTACGTGGCACAGGAAAAAGGGTTCTATAAAGAGGAAGGACTGGATGTCACGATCAAACCCGGCGGTACGGATATCTCCCCGGTTCAGGTAATTGCTGGCAAATCCGCGGATGTCATCGTCAACTGGCTGCCAGATGCGCTGGCCTCACGCGAGGCGGGCGTGCCGCTGGTGAACATTGCCCAGGTTTACGATCGTTCCGGGATGATGCTGACCTGTAAAAAATCGAGCGGCATTAAAACACCTGCCGACTTCAAAGGTAAAACACTGGGCGTCTGGTACGGCGGTAATGAGTACCCCTTCTTCAACTGGATGAGCAAACTGAACCTGAAACCGGGCAAAGACATTACCATCCTCAAACAGGGCTTTAACGTCGATCCACTGTTGCAGGATCAGGCAGCCTGTATTTCCACCATGAACTACAACGAATACTGGCAGTTGATCGACGCAGGATTGAAAGAAGCGGATCTGATCACCTTCCCGTATGAGGATCAGGGCGTTTCTACCCTCGAAGATGGCCTGTATGTGCTGGATTCCAGCCTGAAAGACCCGGCGTTCGTCGCCAAAATGGCCAAGTTCCTCAAAGCCTCGTTCAAAGGCTGGGATTACGCGGTGAAACACCCGCAAGAGGCGGCGAAAATCGTGGTTGCTGAAGATGCGTCCGGCGCCGCCACCGAAGAGGTACAGACTCGCCAGATGGAGAACGTGGCGAAGCTCATCACCAACGCCAACACACCGAAAATCGGCTATCTCGACCCGGCGGCCTACCGTCGCACCATTGATGTTTTACTGCACAGCGGTGGCGATACCCCGGTAATCAAAAAAGATCCGGGTGACAGCGCGATGACCCATACCGTCTGGGATGCCGCGGCGAAGCTGAAATAACCCCTCCCCCGCCAGGGAGGGCGGATTTCACTGGAGCCTGTCATGAACGAAAGCCTGCTGAGCGGCATTGCGGTCTCGCTGGAGAAAGGGCGTATTCGCCAGGATAACGAGGCGATCATTATGCCCGCAGCCGAACGGGTCTTCGCCCGTTATGGATTTCGCGGCACCACCATGCAACAGATTGCCGATGCCGCTGACCTGCCCAAAGCCAATCTTCACTACTATTTTGGCAATAAACAAACCCTTTATTTGCGCGTGCTGGAGTGCATTCTGCACGACTGGCTGGCGCCGCTGGAGGGGATCTCGGCCCGCGCCGATCCCAAAACCGCGCTGGAAGAGTATGTCCGTAAAAAGATCGGCTTTAGTTTTGCCCGCCCGGAAGCCTCCCGCCTGTTCGCTAATGAGATCCTGCAAGGCGCGCAGGTGGTTCACCCACTGCTAAAAACACAACTTCGACAACTGGTAGCGGAAAAGGCCCGCATCCTGGATGGCTGGATTGCGCTCGGCAAGCTCTCTGCGATGGACACCACCCATTTCTTTTTTACCGTCTGGTCGATGACCCAAACCTATGCGGATTTTGATATCCAGATTGCCGCCGTGCTGGGAGAGGACTCGCACAGCAAGACGGCACAGCAACGGGCGACAGAACATGTATTGCGTTGCGTCTGGCGGATCTGCGGCCTTGAATAATCTTGCCGCAAAATGCAGCAATTAGCGTCAAATAAGGTGCGAAATGCACCAAAAGACAGCAATAAAAGCCCGGTTAGTTTGTTCATGTTTCTCTGCTCGCCTGAATTTACGCGTCATGCAGCAAACTTGTCGCAAATGGCACGTAATTAGCATGGTTATTACGCGAAAACTTAACCATCTGGTCAGGATTTTAACGCGGGGAGAGATAACCCCACTGACAATTCAGGAGAAGCATGATGAGCAACGATTCAGGTAGCCACGCCCAGGGGATGCAGGCCGCACGGCTTGCTCCCGACGCGTATGCCCGCGAGTTTGCGGACTGCGCGCCCCCGTTAACGGCCACCCAGGCGGTGATTGAAGCAGAACGCTGTTACTACTGCTTTGACGCCCCCTGTTCGCGGGCCTGCCCGGCGGATATTGATGTACCGAGCTTTATCCAGCGCATCGCCCAGAGCAACGATCGCGGTGCGGCAGAGGTCATTTTACGCGCCAATGTGTTAGGCGGGATCTGCAGCCGCGTCTGCCCTACCGAAACCTTGTGTGAACAAGTCTGCGTACGTAACGCTCAGGATGGTCGCCCACTTAATATCGGCCTGCTTCAGCGCCACGCCACCGATCATTTTTTTGCTAACCCCGGTAAACCGCTGTTCGTTCGTGGGCCTGAAACCGGCAGGCGTGTTGCCGTGGTCGGCGCCGGTCCCGCCGGGCTTACCGTCGCTCATCATCTGGCGATAGCAGGCCACAACGTGGATCTCTTTGATGCCCGCAGCAAAGCAGGCGGTCTGAATGAATACGGCCTTGCCAGCTATAAAGTGACCGACGATTTCGCCGCTCGCGAAGTGGCCTGGCTGCTCTCCATCGGCGGCATTACGCTGCACACGGGTAAAACGCTGGGCGAAGATTTCAGCCTCGCGCAGTTACGGGCCAGCCACGACGCGGTATTTCTCGGCCTTGGGTTGGCGGGTGTTAACCGACTGGAAACCGACGACGCAGAACCCGAAGGCGTTTGTGAAGCGGTGGAGTTTATTGCCAGGTTGCGCCAGTGCGCGGATCTCAGCGAGCTCCCCGTTGGCCGCAAAGTGGTGGTGATTGGTGGCGGCATGACCGCCGTCGATGCCGCCGTTCAGGCGAAAAAGCTTGGCGCTCAGGAAGTCACGCTGGTCTATCGCCGTGGCGAAGCACAGATGAAAGCTTCAGAAAAAGAGCGCCAGTGGGCACAGCTTAATGGTGTAACGATACGCCTGTGGGCCGCCCCTTTGCGCTTCGAGCAGCGCAATCACCAACTGACCGGCGTGACATTCAGCGTGGTGCGGCAAGGGGAAGTCAGCGATGAGACCTTCACGCTGGAGGCCGACATGGTGCTTAAAGCCATCGGTCAGACCTTCGACAGCGCCCCTGTCGGGCAAACCATTCAACTTAAACACGGGCGTATTGCCACCGACGAGTGCGGTCGCACCTCGCTGGCGGACGTCTGGGCCGGAGGTGACTGCTGTGCAGGTGGTCTTGACCTGACGGTCGATGCCGTACGCCAGGGCAAACTCGCCGCCCGCTCTATCGCGCTGGCCCTCACTATCTCCGACGCCGCTAACGCCACCTCATTTCAGGAGCACTCTCATGGCTAGTCTGCATACCGATTTTCTGGGCATCAAAAGCCCCAATCCGTTCTGGCTGGCGTCTGCGCCGCCTACCGACAAAGAGTACAACGTGGAACGCGCCTTTCAGGCGGGCTGGGGCGGCGTGGTGTGGAAAACGCTCGGGCTGGATCCGCATGTGGTGAATGTCAGTGGGCCGCGCTACGGCACTTTACTCGGGACCGATCGACGCGTTCTGGGACTGAATAATATCGAGCTTATCACTGACCGTACGCTGGCCATCAACCTTGAAGAGATTACCCGCGTCAAAAAACGCTGGCCCGACCGGGCGGTAGTGGTGTCGATCATGGTGCCTTGCGAAGAAGAAGCGTGGAAAACCATTCTGCCGCAGGTAGAAGCCACGGGGGCAGACGGTATCGAGCTTAACTTCGGTTGCCCGCATGGCATGAGCGAGCGCGGGATGGGCGCGGCGGTCGGCCAGGTGCCGGAATATATCGAAATGGTCACCCGCTGGTGCAAGCAATATTGCAGCCTGCCGGTGATCGTCAAACTGACGCCGAATATCACCGACATTCGTTACCCGGCGAGAGCCGCGAAAGCGGGCGGCGCGGATGCCGTGTCGCTTATCAACACCATTAATTCAGTGATTGGCGTCGATCTCGATCAGATGTTGATGTCGCCGCATACCGGCAACCAGGGTTCTCACGGCGGCTATTGCGGCCCGGCGGTGAAGCCGATTGCGCTGAATATGGTCTCGGAAATTGGCCGCGACGCGCAAACCCGTGGTCTGCCGATTTCCGGCATTGGCGGCATCTCCACCTGGCGCGATGCGGCGGAGTTTATCGCGCTGGGGTGCGCAACGGTGCAGGTCTGTACCGCCGCGATGGTTCATGGCTTCCAGATTGTGCGCGACATGATAAGCGGCCTTGAAAACTACATGGACCAGAAAGGATTCCGGACCCTCGAAGACTTTCGCGGCATGGCACTGCCAAGCGTTACCGACTGGCGCTATCTCAACCTCCATCACGTAGATAAAGCGGTGATCGACCAGGCGTCGTGCATTAAGTGCGGGCGCTGTCATCTGGTGTGTGAGGACACGTCGCACCAGGCGATTTCCGCCACCACAGGTGACGAACGGCGTTTCGAAGTGCGCGAAGAAGATTGTGTCGGCTGCAACCTGTGTGCCTCGATTTGCCCGGTGGAGAACTGCATTTCACTGCGCAGTCTACAGCCCGGCGAAGTGGATAAGCGTACCGGCAAGGTGGTAACGGACCAGTACGCCAACTGGACGACGCACCCGAATAACCCGATGACCGCCACGGCGTAGTTGACGGTGTGCGGCCTGCTCCCCCTCACCCCGACCCTCTCCCTCAAGGGAGAGGGAGAAAAGCAGGCCCGGCGCGAATCCTGTCACTCAGTGAGAGTGGGCTCGATCCAGTCCCCTCGCCCCTTTGGGGAGAGGGTTAGGGTGAGGGGAAAAGAACATAACTAATCAAACCAAAGCACTACAGGAGAAAACGAATGCGTAACCTGTTGATCAAAGGCGGAACCGTCGTCAACGCCGACCATCAGCGTCGTGCCGATGTGCTCTGTGTCGACGGTATCATTGCGGCCGTTGGCGATGCATCCCAATGGGACATCCCCGCCGGAACCGAAACCGTAGACGCGGGTGGGCTGTACGTCATGCCTGGCGGCATTGACCCGCACACCCATATGAATTTCCCGTTTATGGGCACCACCACGGTCGATGACTTCTACAGCGGCACCGCTGCCGCACTGGCGGGCGGCACAACCACTATCATCGATTTCGTCATCCCTAACCCACAGCAACCGCTGATGGACGCTTATCACCAATGGCGCGGCTGGGCGGAAAAAGCGGCGTCCGATTACAGCTTCCACGTCGCCATAACCTGGTGGGACGAAAGCGTAAGCCAGGACATGGGCACGCTGGTCCAACAGGAAGGCGTTAACAGCTTCAAACACTTTATGGCCTACAAAAACGCCATCATGTGCGATGACGAAACCCTGATGAACAGCTTCCGCCGCTGCCTGGAACTGGGGGCGATGCCGACAGTACACGCGGAAAACGGCGAGATGGTTTACCTGCTGCAACAAGAGATGCTCAAGCAAGGCATCACCGGCCCGGAAGCCCACCCCCTCTCCCGCCCGCCGGAAGTGGAAGGCGAAGCCGCCAACCGCGCCATCACGGTCGCCAGCATTATGGGTGTGCCAATTTACGTGGTACATGTCTCCTGCCGCGAATCTGCTGAAGCCATCGCGCGCGCGCGTGGTCGCGGGCAGCGCGTCTATGGCGAAGTTCTTGCCGGGCATTTAGTCATTGACGACAGCGTCTACCGCCATCCGGACTTTGGCTTTGCCGCCGCTCACGTCATGAGCCCGCCGTTTCGCGATAAATCCCACCAGTCAGCGCTGTGGCACGGCCTGCAATCTGGTCAGCTCCACACCACCGCCACTGACCATTGCACTTTTTGCGCCAACCAGAAAGCGGCGGGCCGCGATAATTTCACAAAAATTCCCAACGGCTGCGGCGGCGTGGAAGAACGCATGGCGGTCATCTGGGATGCGGGAGTCAACAGCGGACGCCTGACACCGAGCGAGTTTGTGGCGATTACCTCCGCCAATACCGCGCGCCTCTTCAATATTTATCCGCGTAAAGGCTGTGTGGCGCAGGGCGCCGATGCAGACCTGGTGCTCTGGGACCCGGCGGGCAGCAAAACGCTCTCCGCCAGCACTCATCATTCGCGCAACGATTTTAATATTTTCGAAGGACGTACGGTAACCGGCGTACCGGCCTTCACCATCAGCCAGGGCCAGTTGGTATGGGCTGATGGCGACCTGCGCGCCCGCGAAGGCGCGGGGCGCTATATCAAACGTCCGGCGTTCGGCCCGGATTTCAGCGCAGCGGCTGCATGGGAGCGCCAGCGCGCGCCGCAGGCCGTCACCCGCTAATCACCTGACATTGAGGAAATAACCATGAGCAGTGAAGTCGTTTCACCAGATACGAACAGCATTGATATCAGTGACCTGCGGGTTGATGGCGAGCGTTTGTGGCAATCGTTAATGGACCTCGCGCAAATTGGCGCCACGCCCAAAGGCGGAGTCTGCCGCTTAACGCTGACCGACCTCGACCGTCAGGGTCGAGATTTGGTCGTCAGTTGGGGCAAAGCGGCCGGGCTGTCGGTCGAAATAGATCAGATCGGCAACGTCTTCATGCGCCGTCCAGGCCGCAACAACGCCCTGCTGCCGATTGTCGCCGGTAGCCATATCGACACCCAGCCAACCGGGGGCAAGTTCGATGGCAACTTTGGCGTGCTCTCGGCACTGGAGGTTATTCGTACCCTGAACGATCGCGGTATTGAAACCGAAGCGCCGGTGGAGATGGTTTTCTGGACTAACGAAGAAGGCTCACGCTTTGTGCCGGTTATGATGGGCTCTGGCGTCTTCGCGGGTATCTTCCCGCTGGAGACGGCCTATGCCGCAACCGACACTGAAGGAAAATCAGTGAAAGATGAGCTGTTCAAAATTGGTTATGCGGGCGACGTTGTACCGGGCGACCACCCTATCGGCGCCTATTTTGAAGCCCATATCGAGCAAGGCCCCATCCTTGAAGATCAGGACATCACCATCGGCGTGGTGCAGGCAGTGCTCGGTATTCGCTGGTATGACTGTACCGTCACGGGGATGGAGTCTCACGCCGGGCCAACGCCCATGGCGATGCGCAAAGATGCTCTGCAGGTTGCCACACATATCATGCAGGAAGTGGTCAATATTGCCGGGCAATTTGCGCCCCACGGACGCGGGACCGTGGGCATGGTACAGGTGCATCCTAACAGCCGCAACGTCGTGCCCGGCAGTGTGAAATTCTCCATCGACTTTCGCAATATGACCGACGCCGGGGTGGACAAAATGGATGCGGCCTTAAAAGCATACATTGCGCAGACTGAACAACAAACCGGGCTGAGCGTTGCGCTGCAACAGGTCTCCCACTACCCTGCCGCGCCTTTCCACCCGGATTGTAAAGAGGCCGTGCGGCGGGCAGCCCAAAAATTAGGCTACTCTTCTATGGATATCGTCTCAGGTGCCGGACATGACGCGGTGTATATGAGCATGCTCGCACCTGCTGGCATGATTTTTATTCCCTGCAAAGATGGCATCAGTCACAATGAGATAGAATATTCCGCGCCGGAACAGGTCACGGCCGGGGCAAATGTCTTGTTACACGCTATGCTGGAAAAAGCCGGCGTTGTCTCTCGGTCATAATCGGGTTCCCCTCACCAAAAACCCGATTGCAGGCAATCGGGTTATTTTTTTAGCGAACTGAACATTTTTTCAGAAAACCGGCTCAATAATACCCTGTAAACGTAGATGGGATTTGACTTAAGTCCCTAAGAAGTTTACAAAAGATACTGCCTTCTGTAAGACCCACATGCGTCTTTGCCATTTTCGTCCAGGCTTCCCTTTCATCGGTAAGAGAAAATGCTGGGGGATTAACCGGTTACATACCTGTTTAACCGGGTTTTGATATCTACAGGCATCTGTATGGAGTATCCAATGTTTTCTTTTGTCGCCCGCCAGGCGATTTTTGACGAAAATATGAACACAGTCGGTTATGAGCTGTTGTTCAGAGACAGCATGACGAACCGGTTTCCTGACGTTACTCCGGAATATGCCACTGCCCAAATTATCGTAGAACAATTTCTTGGTGCGCCGCTGGGCCGCCTCAAGGAATACAGCGCGATCTTCGTTAACTTCCCCTATGAACTGTTAGTACAGGGCATGGCGGAGACCTTGCCCAAAGATCGCGTGATCGTGGAAATACTCGAAACGGCTGAACCCACGCCGCGCCTGCTTAAGACCGTAAAACAGCTTTATCAGCATGGTTTTCGTATCGCCCTGGACGATTTTGAACTTGGCAATACGTGGAACGACTTTCTGCCTTATGTCAGCATCATCAAATTTGATGTGCGCATGAGCACGCCGGAAGAGATCAAAGAGTACATCGAAAGCAAAGCTGAGCTGCTCAAAGGCACGGTTTTTCTGGCGGAAAAGGTTGAAACGCAGGAAGAGTATGAGTGCTACCGTAACCTCGGCTGCACCCTCTTTCAGGGGCACTTTTTCAGCAAGCCGGTCATTCACGCTAACAACAAGCTTATCCAGAATCAGTCTGTAACCTTAAAGCTGATGAAGGAAGTGAATACTGACTCACCGGACTTCGCCAGAATCGAAGCGCTGCTGAAACAGGACCTTGCGCTCTCTTTCAAACTGATGCGCTACGCGCAGAACATCGTCTTCAACGCGCGCGGCATTAAAAACTTTCGCAGCCAGTCGCTCAAAGACATCATCTTTTATCTTGGCGCGAATGAGCTACGCCGGTTCGTGCTGGTGGCCTGCTTAACGTCGGTGAATGTCGGCAAAACCGATGAAATCTACCACCGTTGCCTGATTCGCGGAAAATTCTGCGAACTGGCCGCCGCCCGTTCCATCAGCCGACATTCATCGGATGATGCCTTTATTGTTGGCCTGTTCTCACAACTGGACGATATCTTCGAAATGCCGATGGCGGATTTGATTGGCCAGATTGACGTCTCAAGCAATGTCATGATGGCGCTCAAAGAGAAACGTGGCCCACTCTATCCTTATCTGCACCTGGCGCAACTGTATGAAAATCATAAATGGGAGGATGTCAGCGCGCTGGGCCATCGGCTCGGTTTCAACCGCAGCGTGGTGGCTGAATTGATCACCACCGCAACACAATGGGCAGATGATATCCCAACGGGTATTACCAGCTAAATCCCCCCGGGTTTGTAAGCCGCGTGCATTGAAGCTGGTTTTACAGGCCCGCCGCCTTTCTACTCCCACAACGCATATTCTATTTCTCCAATAAATATCTCTACCCATACCATTCATGTCAATGGATGAAAAATGCTATTCGCTACGTTTTCGCTTCCTAATTATTACGGGAATCGCTATTCTTTACTGCCCACTGAAATATATTCCGCACATCAATACATTGAACGCCAATATAAACCCCATTTATTTACCCTGTTTAATTATTAACACAAACAAAACAATTCGAATTAAAAACCACTAACAGGCTAAAAAACAGGATAATTATTTTAGTATAAAAGGATGAAGATTTTGTGAGTTCAGGCACGAATCAAATCAGCGTAACCATACAAAGCTTCGTTCGTTACAAGATAAATAAAATTTTACACTAGATATAATCGACAATTTAGTATTCCACCTTGATTCTATGGTTTAATGAAATAAAGTTGATTAACGAACGGAAAAATCAATAACATTCACCCCGTCAGCAACACAGAGAAGAATTATGATTAAGCAGGCAGGAGCGCCGGTCAGTCTTAATCAGCCCTTCCAGGATGAGAAGGAAGATTAAGGACAATGGTCAAACTTACAGTGTATGGATATCGTCTTGGCGAACGCAACGAAGTTGAGTTCCTGCCGTTTAAAAGATGTCTACTGCTCCCCGAAACACCGGGAAAAGCGGTTGAATACCTCAGACCGACCATGGCAAACCTGCTGGAATACCTGCTGGCCAATGCCGTTGGTGAAATTGTCCCGGATAAAACCCTGCAAATCCAGGTCTGGGAAAATAACGGGCTGAGCTGTTCCAGCCAGCGTTTGTGGCAGGTGATGCATAATCTGAAAAATAAATTGGCGCTCGTTGGTCTGCCGGATAACTTTATTATGCGTATTACCGGCAAAGGCTACATGATCGCTAACGAAATGGTGATGGAACTCTACTGTAAGCGCAGGCAGTTCTCTAAAAACGGCGCAGAGTATCCATTACAGCGTACAAAGACCTTTGAATCATCCATGAGCAGAATGATTGAGTAGAAAACATCACAACTTAAATTAAAACTTTTACTCGAAAGTATCATCAATGATTAACTAATGGACAGGGTTAAATCGAAGGGAAAATCGATGAAGAGCTTACTTTTAGTGCCGGTGGTTATAACAGCAATATCTCTGGTAAATACCGCCAGTGCAGCCACTAATGGTACGGTTAACTTTAGCGGTAAACTCAACGACCAGACCTGCCAGGTTGTGCTGAATAACGGAAGCAGCGCAAGCGGTACGGTGGAATTACCCACCGTGTCGAAAGAGCTGTTAAAATCCTCGTTCACTACTGCAGGCAAGACAGCGTTCACGCTGAATTTAACCGGTTGTAAGGCCAGCGCAACTGCATTTGGGGTGACAGCATACTTCCCCCCAAATTCAATATATATAAATGGACAAACTCTGAAAAATATCGCGACAGGTGCGGACGCAGCGACAGGGGTATCTCTCCAATTATTGCAAAAAAATGGCACAACTGAAACAGCGGTTCCCTTGGGCCAGCCGGCAAATTATAGCACATATAAATATTTCACTGTTGCCGCCAATGCAACTTCGGCCACAATGAATTATGCTGTGAAATACATAAATACAGCTATCGGACCTGTAACTGCTGGCAAAGTCAAAGGTATTGCCATTTACGAACTAGCGTATCAATAGCCAATATAAAACGCATCATCAATAATTAACTTACGGAATAGTGACATACCAAAGGGAATAGTGATGAAAAAATTACTTTTAGTGGCACCTGTCACAGCAGCAATATCTCTGTTAAATATCGCTAATGCAGCCACCAGCGGTACGGTGAACTTTAGTGGAAAACTCAGCGACCAGACCTGTCAGGTAGTACTGAATAACGGAACCAGCGCAAGCGGTACGGTGACATTGCAAACGGTGTCAAAAGGAAACCTCTCCGCGATTTTTGCTCAGGCAGGTAAAACGCCGTTTACATTAAAGTTAACCGGCTGTAAGGCCAGCACGACTTCATTTGGCGTGTTAGCCTATTTTCCTTCTACTACATATATACAAAGTGTTGGTGCTAACTTGGGCTTCCTGAAAAATCTGGAAACCGGCACAACGGCGGCAGACGGGGTTATGCTGACAATATATAAAAAAGACGGCAGTACCGAGACACAGATCAATTTGGGAAAACCAATTACTGACTCCGGCTACAAATATACCACCGTTGCCGCCAACGCAACATCTGCGACCCTGGAGTACAGCGTAAGATACATTAACTTCAATACTTCGGGTAGTTCGCTCGTAAAAGCGGGTAAAGTCAAAGGCATCGCCGTTTACGAATTATATTATCAATAACTAATAAAAGAACACCATCAACAATTAGCTTACGGAATAGTGACATACCAAAGGGAATAGTGATGAAAAAATTACTTTTAGTGGCGTCTGTCACAGCAGCAATATCTCTGTTAAATATCGCTAATGCAGCCACCAGCGGTACGGTGAACTTTAGCGGAAAACTCAGCGACCAGACCTGTCAGGTGGTACTGAATAACGGAACTAGCGCGAGCGGCACAGTGACATTGCCAGCGGTGCCAAAAGAAAAACTCGCTGCCAAGTATGCTCAGGCAGGTAAAACTGCGTTCACATTAAACTTAACCGGCTGTAAGGCCAGCACCACCTCATTCGGCGTATTAGCCTATTTTCCTCAAACTGCATATATAGAAGATGCTAACAATTATGGCTTCCTGAAAAATCTGGAAACCGGCACAACGGCGGCAGATGGGGTTATGCTGACAATATATCAAAAGAATGGGACTACCGAGAAGCAGATCAATTTGGGAGAACCCATCACTGACTCTGGCTACAAATATACCACCGTTGCCGCCAACACAACGTCTGCGCCCCTGGAGTACAACGTAAGATACATTAACTACCGTACTACGGGTAGTTCGCCCGTCACAGCGGGTAAAGTCAAAGGCATCGCCGTTTACGAATTAGCGTATCAATAACCAAAAAAATATCGCCAAGAATTAGCTTACGGAATAGTGACATACCAAAGGGAATAGTGATGAAAAAATTACTTTTAGTGACATCTGCCACAGCAGCAATAACTCTGGTAAATATCGCCAGTGCGGCCACTAATGGTACGGTAAATTTTAGCGGTAAACTCACCGATCAGACCTGCCAGGTTGCGCTGAATGATGGAAGCAGCGCGAGCGGTACAGTGACATTGCCAACGGTGCCAAAAGAAAAACTGCCCAGCAAGTGGGATCAAGCAGGCAGTACGCCGTTTACATTAAAGTTAACCGGCTGTAAGGCCAGCACGACTTCATTTGGCGTATTAGCCTATTTTCCTTCTACTTCATATATACAAAGTATTGGTAGTAGCTTGGGTTTCCTGAAAAATCTGGAAACCGGTACAACGGCGGCAGACGGGGTTATGCTGGTAATATATAAAAAAGACGGCACTAGCGAGACACAGATCCATTTGGGAAAACCAATTACTGACTCCGAATACAAATATACCATCGTTGCCGCCAACGCAACGTCTGCGACCCTGGAGTACAGCGTAAGATACATTAACTACAATACTTCGGGTAGTTCGCTCGTAAAACCCGGAAAAGTCAAAGGCATCGCCGTTTACGAATTAGCGTATCAATAAAAGCAATATCTCAATCATTAACTTACGGAATAGTGACATACCAAAGGGAATAGTGATGAAAAAATTACTTTTAGTGGCATCTGTCACCGCAGCAATATCTCTGGTAAATACCGCCAGTGCGGCCACTAATGGTACGGTAAATTTTAGTGGTAAACTTACCGATCAGACCTGCCAGGTTACACTGAATGATGGAAGCAGCGCGAGTGGTACGGTGACATTGCCAACTGTGATTAAAGAAAAACTGGTCACTACATGGGATACAGCGGGTAAAACACCGTTTACATTAAAATTGACTGGCTGTAAGGCCAGCACGACATCATTTGGGGTAACAGCATATTTCCCAGGTAATTCATATTCAATTGATAATTCAGGTACATTGTTAAACCAGGAAACAGGCCCAACGGCAGCCGAATATGTCAACCTTCAAATACTTCAAAAAGTCGGCTCTACCGAGACGGCGCTGCAGATAGGAAAGCCAATCACTGATGCCCACTATAAATTTACTACAGTGGCAGCAAATGCAACATCTGCAACTATGAACTATGCCGTACAATATATTAACTCATATGAAGCTGGTGCAATCGTAAAACCCGGAAAAGTCAAAGGCATCGCCGTTTACGAATTAGCGTATCAATAAAAGCAATATCTCAATCATTAACTTACGGAATAGTAGCATACCAAAGGGAATAGTGATGAAAAAATTACTTTTAGTGGCATCTGTCACCGCAGCAATATCTCTGGTAAATACCGCCAGTGCGGCCACTAATGGTACGGTAAATTTTAGCGGTAAACTTACCGATCAGACCTGCCAGGTTAAATTAAACGATGGAACCAGTGCGAGCGGAACGGTGAGACTGCCTACGGTATCTAAGTCAGCACTGGCAAGTAATGGGGATGTGGCAGGTAAAACCCCATTTCAGCTTAAAATAATCGACTGCAAGGCCAGCGCAACCGCATTTGGTATAATCGCTTATTTTCCCAATAATGAGAATATAAACGCAAGAACCCTGGTTAATAAGGAAACGGGGGTAACCGCTGCCACCGGCGTTAGCCTCCAGTTAATATACAAAATGGGCACGACCGATAAAGTCATACCATTAGGTTGGTCAGTCGGTAATTATGATGCGCAGATCATCCCTGCGAATACGACCTCCGCCACAATGAATTATGCCGTACGATATATTAACACTGGTGGTACTGGCTCAGTAAAATCCGGCAAGGTCACGGGCATTGCTATTTACGAATTATAGTACAAATGATTTTTGCAGTACAAAAATTCCATAAACACATAATTGGAAAGTAGGGAAAGCATTAGGTAGAAAAAGGATAGCGCAGTAATTCATCCTGAAGTACTTAATAAAAAATTGATAATTATGCAGCAGTAATTATTGCTGATAATTATCATTCACAACGAGTAAGTTCATATCAAAGGGAATATTTATGAAAAAGATTCTGTTAGTCGCCTCTATTGCCTCCGCTATGTCTCTGGCAAATGTCGCAAACGCAGCAACTGGCGGTACCATTACCTTTACCGGTAAAATCTCTGACCAGACCTGCCAGGTTGTACTGAATGGTGGCTCCAGCGCAACCGGCACCGTAGTACTGCCAACCGTACCGAAAAGCGCGCTGGCTGCTACAAACAATACCGCAGGTCCAACTGCGTTCTCATTAGATCTGACCGGCTGTACTTCTGCCACAACCGCGTTTGGCGTGACCGCGTACTTCCCGGATAACTCCACCAACATCGACACCACCACTTCAACGCTGAAAAACCTGGAAACAGGCGCAACAGCAGCAACCAACGTTGGTCTTGAACTGCTGCATGAAGCAGTATCGGGCACTAAATCTGTAGTACCGTTGGGTAAAGCTATTAGCGATACTGGTTATAAATATACCTCCGTGGCTGCAAATGCCACTTCGGCCAAGATGCAGTATCACGTGCAATACAAAAACAATGGTTCAGCAGCGGCGACCGCTGGTCTTGTGAAAGGTGTTGCCGTTTACGAGTTAGCTTACCAATAATTAAACACAGGGGGGGCTTCCCCCCCTTTTTTCCAAGGAACTGGATATGTCTTATTACGCCAAAATTATCTCCGTTACACTATGCTCAATATTGATGACGGGTCTTGGCAATATTGCCAACGCCAGTATTGTGCTAGATGGCACACGCGTAGTTTACCCAGCCGGAAAAAAAGAAGTCACGGTGACGGTATCCAATCAAAATAACAACCCGGTACTGATACAAAGCTGGATCGACAGCGGAAACCCGGATGATGCAGCCAGTCAA
Source organism: Phytobacter sp. RSE-02 (assembly GCF_040578655.1). Lineage (NCBI taxonomy): Bacteria > Pseudomonadati > Pseudomonadota > Gammaproteobacteria > Enterobacterales > Enterobacteriaceae > Phytobacter > Phytobacter sp. RSE-02. The sequence goes on along the minus strand of NZ_JBEULY010000023.1, from coordinate 16,831 downwards.
AAAACCCCCTTTATTTTGACGCCGCCTATTAATCGTATTGACGCGGGTAAAGCGCAAACTCTGCGTATCAGTTATCTTGGCTCAGCGACAATGCCAACAGACCGCGAGTCTGTATTTTACTTAAATGTGCTGGAAGTCCCCGCAAAAGCCAAAGACATGGACGAGAAAAGCAAGCTTAATATTGCCTTTCGCTCACGCATAAAATTGTTCTACCGTCCGAACGATCTTCCTGGGTCAGCAGCAGACGCAATGGAAACGCTGCACTGGAAAATGAAAAGCGGCGGCGTAGAAGTGACCAATCCATCGAAATTCTACGTTTCCCTGGTCAATATTACCTTTACCTCTGGCGGTAAAAAAATGGCCACAAAAGGTAAAATGATTGCGCCCGGCGCCACGGAATTCCATGAAATTCAGGACAGTTCAATAACCAGCATTAACCAATTGAGCTATACCACGGTAAACGATTATGGCGGCTATAACGAATTTAAAGCTAAACCATAACACCCGGCGGCAGAAATAATTAACGAAGAATGTTTTTATCACAAAAATAAAAATGCATTCAGGGACGAAGACTTTTCGGGAGTTATTATGAAAATATCCACCGTACGCTATCATCCATTATTGTTTAAGGCTCGGTTATCGCCACTGGCTTTAATGTTAATGATGGCGTTTCCGGTCGGTATTGCGGAAGCGCAAGACGATAAACCCCGCGACTATGTACGACGCAACGTTGTGGAATTTGAATCCGATCTGTTACGTCTGGATAGCGGCAGTAAAGTCGATCTGAGCCGTTTCTCCTTTGGTTCCAGCGCCTCCCCCGGTATCTATCGGGTGGGTATCTTTATCAATGGCGCAGAAGCGGCCAATGAAGAGGTGGAGTTCAAAGCCGACGATGACCGGCAAGTTTATCCGTGCCTGACACCGCGCTTGATTGAGCTAATCAACTTTAATGAAGACAATCTGCCGTCTGAAATGCGCCAGGCGCTCGCGACCCCGGCAACTTGCGCCAACCTGGGAAAAATTATTCCAGAGGCCAAATTCGAATTTGACAGTAACAAGCAGGAGCTTTACATCGAGGTACCGCAGGTATATGTCAACCGTATTGCCCGCGGTACCGTCAACCCGGAACTGTGGGATAGCGGCGTTCCGGCGCTCCTCTTCGGCTACTATGCAAACGCCTACGATTCAAAATACAGCAACGGTGGCAACAACCGTTCTGTCTATGCCTCGCTCAATGCCGGGTTAAACATAGGTGCCTGGTACTTCCGCCACAACGGTTCTTACAGTTGGCAGGATGGTATGGGCGGCGAATACCAGGTCTCCAACAGCTACTTACAGCGTGACATTAATACTATTCGTGGTCGTGCGATTGTTGGTGAATATAACACCACCGGGCAACTGTTCAGCTCGTTACCCTTCACGGGCGCGCAAATCGCCAGCGACGAACGTATGCTGCCGGAATCACAGCGCGGTTACGCACCAGATATTCGCGGTGTGGCCAAAACCAATGCCAAAGTCACCGTTAAGCAGCTAGGCAATATTATCTATGAAACGACCGTCACCCCCGGTGCCTTCGTTATTAACGATCTCTACCCGGCAGGTTACGGTGGCGATCTGGAAGTCACCATACAGGAAGCAGACGGCAGCACCCAGCAATACACCATTGCCTACGCCTCTGTCGCCCAGTTGCTGCGCCCCGGCTCCCAGCGCTATAGCGTCACTGCGGGCAAATTACGCGATGCTGGCGTTTCTGGTGAACCCATGTTCTATGAAGCCACCTATACGCGCGGCCTGAGCAATATTTTTACCGGTTATACCGGGGCACAGGTAAGCGAAAACTATCAGGCTTATCAGATTGGGCTGGCGACAGGCAGCATAGCGGGGGCTATCAGTGTTGATGCCACCCATGCTATCAGCCAGTTGGGTAACCGGGCGGGGGGGAAAAAGACCGGCCAGAGCTACCGGGTGAGCTACAGTAAACTGTTCAGTGAAACCAACAGTAACGTAACCCTTGCCGCCTACCGCTACTCGACGGCAGGCTATATGGAGCTTTTAACCGCCTTACAAACCCGCGAAGTGGTGGCAAACGGCTACGATCCCAATAGCATCTGGCGCTCGAAAAACCGCTTTAACGTGAGCTTTAACCAGGGACTACCTGAAAAATGGGGCAGCCTGTTCGTCAGTGCCACACTGGAAAACTATTGGAACAGTAATAAGAAGGGCTATAACAAACAGTACCAGATAGGCTACTCCAATAACTGGAAGCGGGTGAATTACAGCGTCAACGTTGGTCGCAGTAAAACCAATGACGGACGTGACCAGACCTCCTGGTACTTTAACCTCTCTTTCCCGCTCTGGGAAAGCTGGGAAACGCAGGCGCCTTATTTCAGCCTGAACTACAACCAGGATAACAACGGCGGCAAGTCTGAGCAGGCCATGTTGTCTGGCTCTATGGGTAAAGACGGCAAATATAACTATAACCTTACCGCCTCACACGACCAGGGTGGAACATCAGGTAACGTCAGCGGCGGTATGACAGGCAGCATAGCGACGGTGAATGGCGGTTATAGCACAGGCAGTGGTTACCACAGCATGTCGCTGGGTTTCTCCGGCGCTTTGGTAGCACACTCCGGCGGGGTGACATTTACTCCTTACAACAGTGACACCTATGCTCTGGTGGAAGCGAAAGACGCGAAAGGCGCCAAACTCAGCGGTTACGCAGGTACTAGCGTCGACAGCTTCGGTTATGCCCTCTTCCCTTCGTTATCTGCGTATCAGATGAACCAGGTCGCCATCGACCCGGAAGGTTCGTCGCTGGACGTAGAATTTGATAATACGGCGCAACGCGTCGCGCCGCGTTCAGGCGCTGTTGTGAAGGTGAAATTCAACACCAACAAAGGGACACCGGTACTGATTGCCACCTCTTTTGGCGGAGAAAACTTACCTTTCGGGGCAGAAGTTCTTGATGAAAACAATACCTCTATCGGGGTCGTAAACCAGACCGGGGCAATTTATGCCCGCGTCAAGGAAGACAAAGGCACGCTGTTAGTCAAATGGGGCAATAGCACCGATGCAAGCTGTAAAGTGAACTATATGCTTGCGCCAACGAAGAGTGATGCCCAAACCAGCCATATCCAGCAGTTCACCAGTCCGTGTCTGCCGGTACAAGGGCCGATAACTAAAGGTCCAAACACGGAACTGGCCAGCGCTCAGTAAGCGAAAGCGCAGCAAACGGTTTACGTCAAAGCATCCATAATTCCCGTTATGGATGCTTTTCTTTTATTAACAAGAAGTTATATGTGACCTCAACAGCACTGCGCCTTATATAACCTCAAGTTATATAAATAGATGAAATTTAACTGCATTTTCATAGCGTTCCCATTTGTAAAGACGCCCTTCCCTGTCTACTTTTATCTGGCAAAACGAAACACTCCCGCCATCATCGGGAAAGTAATCAGCCTCTTTTTGACAGGTGCATTTTTTGATGAGCGTTCATGAAATGGATATTGAATCCCCCGCCGCCCCACATCTGGACGCTAACGATACCGGGCAGCAAATTATTGCCGGGATCCGCACAGCGCTGTTGGCCCGTAAATCCATGGCCACAAATAAGGACATTATTCTGGAGTTGCTGGTCAGGCTGGAAACCGAAAAAGACATGGCAAAACTGGAGATTTACCGAAGTGCACTTGAACGCGTGGTGCATGCCACGCCGGATGATATCTAAGCTCTGCGTCTCGTTTCCTCCACCTGCGGGTGGAGGTTTTTTCTCCCTCACGCCGCGCCCGGCAACCCTCTTTTCCCCCGTAATAACCAGAAACCACACTTTTTATAAGTAATTAATGCTCATCGCCATAATCCATGAAAAATATTTATACATATGGCTTTTATAATCACGCTAATTATTTTTAAGGGGCTTTTGTAACGAATGGCCATATGGTCTCCCCTTCTGAAGCCATGGATTTATCTTCAGAAGGGGTATTTTTTGCATTGTCGATCGGTATCGACTCACCCGGCATGTGTGTCCGCAGCAACAACCCGATTACGTCCCTGCTTTTTCGCCGCGTACAGCGCAGTATCGGCTTTACCGATCAGCGCGCTGGCAATCATATGTTGCGGCTTGTCCTCAGAAAAGATGCTCTCGCAATCGAGCGTTGCCACACCAATGCTGATCGTTAAGAAACCCATCGGGCTTGCGGCATGCGGCAATTTCAGCGCGTTGATTTGCTTACGCAGACGCTCGGCAATCGATAACGCAGCCGATTTATTGGTATCCGGTAATATCACCAGAAACTCTTCCCCACCATAGCGGCTGACATTGGCATCCGGGTGAACCAGGGAAGTAACCAGCGCCTTCGCCACGATTTGCAGACATTCATCCCCCGCCTGATGTCCCTGGCTGTCGTTATAGAGTTTAAAAAAGTCGATATCCACCAGGCAGATCGAGAGCGGAAAGTGGCCGTGATAAGAACGTGTGACTTCCGTCAGCAGGCACTCATCCATATACCGACGATTAAACAAGCCGGTCAGGTGATCGTGCTGCGCGTGCCGCTGCAACACCAGGTTCGCGCCCGCCAGTTTTTGTTCAGCCTGACGACGCGCGGTGATATCCACCCAGGTAATCGACAACCCCACAACATTACTGCTCGCATCTGTCACAGCAATAGACTGCGCATCGTAGCAGCGGTCATGCCAGATCATTTCGCGACGGGGAATGGCCTCGCCCATGTCTGCCAGCGCAAAATCTTCCTCAAAGAGATGCCAGAACTCGGGCATATGCTCGGAAAGATAGCTCTCCGCAAGCTCATGCCCATCGTTGTGCAGCAGATGATTCATCGCTTTATTCGACATCACCAGGCGGCCATGACGGTCAATCATACACAGCGCCACGGGGGTGGTATCGTAGATAGTTTCCAGTTGCAGTACGCGCTCGCCCAGGGTCGAGATATTACGGTCCACCCCCCGATAGCCGCGTAATTCACCGTTTTCATCAAAAAGGGGAACGCCGCTGGTTTCCAGTACCACAATGCGCCCATCGGCACGCTGGTTACGATTCACCAGGCCTGAAAAAGCCCTTTTCTCTTGCACGATCTCCATAAAAGCGCGTCCAACGCGTTCGGCCTCGCCGGGTGGCATAAAATCGAACGGGGTCTTACCAATGACTTCACTCGGGGGATAGCCGAGCAAGCTGGTGACCACATCGGAGGCCCAGGTATAACGTCCTTGCGCATCCACTTCCCATACCCAATCCGAATTTTGATTTAATAAATCATACAGATGCTGCACATCCACATCCTGGAGAGGCGACGGCTTTTTTTTATCGTTCATGAATGTTATCCGCATGTCCAAAAACCGCCCGGACAGCAAGGGCAAAGTGGTGTTGACGCCTGACTACACGTTTCAGCGAAGCGCTAAACTCACTATCATTGATACAGTAAATGTTAACGTTTTACTAATTCGCTGTAACGATAACAACGCAGAAAAAGCTGAAACGGGCCCGTTAATAAAGAGTGCTCTATGAAATATTCACTCGATAAAGAGAGTGACACAGCCTGTCAGGCCCTTGTGCATAATGACTCAACTGTTTTACCCATAGGATGGAGAATGCGATGACCGTTACAGCAGAACAACGAGAAAAGATACTGGCGGATTTTCACAGCAAGTGGCCCCTTTCCGCACTGCAAAACCTGACGCTGGAACAGTACATTTGCCTTGGTGATAAAAATACGCTGGCTTACTGGCTGGAGTTTGGTGACGGTCGTTTTCTGGGGTCGATTAAAGGCGGCGATGCCTCGAAATTTGGTATTTACGAGCGCAAAGCTGAGGCCAAAGGTGAACGTGGTTTTATCTCATCTGATAGCCGCTATTCCTGGAAAAATAAATACGGTCACACGGCAGAAGAAGCGTTCTCGACAATCAAAGCTCATATCCTTGCCATCGCTCATGCGGCCCAGATGGGCTACACGGAAATTATCGAGAAACGGGATTTTGAAGTTGCCTTAAAGTGGAAACTCGCTTTTCTCTATCAGAATCATGACGATCCTTGCGTATTGTCGATTTACAAACTGCAGGCGTTACAGAGCTTATTGCCAGGGAATCGATATCTCACTCACTCCGAAGCCTATCGCAAACTGCTTGCTGAGCGAGGCAACAAATCACTGATTGAATACGGTCTGGATCTGTGGAAAGAAAGTGAGGCAGAAAAAGACGATGATCGCCAGCAAAGCCTGGATGACATTACCGATGACGAGAACGAGCTCGCCATCGACCAGCCTGTTGCGGTCTTAAACCAGATCCTCTATGGTCCTCCCGGAACCGGCAAGACCTGGAATACCGTTAACCACGCACTGACCATCCTCGAACCTGTCTTTCTTGATGCCCATCGCGACGAACGTCACCTGCTCAAAGCACGTTTTGATGAACTGGCAGATGCGGGACACATCGATTTCGTCACCTTCCACCAAAGCTTTAGCTACGAAGATTTTGTCGAAGGTATTCGCGCGGATATTGCAGATAACGGTGCCGGATTACAGTACCGTATTGAAGATGGGATTTTCCAAAAGGCCTGTCTCCGGGCGCAAATGTCCCCTTTGCAGCCTCATGTCCTGATCATTGATGAAATTAACCGTGGGAATATTTCCCGTATTTTTGGCGAACTCATCACTCTGATTGAGCCCTCGAAACGCCAGGGGCAAAGCGAAGCGCTGAGCGTTACCCTGCCCTACTCGAAGAAACGTTTTAGCGTACCCGGCAATCTTTATATCATTGGCACCATGAATACCGCCGACCGCTCACTTTCCGGGCTGGACATCGCCTTGCGCCGCCGTTTCACCTTCGTTGAAATGCTCCCGCAGCCGGAACGGCTGGATAACGTTGTCATTTATCACGAAGAGGGTGATATTCACGTGGGCAACCTGTTGCGTGTTATCAATCAGCGCATTGAAGTCTTGCTGGATCGTGACCACTGTCTGGGTCACGCATACTTTATGCCGCTACAGGCAGCTCCCACTTTGCAGACACTGGCATCCATTTTCAAAAACCAGGTCCTTCCGCTGTTGCAGGAGTACTTCTTTGAAGACTGGCAGCGTATTAACTGGGTGCTGAACGGACATTATGCCGACACCGTCACGCCACGCTTTATTTGCCCGCCTAAAGAGAGCCAGTCGCTGGAAAAACTGTTTGGCAAAGAGGTTGCCGCAGAACTCACTGACAGACGCTGGCAATTTAACGAGGCGGCCTTTATGTGCCTGGAGAGTTATCGTCTGATTCTCCGGGAGGCCGAGTGAAACAAAAGTGGATAACGGTTCGCGAGCACGCGCGCCTGACCACCTCGGATGTGCCAGACACACTCGAACGCGCGCAAATCGGTGCCAGCGCCTTTGACTATCTGTGTCAATTGCAGGCTGGATTCAGTAAGCAAGGTGCCAGGCTGGTGGAAGTGGAAGACCGCCGCTGGCTTCGGCTGGACAGCTATGTCGGTATAATTCATACCCCATGTGGCACGGACATTGAAATTCTGCCCAAACATTTTGCCGAGGAAGACTCACCGGAACAAAGCCGGGCGCTGCTGTGTAAGCTTATTGCCTCCGCACTCAATCTGCCCTACCGGGAAACCGGGATAGCGGACCTGCAACTGTTTCGTTTTCCGCTCACCGAATGGATCATGCGCCAGTTTTTACTTGCGCTTGATCGGTTACTTAAACGTGGACTGCGTTTTGATTATCAGCAGGTTGAGGAAGAACAGCCTTATCTGCGGGGTCAACTGGATATGTCCCGACAGATGCGACAGCCACCGGGGCGAGCGCACCGCTTTCATCAGCGTCACACACTTTTTTTGCCAGACCGGCCGGAGAACCGGCTGCTACGTCTGGCGCTGGATAAAGTGTGCCAGCAGGCCAGGGAGGCCGATAACTGGCGACTGGCGCATGAACTGCACGTCATCATGCAGGAGATCCCACCCAGCCGACAGGTACGCCTCGATTTTTCCCACTGGCGTAACGACCGCCTGCTTGCCCACTACCAGCCCGTCCGCCCATGGTGCGAACTCATCCTTGGGGAACAGATGCCGCTGGCGATTCAGGGGCAGTCGAAGGGTATTAGCCTGCTCTTTCCGATGGAACGCCTGTTTGAACAGCATGTCGCGCGAACGCTCAAACAACAGCTTCCCCCGACAGCACATCTGCGTACCCAGGCTGCGAGTGAATACCTCTGCACCCATGATGGTAATAACATGTTCAGGCTGAAACCGGATTTGCTACTGGAGCACAGCGGGAAGAAATGGCTGCTGGATACCAAATGGAAGCGTCTGAATACCGAAGCCCGCGACAAAAAATATGACCTGGCGCAGCAGGATTTCTACCAGATGCTGGCCTACGGTCATAACTATCTCGCAGGCCAGGGGGAGATGGTGCTGATTTACCCTAAAACACGGGATTTTCCCGCGCCGCTAAAACCCTTTGTCTTCTCACCTGAACTGATGCTGCACGTCTGGCCGTATGATCTGGAGAACGACAAATTAATGGCTTCTGAGATCCATTCACTGCCGCTCGTTATCCAGCCGCAGGCACAGCCAGAAAAATAACAGCCATGATGTAACGAAAATTGACGCATCCTGGGGGCGGCCAAAGCACTCGCGAGGTTTTTTCACTCACAATCAATGGATGCGCCTGCGAGGGGCTACTCGCCCCTCTCTTTATTTCTTCGGCTTCTGCGAGACATTTCGCCCCGCCCCGGCTTCAAGGCGTGTCATGTCATACAGCCCAACCGCCGTGATAAGCGCAATCATCACAAACCCCAGCTTAAAGGCCATCCCCTGAATATCACCATACCCCAGATTGTCGGTGATGAGCGCGCCTGCGCGAATACTCAGCGCCCCCAGCGTTACCCCCAGGCCGTTAGCCAGTTGCAACGAGGTGCTAAAGAGAGTGTTCGCGGAGCTCATCTCTGCCGCCGGTACCTCGGCAAATGCCAGCGAACTGATCCCGGTAAACTGCATTGAGCGGCTCAGCCCCCCGATAAACAACAGCGCGAGGGTAAGCATTTGCGATGAGTTCGGCGCTAAAAAAGCGCAGAAAAACAGCGACAACACGCAAACAACCCCGTTGCCAATCAAAAGCTTTTTAAAACCGAAACGGCGAATCAGCGGCGTTGTAGCAGGCTTCATCGCCAGGTTACCGGCAAAGACCGCCAGCACCAGCGACCCGGCCTCAAACGCGCTCATCCCGAAGCCCACCTGAAACATCAGGGGCAACATAAAGGGCGCGGAGCTGATAGTGGCGCGGAGAATAAACCCGCCGCGCATCGTGACGCGAAAAGAATGTACCGACAGCGAACTCAGGCCAATCAGCGGCGCAGGCGCACGGCGCAAGTGATGAATACTCCACACTAGCGCCAGCAGACCAACGGCGAGCGTCGCCCCGGCGCTAACCATGCTCACATGCTGCTGGCTCAACATCTCAAGCCCCGCCACCAGGCACAGCATGGTTAGCCCTGTGGCGATAAAACCCACCACATCGAACGGACGTTTTTCATCAGCCGATAGCCCCGGCATCATTTTCAAGGCCAGAACGATAGCCACCAGCCCCAGCGGCACATTGAGGAAAAAGATCCAGTGCCAGCTCGCATAGGTAGTAATGAAGCCCCCCAGCGGCGGACCAATAATCGGCGCGACCAGCGCAGGCCAGGTCAAAGTGGCGATGGCTTTAATCAACTGCTCTTTCGGCGTGGTACGCAAGACAACAAGACGTCCTACTGGCACCATCATCGCGCCTCCCACCCCTTGCAGAACGCGCATCAGCACAAACCCGGTGACGTTATTTGTCAGGCCGCAAAGCAAAGACGCCACGGTAAAAATCAGCAGCGCCAGGCTAAAAACCGTCCGCGCGCCAAAGCGCTCCGCCACCCAGCCGCTGGCAGGAATCAGCATCGCCAGCGTCAACAAATAGGCGCTAATACCGATATTCAAATCGATAGCGGAAACACCAAAGGCTTTCGCCATGTCCGGCAAGGCAGTCGCAATCACCGTGCCATCAAGAAACTCCATAAAAAACGCGCTGGCGACCAGCAACGCCACCCCGGAAATCCGCCCGGAACGGGTCACTTTTTCCCGTGGCGTTTGCGTCTGGGTTGTCTCAGACGAGGCCATAACGTCCCCTCAACATGGTTAACCTCTACTGCCCGGCAGAGGTCTGACAAGAATAGAAAGTTGTTATACCAAAAATGCAAACCGTCCGATAACCCAATTTCCTGTTGATTGTCCGCAGATTGATATTTTGCAATTTATTGCGGCCCGTCTTCGTCGATTTCCTCTGCCGCAAGCTGACAAAAATGTCAGTAAAATGTCAGCCAGTTGTTGGCAATAACGCGATAAAATCACTTGTATCATCACATTTGTCCGTAGCGACAAAGGAAGAGCCCCATGCGACTTCTGCTGGTCGAAGACGAGGAAAAAACCTCGTCATATATTTATCGTGCGCTCAGCGAACTGGGTTTTACCGTTGACGTCGCCGCCAGCGGTACAGAAGGTTTGCATCTGGCGGTTGAATTTGACTATGACGCCATCATTCTCGACGTCATGCTGCCAGGCCTTGACGGTTACAGCGTGTTAAAAGGGCTGCGTGCCAGTAAAAATACACCAGTGCTGATGCTTTCCGCCCGTGGCTCCGTCGATGAACGGGTTAAAGGGCTACGTCAGGGGGCAGACGATTATCTTCCCAAACCGTTTTCCCTGATTGAACTGGTCGCCCGTATTCAGGCCTTGCTGCGCCGCCGCTCCAGTGATGGCACCGACACCACGCAGTTGCAGATCCATGATTTACATCTCGACCTGCTCGCCCGTCGCGTCTCACGCGCCGGAGACCGCCTTGAACTAACAGCCAAAGAGTTTGCCCTGTTGAGCCTGCTCGCCCGCCATAAAGGTGAAATCCTCTCCAAAATGATGATTGCGGAACAGGTATGGGATATGAATTTTGACAGCGATGCCAACGTTGTGGAGGTGGCGATTAAACGCCTGCGAGCCAAAGTGGACGCCCCCTACCCCGTAAAACTGCTGCATACCGTCCGGGGCATGGGATATGTCCTTGAAACCCGGCCCGAGAGCCCCGCTAAATAGAGTCTGTCTATGCTCAAACGTTCGATTTCAGGACGCCTTGCATTAATGTTTGCCCTCGCCTCCGTGCTTATCGTCTCGGCGATCGGTTTTCTTCTGCGCAGCACCCTGCATGAATCCTTACAAAAACAGATGCACAACGAGCTGCTTTTCAGGGAATCGCTAATGGAGCCGTGGCTGCTATCGCGCACCACGCTGCACAGTTGGCAAATGCTCGCCACCAAGCTCGCCGATATGACCACGGCAGAAGGCGGACGCGTACAGTACTGGGTTCTCAGCGATGATCCCCGCTACCAGGTAGGTGGCGAGCCACCGCAAGGGGTCAACTGGACGACACTCGCCGACGGATTTAGCGAAGCGCCGGGGGCCACGAAAGAGTCCTGTTCGCTCTTTATTCTGGTCAAATTAATTCCGGCGCGGGGCGAACGCCCGGCGATCCGCTACGTGATTGCTATCGATTCCACGCCTTATATGGGCACACTGGAAGAGTTTACCCGCACGCTGCTGCTGATCACCGCCCTTGGGGTGATACTGGTTGCCGTGTTAGGTTTTATGATTGCACGGTTTGGCATGCGCCCGGTGAATACAATGAGCGAGCAGGCGCATAAACTTGCCCCCGGCGATCACGGACAGCGCCTCGACACCACAACCCTGCCGGATGAACTGCAAACGCTGGCGGAAGCATTCAACGGTGTGCTGGAACGCCAGGAAGTGGCCTGGCGGCAACTGGAGAGTTTCAACGCAGACGTTGCCCACGAGCTGCGCACACCGCTGACTAACCTGATAGGCCAGACACAACTGGGACTATCCCGCGAACGTTCCGTCAGTGAGCTGGAAGATTTACTGGAATCCAATCTGGAAGAACTGGCGCGTATGACGTCGATTGTCAATGACATGCTCTTTCTCTCACATGCCCAGGCCGGGGAACATGCCACCCAGCTTACCGAGGTATCGCTGCGCGAGGAGGCATGGAAGACGGCGGAATATGTCGAACCCTCCTTCGCCGAGAAGAACCTCACTATCAACGTGGAAGGCGATATCATTGCCTGTATCGACCGTCGGCTGTTCCACCGTTCGCTGGCAAACCTGCTGGAAAATGGGGCTCGCCATGCAAAACCGAATACCACGGTGACCGTTTCCATTCGCCAGCGGCATGAGCATGCGATCATAGCTGTCGCCAACGTGGGCGAGCCAATCGCCGCAGAACACCTGGAACGTCTGTTTGAGCGTTTTTATCGTATCGACTCGTCCCGCACGCGCAGCGATACGCATCATGGTCTGGGATTATCCATTGTTCGCGCGGTCGCACTGATGCACCGTGGCGATGTGTTTGTTCGTAGTGAAAACGGCATCAATACTTTTGGTCTGTCACTGGCAATCGGTAAAATAAATGCGGATGGGCTTACCGTTGCGCCAGGTGACAAACCGGCGCTTGATGAGCAGACACAGTTCAAAAACGCCTGAACAGAAAAGCAAACAGGAGGCTTAGCCTCCTGTTTTTCGACTTATTTGTAGATAACCGCCACGCCGTGCATCTGGTTTTCGCCCCCGGCCGCCACGATGCGATACGAACCTGCTCCCGCCGCTTCGGCTTTTTGCGCCAGCTCCTCATGCAAACCAGACAGCGTTGTCGCGCCCGATGCCGAGACCGAACCCATTTTTTGCAGACCGTTACCAGACTCTACAGGGACCGCCGCCAGCGCACCGGCGGAAAACAGGCCAACTATCATTGCGGTCATAATGCCTTTCGTCATCTTCATGTTTCCACCTCGCAAAGAGAATAGTCAGGAATATCCGCTGACATGAATGATTTTAGAAAGGCTGGCTGTCAGTTCACTGACGCCAAAATAACAGATGCGTCAGATAACAAAAATATACATTTATTTTAATTTATCCTTTAAATATTCTTATTATCAGGGTTTGTTCGCACCTCTGAAATACGACAAATATAAAAATAACTCGCCAGTATTTTCAGCATTTATTCATCGATCACCCGCCAGGGCTTGCCACCCGCCGCGTTGTTCACAAACCTGACAGGAATGTCATTTTCACGTCACGCTAACGACAGCCACACTGATTTAAACTCAGCTTCCTGGGTAATACGTCAGGCAATTATGTTGCGCTTTTTCTTGCTGTTCAAAGAGACGACACGCATTCATATTTAGCAAAGAGGGGCATATATTATGGCCATGCAAAAATCGGTTATCCTCGATATTCAGACATGGATTGATAATAATATTGACAAACCTTTACGGATTAATGATGTTGCCCACCGGGCAGGTTATTCCAAATGGCATTTACAGCGCCTCTTTCATCAAATTATTGATATTCCGTTAGGTGTGTATATTCGCAACAAAAAGCTGGAAGGCGCCGCCCATGACCTGAGCGTGACAAAGGAGTCGATTATCACCATCTCCACCCGCTACGGCTTCGATTCCCAGCAAACTTTTACCCGGGTTTTTACCCGCAAATACAGCATGCCGCCGGGCGCATGGCGTCGCTATCATCAATCGGGTGAGGAGTAGGTCCCCTCACCCGCTATCGCGCCCGGATAAGGCGTTTACACCGCCATTCGGGCCATCCCCTGTATGGCCGAAACTACACAGCTACGGTACGGAACACGCTCATCAGCGTGACCAGATGCTGCGCCTGATCGCGCAGATCTTCCGCCGCAGTGCTTGACGCCCCCACCAGCGCCGCGTTTTGCTGCGTCACTTTATCCAGTTGGGTAATGGCTTCATTCACCTGCCCGACACCTGATTCCTGCTCACGCGTCGTCACGCCAATCTCGTCGATCATCCCCGCCACATGGTGCGACTGTCGCACCAGTTCGCCAATGGTCGCGCCCGCGTGATTCACCAGCGCCGTGCCGTTATCCACACGCTCGATGCTATCCATAATCAGGGCCTTAATCTCTTTTGCCGCAGACGCCGACCGCTGGGCCAGCGAACGCACTTCACCCGCCACTACCGCGAATCCCCGGCCCTGCTCCCCTGCCCGCGCCGCCTCTACCGCGGCGTTCAGGGCCAGGATATTCGTCTGGAAGGTAATGCCGTCAATCACCGCAATGATCTCACTGATTTTGCGGGAACTTTGGCTGATCTCCTCCATCGTACGCACGATATTCTCAATCGCCTCGCCCCCTTTTGCGGCAATTTCGCTCGCGGTTGCCGCCTGCTGATTGGTGACCCGCACCGTATCGGCATTCTGGCGAATCGCCTGGCCGATTTGTTCCATGGATGCGGCCGTCTGCTGCAAACTGGCCGCCTGCTGTTCGGTACGCTGGCTCAGGTCAGTGCTGCCCTCCGCCACACCATTTGCCCCCGCCGAGATCGACTCACTGCTTTCCCGCACCTGGTTGACGATACCACTCAGGCTTTGTCGCATCTCATCCATCCCTGCCAGCAAACTGGTGCTGTCATCCGGGGCAAGCGTAATCCGGGTGGCCAGATTTCCCTGCGCAATTTCATGGACGACCTGCAGCGCATAAGCGGGTTCTCCCCCCAGTTGTCGCTTGATGTAGCGCGTGAAAAGCCAGGCAATGGCGATCCCCAGTAATGCCGCCACCGCAGCAATCATCAGCAGGGCATCGCCAGCGGAGCGGGCGCTTGCGGTGGAGGCCGCCGCCGCAGAGGTTGTGCTGGCCTGCTGGGTCTGGATCATGGCGGAAATCTCTTCAAACAGGCGAATCTGTAACGGCTGCATCTTTTCGACCGCCAGCGACTGGGCATCCAGCATCTGGCCATTCTTCGCCAGCCCCACGGTCTGGCGCACAACATTCACGTACTCCACCTGCGTGGCTTTAAAATTGTTCAGCATGTTCTGTGCATCAGCATCCTGCACATTCGCCTGCAACTGCGCCACCAGCTCGTCGTTGCGTTTAATCGACATTTCGGTCAGCTTTTCCTCTTCCATCTGGCTCTTTTCATCATCCTGAAACACCATGATGAATGTCGCCTTAGTGGCATTATTGAGGTTGTCCTTTAATGCCTGCATCGACAGCAGATTGGTCAAATGGTACTTCTCGTAGAATTCAATATGTTTACTGGTGTTATTCAATTCAGCCCGACCAAAAATCGCCACCAACAGACCGATAGCAATAATCGCGGCAAAGCCGGTGCCCAGCAGCGCACCCAGAGAGAAATGTCTTTTTACTCGCATATATCCCTCGATAAATGAATCCCGAAACCCCTTAACGGCGAAAACACACGCGTATCAGCCCGCAGAAAACAACTGCAAGCGCACGAATGCGTAATAGCGAACAGGGTTAATATACGTAGCGTAAAAAACCGGGGAAAATATGAAATAGCGATGGTTTGACCAGGTGGACAGGTTGCGCCAGAGCAGACATGATGAAATGTGTCGGGCACAGAAAGAGGAACAGTCAGTATATTAAAAACTTATTTTTCATAAAGTTACAATAAATCAACCAAACGATAACATCAGCAAACTCATGACGACCTTGCCCACTCATCCCTGAGCCCTTTTGCACGGCCTGTTTGGAGATTTCTCAATAACCCATTAATCAACCAACTCCTCCATACGATCGATGGCAAATTTTAATATTTTCTCTGCGTCAATGGCGGCATACGGATAGCCGTCAATAACCTCAATATGCTGGCCTTCTTTAATCGCTTTTTTCAGTTCTTCTTTTTTATATTGAATATGCGGTGCCACCAAAAAACAATCAAAGGCAGGCGCCACACTGGCAAATGCCTCAGCCCCTATTCCGCTAATTTGAATCTGATACCGATTTGCATCTGCAACATCCTGCATTTTTTTGGCCAGCGTTACCGCCGTGTTACCAAACAGGCAACATATTAATAACCTTTTCATGGTAGTGCCCTCCTGGAAGTTACCGATACGCTATGCCTGCCCCGGCTTAAAAAATGCGCACTACATCATGTTTACGAATATATTAGATTAATATTTAACCACCCCGAATAGATTCTCCTCATAAAATCCTCTCATCCTCCAGTTCGATCAGCGGTAACATCTGAGATGAGAATAAGATACACTTCCGATTCATAAACCGTATGATGACTGTTTTTATACGCGCGTAGCGCCATCCTGAGGTCAGGCGGGGAAGCCCGCAGCATAAATGTGGAAAAGGCTCTCGCCGTAGCAGCGAAATAGTGCATCTGGTCAGCAACCTTCGCCGGATGGATATTCATCATTACCTGCGGGCTGCACAGAACAATAAGGAGATTTACATGCTGGAAAAATTGCGTACCCGTGAGGGTAAAAAATTCCTTATCGCCGTCGCGATTGTTTTTGTGGTCGCCGTGTCGGTTATCTCAGAAGCCGCCTTTCAGGGCGTGGTGGATCAGTACGATTTACCGATGGACGAGTGGTCGGTGTCGATGTTTGTGATTCAGGGCGCGTGGGTGTTTATCTACAGCCTGATGTTTACCATTATCGGTTCGCTGCCCTTCGCGTTTTGGTTCCTTGGACCAAAGGATGATCGCGGTTAGGTTCGATGCTGGTTTCCCCGGAAGGTGGCGTAAACGCCTTATCCGGCTACGGGTTCGGTGCCCGATCATAGAGGCGGAGGGATCCCCACAAAAAATGCGAGCACGATCGGTTCCCTCTCCCTGAGGGTGTACGGTCCGGAGACATGGCAGACAGGTGTTCGGAGACATGGTGAACACTTTTTAACACCCTTTACCCATGATGATCGACCTCTTTTTCAGGTCGATCATCCCCACTTTCGTGCTGTACCAC
>NZ_JBEULY010000022.1:0-43887 GCF_040578655.1 Phytobacter sp. RSE-02 | reverse complement strand
CGGCCCCGGTCAGCCGCCAACGCCTCATCGATTTTCAGCCGGACCCTGTCATCGCTGTCACTGTTTTATTCTTATTAAGCGGCGTTGTCGCTGTAAAACGTAAGATTACTGGGGATTCCTCAGCCCCCGGGGAGAGGGTTGGGTGAGGGGAATATGCGGCTCAGGTGGTGGGTTCCGTTCCCCTTATGTTGAAGACATTCACAGTAGCTACACGTTCGGTGCGGCACATACGTAACCCGGCTAAGCGAAGCGCCAGCCGGGATCAGGCATCGCTGTGAATATTTAGCACCCGGCGTGTTTTGCCGGAGCTTAAATAATCTGCAATATAATCCTGTGAAATCTCCCCGTTGTAGCGCCCGGCTTCATCAACAATCGGCATCCAACTGGTATTACTCTCATACAACTTCGACAGTACCACGCGCAGATTATCCTCAGCTTTGCCGGTGATTCGGAACGGATGCAGCAGTCCGGCGCAATCGCCCTGCGCGCCACGCGCTTCGCGACGCTTCACAAAACCCAGCGGTTTACCGTCGCCATCCACCACGGTAATCGCGCGAATATCGTTATCGTCCATCATCGCGAACGCTTCCTGAGCCGCCGTCGACTCACGTACCGTCAGCGTTGGCTGTTGGTCGGTGACATCGCCTGCGGAAACCAGCAGCAGACGTTTCAATGTACGGTCCTGGCCGACAAAAGAGCCGACAAACTCGTTCGCCGGTTTGGCCAGCAGCTCATCCGGGCTGGCGCACTGCACAATACGCCCCTGGCGGAACACCGCAATCCGGTCCCCCAGCTTTAACGCTTCATCTATATCGTGGCTGACCAGCATGACGGTCTTTTTCAGCGTGCGCTGCATCTCCAGAAACTGATTCTGGATAACTTCGCGGTTAATGGGATCGACCGCGCCGAACGGTTCATCCATCAGCAGGACCGGTGGATCCGCCGCCAGTGCGCGAATCACCCCGATACGCTGCTGCTGACCGCCGGACATCTCACGCGGGTAGCGGTGAAGAAATTTTTTCGCATCCAGCGCCACCATATCCATTAACTCTTCGGCACGACGCTTACAGCGGTCTTTATCCCAGCCCAGCATGCGCGGCACCACGGTAATGTTCTCTTCGATGGTCATATTGGGAAACAGACCGATCTGCTGGATAACATAGCCCAGATTACGACGCAGGCTGACAGTATCCATGTCGCTGGTATCTTTGTCATTGACCAGGATCTTACCGCTGCTGGGCATAATCAGGCGGTTAATCATCTTAAGCGTGGTCGTTTTGCCGCAGCCGGACGGGCCCAACAGTACGCACATTTCACCTTGCGGCACGTGCAGGTTGATATTGTCGACGGCCTTCACGGTCTGGCCGTTTTTCTGGGTGAATTGTTTAGTTAAATTTTCCAGTTTTATCATTATCGAATCCCCTTCGGTGTCAGAACCACCTGCAAGCGATGCAGTAACCAGTCGAGCACAATGGCCAGTAAACAGATCATCAGCGCCCCGGCAATCAACATGCGGATATCGCTGCCGCCGATACCATTGAGCAACAGTAGCCCCAGGCCGCCTGCGCCAATGACCGCCGCAATGGCCATAACGCCAATATTCATCACCACCGCAGTACGGATGCCGCCGAAAATCACCGGCAGCGCCATGGGAATCTCTACCCAGCGCAGACGTTGCCAGAAGGTCATGCCAATGCCGCGCCCGGCTTCCCGCAGGCCGGGAGGCAGACTGTCCAGCGCCGTATGGGTATTACGCACAATCGGCAGTAAGGAGTAGAGGAATACGGCGGTGATCGCGGGCAGGGCGCCAATCCCCTGGCCGATCAGCGAAAATAGCGGGATCATCAGGCCGAATAAGGCAATCGACGGGATGGTCAGCACAATCGTTGCCAGCCCCAGCACGGGCGTTGCCAGCCATTTATGCCTTACGATAAGGATCCCCAGTGGCACACCCGTCACAATTGCCAGACCGACTGCAAGCAGCACCAGCCAGAGGTGCTGGAAGGTGAGCATTGCCAGATAGCTCCAGTTATCCATTATGTAGTGAATCGTATCCATAGGCGCTCCTTACAGCAGACCTTTCTCACGCAGGAAGTCGTGCGCCACCTGCTGTGGCGTCTGATGGTCAATATCGACTTTTGCGTTGAGCGTCATGATGACGTCGTTGTTGAGCAGACCAGAAAGCGTATTAAGCGCCTCTTCCAGCCCCGGATTGGCCTCCAGCGTGTCTTTACGCACCACCGGCGTTACGGCATAGCTGGGGAAGAAGCCTTTATCGTCTTTCAGCACTTTCAAATCGAAGCCTTTTACCCGGCCATCCGTCGTGTAGACCAGACCGGCATCGACGAAGCCATCACGGACGGCGTTATAGACCAGTCCGGGGTCCATCTGACGGATTTGCGGCCTGTCCAGCTCAAGGTTATAGGCCTGCTGGAAGGGTTTCATGCCGTCGCTACGCCCGGAGAATTCGAGATCCAGCCCCAGCATCCAGTTATGTTTAGGATCGGTTTTTCGAATCTGCTCAATCTTCGCCACCATGTCCGACATGGTATTGATATGCTCGGCCTCGGCGCGTTTACGCTGCATCGCAAAGGCGTAGGTATTGTTCATATCGGCAGGTTTTAACCACACCAGGCCATGTTTTGCATCCAGCCGTTTTACCGTTTCGTAAGACTGTTCCGGCGTCATACGCTCTTTAATATGATTGAAGATAATCAGCGAGGTGCCGGTATATTCCCACGTCATATCAACCTGTTTATTGATCATCGCATTACGGGAAATCACCGTGGCAATGTTGGTTTGCGGCTGCACCTGAAACCCTTTCTTTTGCAGATACTGCACCGTCAGGGCCGAGAGAATATGCTGCTCAGTAAAGCTTTTGGTCGCCAGAATCAGTGGGGCGGCGTGCACGCTTGCCGTAAAAAGCAGCGTGGCACTCAACAGCCCCAACAGGCGTGAAGTCAGTCTCATAGGGATTCCTTTTCTTATTATCTGGTTCAGGCTGAGTGAGGGCTCAAAAAACGCCCAAGCGCCGCCAGCAGCGTATCCAGAATCAGGGCAAACAGCGCGGTTGCCGCCGCACCCAGAATCAGGGTCGGGAAATCGTTCAGATAGATGCCCGGGAAGATCAGCTCGCCATAACTGCTGGCGCCGATTAAAAAGGCCAGCGGCGCGGTGCCCACGTTGATGGCCGTGGCGATACGCACCCCGGAGAGGATCACCGGCAGTGCATTGGGCAACTCCACCTGATACAGCCGTTGCCATTTGGTCATACCGATACCGTTCGCGGCTTCCAGCAGCGATGCCGGAACCGAGCAGAGCCCCGCATAGGTGTTACGCACAATGGGCAGCAGTGAGGCCAGGAAAAGGGCAATAATGGCGGGTTTATCACCAATCCCGATGATGACCATCGCCAGCGCGAGTACGGCCAGCGGTGGCAGCGTGTTACCGACGTTAAAAATCTGCATCACGTATTCTGCGACACCGCGCGCAGCCGGGCGGCTAAGCGCAATCCCGCTGGGAATACCAATCAGCAGAGCAAAGAACATAGAGCTGAACACCAGTATCAAGTGTTGTTGCCCGAGATAGACCAAATCCACCTGGCGGGCTCTAATTGTATCCAGACCAATACCCCAAACCAGGAGCGCCAGTACGGCGGCGATAGCCGCGGTAAACAGCAGGGCGCGTGAGAGTGCGGAAGTGTGCATTGCAGTGTGTCTCCCTGTGTGCATGCGTTATGGCAACGGAGAGTTGCGTGTTGTTATGCCATGTTCGGCAGGGTATTTGAGCTATAGCAAGCACCTGGGAAGGATTCCAGTTTGGCGCGAATCTTTTAACCTGCGGATTTTGCGGAGGATTTACGCTATCGCTGATGAGATAACGGCTAAGAGGGTAACTAAAGAATTGTCTTAAAAATGCGCCCTTAAAGTGACGTTGTCACCGTAAGGGCGCATTGGCAGGGATTAACGCGATAACGCTTTTTGGGCAACCGGCATTAATAAATGGCTCTGCCAGTCGCTAAGTGTTAACCGGGCAAGCCTGCCCGCCGCCTGCCAGAATGGGTGACGGGCTTCCGCTACAAAAATCTCAAGAAAGCGTCCGGCCCAGGGCAGAAGATGCCAGGCAAGCAGCTCATCACAGGTGGCGTAGCGCTGATTCTCAACAAGCCAGGCCGCCAGCATCAACAGGGTGCCAAAATGATCTTCCGGCTCATTCTGACTGGCCTCCCAGACGATGTGGTTGTCACGCATCCACTGGCGAAGCTCCAGCGTGGAGTCGCCAAAGAGTACGCTTTCTTTATCCAGCCAGACGGATCCCCAGGGCGGCGCAGGCAGGGCCCACGGGCCGATAAATAGCCGTTGCCAGGCCTCAGGAATCGTTTCCTTGCTTTCTGCGCAAAATAACGGCACGAGCGGGGCCAACGCCTCCGGCGCCAGCGGCCATTGGGTTTGCCATTCCCCCTGGCGGAATGCGGCGATCAGCGCCTGCGTCTGTTCACTTTCCGGCGGGTAGTAAAACAGCGCCCCCAGAATGCGTGCCGAAAAGGCGAAATCGGCTGTGTAAAAAGTGTCAGTCATTACGTTCCCTGAATCTCTGCTTAACCTGCAACCGCCATACCGACAGTCATATGTAACCCATAGAACAGACCGCGCCCCACCAGTTCGCCTGCAACCACCAGTATGACACCGGCAAGCAGGCTGACAGCACGTGGCTGTTTTCGCATGATCAACGGACAGAGCCAACAGCCGAGACCTGCGGCCAGCAGGACCATACGCCAGACCTGCATTTCACTCCAGGCTGGCACCAGCATGCTGGCCTGCTGTACGGAACTGTGGATCCCGGCAAGGCTCATCCCTTGCAGAATCACCAGACCGAGGCTTGCCAGCAGCGCCACCACGCTCAGCGAGGCTAAGGTCGCGCCATTGAAAGTGACGTGTGCCAGACGCAGCAGCAGTGCCGCCAGTAGCGGGCCGCCGAGTAGCATCGTGAGGAAGAACCCGGCGGTGGTATATCCGTTATGCCAGGTGGGTACCGTATCAATCTGATAGACACGACTCATAGCCCAGACAAATACTACGCCCAGCACCATGCTGACCACCAGCCAGATTTTGCCCAGCGCAGCCGGCATTTTACCCAGCACCGTCACCAGCCACCAGAAGCCGCCTACGGCGAAGAAAATCGAGCCTGCGGCGATTTCGTTACTTAACGCAGAGGCGCCCATCCGGTTGAGTGAGTTCAGTGCGCGCATCGGCGAACCAAGGTGCATCATAGAGGCGATAAAGCCGATGCCCATTAACACCCAAAGAAAGAACATGCTCCGCGTAATTCGCTGCTGTCCGGGCGCATCGTTTTTCGCCGCCATCCAGCCCATCCCGGTGACGATAAGGCCACCTGCCACGCATTGCCCTAATACCGTGAACAGTACCAGCGGCCATTCATGCCATCCGTTACCCATCTCACACCTCCCGCGGGTTTGCCAGATAGCCGGTGGTATCCCCTGTCGGGCGGCTGTTGGCGTTAGGTTTAATCACGATGCACGGCCTGGTGAAGTGCGACGCCGGGAGCGGGGCGACTGCCGCCAGCTCACCGTATTTTTTACGCAGATCTTCAATGGGACCGAAGTCCAGCGCACGCAGCGGGCAGGATTCCACGCAAATCGGCTTATGGCCCTCGGCAACACGACTGTAGCAGCCGTCGCATTTGGTCATATGGCCTTTTTCGGTGTTGAACTGCGGCGCACCGTACGGGCAGGCCATATGGCAGTAACGACAGCCGATGCAGATATCTTCGTCCACTACCACAAAGCCATCTTCGCGTTTGTGCATCGCCCCGCTGGGGCAGACTTTGGTACAGGCCGGATCCTCGCAGTGGTTACAGGCGATGGAGAGGTAATAGGCGAAAACGTTCTGGTGCCAGACGCCGTTATCTTCCTGCCAGTCTCCCCCCGCGTATTCGTAAATGCGGCGGAAGCTAACATCCGGGGTTAAGTTCTTGTAATCCTTACACGCCAGCTCACAGGTTTTACAGCCGGTGCAGCGTGCGGAGTCGATATAAAATCCATATTGTGTGGTCATCGGCTACTCCTTAAACCTTTTCGATTTCGACCAGATTGGTGTGCTGCGGGTTACCTTTCGCCAGCGGTGACGGACGATGGGTGGTCAGCGTGTTCACGCAGCCACCATGGTCAACGCGATCGCCTTGCATATCGGCGTTGTGCCAGGCCCCCTGGCCCATGGCGCTCACTCCCGGCATGATGCGCGGAGTGACTTTAGCGGCTATGCGTACTTCGCCGCGTCCGTTGAACACCCTGACCATATCCCCACTGACGATGCCGCGTTTTTGCGCATCAATCGGGTTGATCCACACCTCCTGGCGGCAGGCGGCCTCAAGGATATCGATATTGCCGTAGCTGGAGTGCGTCCTGGATTTGTAATGAAAACCAAACATCTGTAGCGGATATTTATTACGCGCCGGATCGTCCCAGCCTTCTGGCGTCGAGGCATAAACCGGTAACGGACTGATCACTTCCCCTTCTGGTATCTCCCAGGTATTGGCAATTCTGGCCAGGCTGCTGGAGTAGATTTCAATTTTGCCAGAGGGCGTTTTCAGCGGATTAGCCTGCGGATCGTCGCGAAATTTTTTATAGGCTACATAGTGCCCGGCGGGGTCTTTACGCTTGTAAATCCCCATTTTTTTCAGCTCTTCATAGGAGGGCAGTTGGGGATCTTTTGCCAGCATTTTGGCGTAAAGGTACTTAAGCCACTCTTCCTGTGTACGCCCTTCTGTGAATTTCTGGTAAATATCCGGCCCCAGGCGTCTGGCAATTTCGCTGGTTATCCAGTAAATCGGCTTACGCTCGAATTTCGGTGCGGTAACCGGCTGGATAAAGATCAGATAACCCATGTTGCCGGCGTAATCATTCGGGATGATATCTTCCTGCTCAACGGTCATTAAATCGGGCAGCAGGATATCCGCGTACATCGCCGATGAGGTCATGAAATTCTCAATGACGACAATCATTTCGCATTTCTTGTCGTCCTGTAAAACGTCATGGGTATGGTTGATGTCGCCATGCTGGTTGGTGATGGTGTTACCGGCATAGTTCCAGATAAATTTGATCGGGACGTCGAGTTTGTCTTTACCCTGAACACCGTCACGCAGGGCGGTCATCTCTGCGCCGCGCTCAATGGCATCGGTCCAGCTAAAGCAGGAAATTTTGGTTTTTACCGGGTTTTCCGGCATCGGCATGCGTTCAATGGTAATGGTATAGGTGGACTCACGCGCGCCGCTGTTCCCGCCGTTGATACCGACGTTACCGGTCAGAATGGGCAGCATCGCGATAGCGCGGGCGGTTAATTCGCCATTTGCCTGACGCTGCGGACCCCAGCCCTGGCAAATACAGGCGGGTTTGGTTTGACCAATCTCACGCGCCAGTTTCACAATGCGGTCGACCGGGATGCCGGTCACGGCAGAAGCCCATTGCGGCGTTTTGGCAATGCCGTCGTCGCCCTGGCCCAGAATATAGGCTTTGTAATGACCATTGGCTGGCGCGCCCGCTGGCAGGGTTTTCTCGTCATACCCGACGCAGTATTTGTCCAGGAATGGCTGATCGACCATGTTTTCGTTAATCAATACCCAGGCGATACCGGCAACCAGTGCGGCATCGGTGCCCGGACGTATGGGGATCCACTCATCTTCGCGCCCGGCAGCGGTATCGGTATAACGTGGGTCGATGACGATCATGCGCGCATTGGAGCGTTCGCGCGCCTGTTCCAGAAAATAAGTAATGCCGCCGCCGCTCATACGGGTTTCAGCCGGATTGTTGCCAAACATCACCACCAGTTTGGTGTTTTCGATGTCTGACGTACTGTTGCCTTCGTTGGATCCGTAGGTGTAAGGCATCGCATAGGCGATCTGCGCCGTACTGTAAGTGCCGTACTGGCCGAGGAAGCCGCCGTAAATGGCCATCAGGCGGGCAATAATAGAGGCTGAAGGGGAAGAACGGGTGATGTTGCCGCCGACGATACCGGAGGAGTAGTTAATGTACACCGCCTCGTTACCGTATTTTTCCACAATCCCTTTCAGGCTGCCTGCGATAGTATCAAGTGCTTCATCCCAGGAGATACGTTCGAATTTCCCTTCGCCACGTTTACCCACGCGTTTCATGGGGTAGTTCAGGCGATCCGGGTGGTTGATACGACGGCGGATGGAACGCCCACGCAGGCAGGCGCGAACCTGGTGATTTCCGTAAACATCCTCCCCGGTATTGTCTGTTTCGACCCAGTAGACCTCGTTATCGCGTACGTGTGAACGCAACGCACAGCGACTACCACAGTTGACGGAGCAGGCGCCCCATACGACTTTATCCTCTGCGGGTTGCAGGGCGCTTTGAACCGCAGCAGCAGCGTTCCGCATGCCAAAAGGCAGAGAAAAACTGCCTGCCGCCAGCGCCAGCGAACCCAGCGCAGTGGATTTCACGAGTGTTCGGCGGCTGATCCCGCCACCGCTCTCAACAATGGACATAGCTCACTCCGTTATAGCTTATAATAGAAAAATATTACCCGTCGAAATTACGAGCAGGCTAACGATGAGAGTGATGCTACTTAATAAGAGCCAGAGGGACCTTAATGGGGATCAAGAAGAGGACTAATCCCCATTATTTTTGTAGGGAAATGAATTTATTGTGCGACGGGTTTGCCACTCTCTTGCGGCGTTATTTCCCCCGCTTGTGCATTCGCGCTACCACGGGTGCGGGTATAAAGGATTTTCCAGTTATCGTTACTACAATGGCCCACAACCTGGGCACCCGACGCGCTATTTTGATCGTTGGGTTCGATGGTAAGCGTAAAGTCTGTTTCTGGTACGCCGTTATTTATAATGCGTTGTTGTATATCGCTTTTTACTCTTTCGCAGGAATCCGGTGCGGCATAAGCAGATGCCGAGCCGATGAACAAAAGTGCACCTAACCAGAGTGAATGTTTCATTTGCGACTCCTTATTAATTAATAATGCTCAATGCGTAGCACTGAGAAGTAAGGCTAAGCGAAATCTGCGCAAAACAGGAATGCGCATTATCTTAGTTTTGTATCGTTATATCGTTATGTACATAGCGAGGGATATTTTTCTGCAAAAAAAGGGCAAGTTTGTCGATATTATTCTGCCGTGCCGAATCGCCAGGCCAGACCAGGTAATAGCCATCGCCGGTACCGATCGCCTGCGGGAACGGCGCGACCAGCAGATGCTGATCCATCGCGCTCTGGCTGAGCAGAAGATCGCCAATCGTTACACCATGTCCCCCCATCGCTGCCAGCATGCCCTGTTCGAGGGTATCAAATACTTTGCCGCCCGCCAGACTCAACCCGCTAAACAAGCCGCTACTGTTCAGCCAGCGTCGCCAGTCCCGGCGGTCGCGTGAGGGGTGGATAAACTCACAGGCCGCCAGATTATCACGCGCCTTATCAAGCAAATCAGGAGCGCAAAGGGGGAGCAGCCATTCATCAAACAGTCGCAAACAGCGCGTTCCCGCACCGAAATGTCCATTGCCAAGCAGGATGGCGCAATCGAAAGGCTCTTTGGTGAAATCGACATTGTCGATATCCATCCAGATACTGGACACCTCGACTTCCGGCGTCTCGTGTTGCGCCCGGAAATCTGCCATCACATCCAGGAGCCAGCGCATCGTCAGCGTGGAAGGGGCCTTGAGCCGCAACTGCACATGGGTACTGCGCAGTTGCCGACAGGCATTTTCCAGTTGTGAAAACCCTTGTTGTAACTGCACTGCCAGCATGCGCCCGGCATCAGTAAGCATCACCTTCGGCCCATTACGCTCAAAAAGCTGGCACGCGAAGTGATCTTCCAGCGTGCGGATATGGCGACTGACTGCGCCCGGGGTTACATTGAGTAATTCGGCGGCCTGGCTGAATGAGCTGGATTGTGCTGCTACGGTAAAGGCGCGTAAGGCATAGAGATGCGGAATATTTTGTTTCATAGCGATTTATTTACATTGAGTTTTACTCACGATTGAAGCCAGTTTAACTCGTTTTTCATCCGGTGCGTACGCCTTTACCCTGAACGATAAAACAGGGGGAAACGCGTTATGGCTGAACTAAATCTTGCGCTCCTGAGCGCGTATGTTATCGCAGTGCTTTTTTTACTCTTAACACCCGGTCCCGTTGTGCTGTTAGTGACCGGGACGGCGGCACGCGTGGGGTATGCCAGGGCGTTTCTAACCCTTCTGGGAACAAATCTCGCCTCGCTGGTATTGATAACCCTGGCCGTACTCGCTCTCGCCGGAGCGGTATCGCTCGACAAAAGGTATCTGGCGCTGTTGGGCATCGGCGGTTCTGTGTTTATTGGCTGGGGGGCGGTGCAGTCATTGCGTGAGATTTGGGCGCAAAGGCCGGTGCAGGAGGGGGGTAAGGCTGTGCTGGCAGGTGGGTTTATGCGCGGATTTTTCACCGGTATTTCCAATCCGAAAGATATTCTCTTTTTTGTCTCATTTTTCCCGCAGTTTATTGCCATTAGCCGCGATTTTACCACCAGCATTACCACGCTTTGCCTGCTGTGGATCGTGTTCGATTTTGCCATCATGGCGGGCTATATCGTCGTCATCAAACGTTTTCTCCCTGTCACGCAAAGTCGACGTTTTGCCGCCTGTGCGGCGCTCTTTTTATTGCTATTGGCCGTCTGTGGGGTCGCCTGGAACCTTACGGGCGCGAAATCGCTCTTTATGTGATGAAATGATATTGTCTCTGCCCGAATAATTACAAGATTTGCTAAGATAAGCGCAACGCATTGTGATATTTGGGTGAACCTATTGAAAAAACAAATGATACTCATCGCGCTGATGGCCATTCTGGCGGGGTGTGATGACAACAAAGGACCTGTATCTTTTACGCCGGAGATGGCGAGTTTTTCGAATGAATTCGACTTTGACCCACTGCGCGGTCCAGTAAAAGATTTCAGCCAGACATTACTGAATGAAAAAGGTGAGGTATCGAAGCGCGTCAGCGGCACGATGTCCAAAGAAGGGTGTTTCGATTCACTGGAACTGCATGATCTGGAAAACAATACCGGGGTTTCACTGGTACTGGACGCCAACTATTACCTTGATGCGGACACCCAGGAAAAACGTCTTCGTCTACAGGGGAAATGCCAGTTGGCGGAATTTCCCAGCGCGGGGCTGACGTGGGATACGGATGAGCGCGGCTTTATCTCTTCTGCGCGTGGTAAAGATGTTGAAGTCAACTACCGTTACGATGACGAAGGCTATCCACTGGGTAAATCAACAACCTCGAAAGATATGCATCTGTCCGTTGTCTCGACCCCATCGAATGTAAAAGGTAAGAAGCTCGATTATACGTCGGTCAGCACGCTGAATGATAAACCACTGGGTACTGTCAAACAGACCTGCGAGTACGACAAGCATGATAACCCGGTGGCCTGCCAACTGGAGATTGTCGATACGAGCGTGACGCCTTCTGTTGCGAAGAAATACAGCATTAAGAACACCATCGAATACTATTAATGGCATTCACCACCGCGCTTACTGTGCGGTGGGTTTCAGCAATGTCCCGCCGCTGCTTTTATGGTTTTCCAGGTATTGCTGCTGGAAAATACACATGCGAATAGTATTACGGTACTCGCCGTTAATAAAAAATTCGTGAATCAATTCGCCTTCCACCATAAACCCGAGTTTACGGTAGATATGGATGGCTTTCTCATTCTCTTTATCCACGATCAGATAGAGCTTATAGAGATTTAACACTGTAAAGCCGTAATCCATCGCCAGCTTTGCCGCGCGTGTGGCGAGACCTTTTCCCTGATGCTCTGGCGAGATGATTATCTGGAACTCGGCCCGACGGTGGACGTGGTTAATCTCAACCAGCTCGACCAGTCCGGCTTTGTCCCCATCACACTCCACCACAAAACGGCGTTCGCTCTGATCGTGAATATGCTTGTCATATAAATCTGACAGCTCGACAAATGCTTCATACGGTTCTTCAAACCAGTAACGCATGACGCTGGCGTTGTTATCCAGTTGATGCACAAAACGCAGATCTTCACGTTCGAGCGGGCGAAGTTTGACATGGGCAACGTCGGTCATAGGACATCCTTTTTGACAACAGCGAAGACGGGCGTGGGGAAACGCCCGTAATATGAAAGGGGTTATGGCGTAATCTGACGACCGGTACGGCGGTCAAGGCAACGCAGGGTGTTAGGTTCCCAGTATGCGTTGACGTTAGCGCTTTTGTGGCAATTATCCTGTGCGTCAAAGGCGACGTCAGTTTTATCCCACTCTTTTTCCACACGTTTGTTAACTTTGTGGCGCAGCGAACGGGTATCATCCCACTGTTCTTTTTCCATGGCTGCTTGCTGGCGACTTTGCGCGCTGTCGCCGGATTCAATCACTAACTTATTGGTCTGCGCTGGGGCGCTGGCGGTGTACACGATGGCACCCAGCGTCAGCATTGCCGTCAGGCACAGGCGTTTGCTAAGTGAAATGTTCATTGCAATTTCCTTCTTGAGGGGATCTAAAAGCTACAGAGCAATTCTACTCGATTCATCCCAGGGCGGATACCCTGCCGGGTGTCCACATATTAGTGGGTTATCCGTTAAGATAGTTCAACCACGACACAATGAAAACGCGAGAGATGATCAAAACAACCCTGCTATTTTTCCTGACCGCCTTATGTGAGATCGTCGGCTGCTTTTTACCGTGGCTGTGGCTGAAACGGGGCGCTACGCCGCTGTTGCTGCTTCCGGCTGCGCTTGCGCTGGCGCTTTTTGTCTGGCTGCTGACCCTGCATCCTGCCGCCAGCGGGAGAGTCTATGCCGCTTATGGCGGGGTGTACGTCTGCACGGCTTTATTATGGCTGAGGGTGGTGGATGGTGAGAAACTCAGCCTGTATGACTGGACGGGGGCCGCTATCGCACTTTGCGGCATGCTGATTATCGTTGCCGGGTGGGGGCGCGCATAAGCGCCCGTTTTTTGTGATCGTTCGCAGCTTTTTTGATCGTTATACTTGTATGGTAGTAGTTCAGTTGCGTAAATTCCCTCCATCGCAATAAAAAACGCAATAAAAGATGTAAGGAATTTACGTATGAAAAGTGTGGTTATCAGAGAGCCAAATAACCTGGTCATTGAACAGCGTCCATTGCCTGTACCCGCAGCAGGCGAAGTCAGGGTAAGAGTGAAACTCGCCGGAATTTGTGGTTCAGACAGCCATATTTATCGTGGCCATAATCCCTTTGCAAAATATCCGCGCGTTATTGGTCATGAATTTTTCGGCATTATCGACGCGGTGGGTGAAGGGATTGATAAAAAACGTATCGGTGAGCGTGTTTCGGTTGATCCGGTTATTAGTTGCGGTGAGTGTTATCCCTGTTCAATTGGTAAACCGAATGTTTGTACTTCATTAGTCGTATTAGGTGTGCATCGCGACGGTGGGTTTAGCCAATATGCGACGGTACCGGCTAAAAATGCTTTCACTATTCCGGATACCATCTCCGATAAACATGCCGTGATGATTGAGCCTTTTACTATCGCTGCGAATGTCACCGGTCAGGCCGCCCCCAAAGAAAATGACGTTGCGCTAATTTACGGTGCAGGTCCGATGGGGTTAACAACCGTTCAGGCGCTGAAAGGCGTTTATAACGTGAAGCAAATTATTGTGGCTGACCGTATCGTTGAACGTCTTGCCATGGCAAAAAACTGCGGTGCCGACTGGGTCATTAATAACGGGCAACAATCCCTGCAAGACTTTTTAGCGGAGAAGGCGCTTAAACCCACTCTGATTGTTGATGCTGCCTGCCACCCTTCAATTCTGCAGGAGGCGATTGGCCTGGCTTCACCGGCGGCGCGTATTGTTCTGATGGGCTTCTCCAGCGATCCTTGCCAGATTATTCAGCAGGGTATTACGGGTAAAGAGCTCTCTATTTTTTCTTCTCGCCTGAACGCGAATAAATTCCCCACGGTTATCGAGTGGTTGCAAAAAGGATTAATCGACCCGGATAAACTGATTACTCATGCTTTTGATTATCAGCACGTTATCGACGCAATAGAAGTATTTGAGAAGGACCAGCGTAAGTGCTGCAAGGTGTTACTGACTTTTTCCGATGAACAATAAAGACATTTTTATCTACGCAAAATCATTCATGTTGCATCGAGGCGGCAAATAAATGACATCTCAGACGCATAAGCGTTGTACGTAACTGGGATAAATGAGTGCAGCCAATTAAAGAGGCAGCCTGAAGGATTAGGCGTACACGCATCTACCTCTTAGAGATAGCTATTATGACAGAAACAACACATGAGCGAAGCACAAAAGACCTGGTAAGAGCGGCTGTATCCGGCTGGCTGGGCACCGCGCTGGAATTTATGGATTTCCAGCTCTATTCATTAGGCGCAGCACTGGTTTTTCATGAAATATTCTTCCCTGAACAGTCCGCTGCGATGGCGCTTATTCTTGCGATGGGGACATACGGTGCAGGCTATATCGCACGTATTGTCGGTGCGTTTATTTTCGGCAAAATGGGCGACAGTATTGGTCGCAAAAAAGTGCTGTTTATTACCATCACCATGATGGGGATCTGCACGACATTAATTGGCGTACTGCCAACCTATGCGCAAATTGGCATATTTGCCCCGGTGTTGCTGGTGACGTTACGTATTATTCAAGGGCTGGGTGCCGGTGCGGAAATTTCCGGAGCGGGGACCATGCTGGCGGAATATGCGCCAAAAGGGAAGCGGGGCATTATCTCTTCGCTGGTGGCGATGGGGACTAACTGCGGTACGCTGAGCGCAACGGCTATCTGGGCAGTGATGTTCTTTGCTCTCGACAGAGAAGAACTGCTGGCATGGGGATGGCGTATTCCTTTCCTGGCGAGTGTCGTGGTGATGATCTTTGCTATCTGGCTGCGAATGAACCTCAAAGAAAGCCCGGTGTTTGAGAAAGTTAACGAAGGCGAACACGCACCTGCACAGAGTAAGTCATCAGAAAGTTCGCTGGGGGCGATGTTTACGAGCAAATCGTTTTGGCTGGCGACCGGCTTACGTTTCGGCCAGGCTGGTAACTCTGGTCTGATTCAAACTTTCCTTGCCGGGTATCTGGTGCAGACGCTGATGTTCAATAAATCTATCCCTACGGATGCGTTGATGATCAGCTCCATCATTGGTTTTGTCACCATTCCGTTGCTGGGCTGGCTGTCGGACAAATTTGGTCGCCGTTTGCCTTACATTCTGTTGAATATCTCGGCGATCATTCTGGCGTATCCGATGCTGTCGATTGTTGTGGATAAAAGCTACAGTCCGGGCGTTATCATGACGGCGTTGATTGTTATCCATAACTTTGCCGTACTGGGGCTGTTCGCACTGGAAAATATCACCATGGCTGAAATCTTCGGTTCGCGTAATCGCTTTACCCGGATGGCGATATCCAAAGAGGCGGGTGGTCTGGTGGCCGTAGGCTTTGGCCCGGTTCTGGCGGGGATCTTCTGCAACATGACCGGTTCCTGGCTGCCGATCCTGGCGATGGTCATTGTCTATTCACTGATTGGCCTGGTGTCGGCGATTCTGATGCCAGAAGTCAAAGACCGCGATCTTAGCATTCTGGAAGATGCTGCAGAAGTGCAGGCGCAGAAGCGGGTGGTCAGTTCCATTCATCAGACGAATTAATGTGCCTGCCCGGTGGTCATAGTTGCCGCTTAGGCGGCGACAGGTAAAACGTCATGTCGTTAAGAGACATGTGCCGGGCTTTAGGGTTACCAGGGCCGCACCAGTGAGAGCTGGCGCGGCCTTGTGTCGTTTGGTGCGCGTAAAATCCAGGCGCTTTTTTTTGTGATCACGGATCGGTTTCTTGTCTTTTATACTTGTATGGTAGTATGCGTAAAGATAAATTTCTTGCATCACAGTGAAGGTGTAAGGAACGAAAAATGAAGATTGTTGGGGCCGAAGTTTTTGTCACCTGTCCGGGGCGTAACTTCGTTACACTAAAAATCACCACCGATGAAGGCATTGTTGGACTCGGCGATGCCACCCTCAATGGTCGCGAAATCTCCGTGGCCTCATATCTGAAAGACCATCTTTGCCCACAGTTAATCGGGCGCGATGCACAGCGCATTGAAGATATCTGGCAGTTTTTCTATAAAGGCGCGTACTGGCGCCGTGGCCCGGTCACGATGTCGGCGATATCCGCGATAGACATGGCGCTGTGGGACATCAAGGCTAAAGCCGCCAACATGCCGTTGTATCAGTTGTTGGGTGGCGCTTCCCGCGATGGGGTGATGGTCTATTGCCACACAACGGGTCACACCATTGATGATGTGCTGGAAGATTACGCACGGCACAAAGAGATGGGCTTTAAAGCGATTCGCGTACAGTGCGGCGTACCGGGAATGAAAACCACCTACGGCATGGCGAAAGGTAAAGGGCTCGCCTACGAACCGGCAACCAAAGGCTTGTGGCCGGAAGAGCAACTGTGGTCCACCGAGAAATACCTCGATTTTACGCCCAAACTGTTCGACGCCGTGCGCAGCAAATTCGGTTTCCACGAACACCTGCTGCATGACATGCATCACCGTCTGACGCCAATTGAGGCCGCGCGCTTTGGTAAAAGCATTGAAGCATTCCGCATGTTCTGGATGGAAGACCCGACGCCGGCTGAAAACCAGGCGTGCTTCCGTCTGATTCGCCAGCATACCGTCACGCCGATTGCGGTGGGCGAGGTGTTTAACAGTATCTGGGACTGCAAGCAACTTATTGAAGAGCAGCTTATCGACTATATCCGTACCACGATTACCCATGCGGGTGGGATAACGGGTATGCGCCGTATCGCTGATTTCGCTTCACTCTACCAGGTCCGTACCGGTTCGCACGGTCCGTCCGATCTCTCGCCGATCTGCCATGCCGCGGCGCTGCATTTTGACCTGTGGGTACCGAATTTCGGTGTCCAGGAGTACATGGGATATTCAGAGCAAATGCTTGAAGTTTTCCCGCATAGCTGGCGCTTTGATAACGGCTATATGCATCCAGGCGAGAAACCTGGCCTCGGCATCGAGTTTGACGAAAAACTGGCGGCAAAATATCCCTACGATCCAGCGTGTCTGCCGGTCGCCCGGCTGGAAGATGGCACGTTGTGGAACTGGTAGTTAACACGTTGATAAGGATGTTGCCCAAATAACAAGCTTCTTACTCGGGAATACAATTATGGTAAGTTCAGTGGATATCAAAAATGCAACAGATAACACACCTGTTATCAAACGTGTCGCCACCGCGTCGGCCATCGGTACTGCGGCGGAATATTATGATTTCTTCGCTTACGGTACGGCGGCTGTTCTGTTTTTTGGTCACCTTTTTTTCCCCAGTACCGATCCTCTTATCAGTACCCTTGCCGCATTTGCCACCTATGCTGTGGGCTTTTTAGCCCGTCCGTTAGGCGGCATTGTCTTTGGTCATATCGGCGATAAAGTCGGGCGTAAAAAAGCACTGGTTATCACAATCTTAATCGTCGGGCTGGGGACGTTCTGCATCGGCTTATTACCAACCTATGAAAAAATCGGTATCTGGGCGCCGGTATTGCTCATTCTGATCCGCGTCTTACAAGGTTTTGGCGTCGGAGGTGAGCAGGCGGGGGCGGTATTAATGACCGCCGAATACTCTGTGCCGGCGCGCAGGGGCTTCTTTGCGAGCTGGGTACAAATTGGTGCACCGGCTGGCTTCCTGTTGCCAATGGCCCTCTTTGCCTTACTCAACGGCGTTCTCTCACCAGAGGCGATGATGGATTACGGCTGGCGTATTCCTTTTCTGCTGAGCGCACTGTTGGTCATCGTTGGCCTGTTTATTCGCTTACGTATTGATGAGTCGCCGGTGTTTGCCAAAATCCGCGAAACCAAAGCGGTTGAATCCCGCCCGGTTGTTGAGGTTATCCGTCATTATCCGGGGATTGTGGTGAAAGGGGTGTGCGCGAAATTAATCGAAGCCTGTACCTTCGCCATGTTTACCGTGATTGTGCTGGCCTACGGTAAAGCAAATAACTTAAGCGCCAATATCCTGATGGATGCCATGATCGTCGCCGTACTGTTGGAAATTATTGCCATCCCGGCGATGGGGGCATTAAGCGACAAAATTGGCCGTAAACCGGTTTATATCGCCGGGGCTTTATTGCAGGTGCTTGCCATCATTCCGTTCTTCCTCGCCATCAATCAGGACAGTTACTGGCTGACGCAGATTGCGATGGTCATGGTTATTACCTTTGGCCACAGCATGTGTTACGCACCCCAGGCATCGTTCTTCCCGGAATTATTCCCGACGCATATCCGTTGCAGCGGTATCGCCCTGATCTGGCAGGTCGGCTCGTTGATCGGTAGCGGTGTTCTGGGGCTGGTGGCGGTGAAAATCCTGCAGATGACCGGTGGGCATTATTACGGTATGGCGGCGTATGTCATCGTATTAGGTGTGATTTCGGTGATTGGCCTGGCGCTGATGCCTGAAACCGCGCCGCGCCGACGCCAGGGCGAGTACCAACAGTGGGGACAACACTGATAAAAACCAGACTTACGGCTCTTTTGTTGCCCCCTCACTGGGAGGGGGAATGAATTCAGTAAAACAAACTGCAAAACCTCATCCTTCTTGTATGGTAGTTGACTTGAATCAAAGATGTCATACCAATCAAATGAGATGGTTTACAGCATGATGATGTCACTCACCGCAATGAAGCGATTTTTAACTATCAAATGAGTAAAACCATGGAAAATCAGCTGTTAAAGGCGAATGCCGTTGTTCCGGCATACGACCGTCAACGTCTTGTCCCGCGCATTGTGCATCTGGGATTCGGTGCGTTCCATCGCGCACATCAATCTGTCTATGCTGACATTCTGGCAACAGAGCATGGCAGCGACTGGGGCTACTGTGAGGTCAATCTGATTGGCGGCGAACAGCAAATTGCTGATCTGAAAGCGCAGGATAATCTCTATACCGTGGCGGAAATGTCTGCTGATGCGTGGACTGCGCGTGTTGTCGGTGTCGCCAAACGCGCACTGCATGCCGGGGTTGATGGTCTGGAAGCGGTTCTTGCGGCGATGTGCGAACCGCAGGTGGCGATTGTTTCACTGACGATTACGGAAAAAGGCTATTGCCACTCTCCGGCTACCGGGCAATTGATGCTCGATCACCCGTTTATTGCCGCCGATTTACAAAATCCGCAGCAGCCGAAATCTGCCGCCGGGGTGATTGTTGAAGCGCTGGCGCGTCGTAAAGCTAAAGGGCTGGCGGCCTTCACTGTGATGTCCTGCGACAACATGCCGGAAAACGGCCATGTCACACGTAATGTTATTTGCGCCTATGCCCGTGCGGTTAATGCAGAACTGGCCGACTGGATTGACGCGAACGTGACCTTCCCGTCAACAATGGTTGACCGTATTGTTCCTGCCGTGACGGCGGATACGCTGGATAAAATTGAACAACTGACCGGTGTACGCGACCCGGCGGGTGTGGCCTGTGAACCGTTCCGTCAGTGGGTTATCGAAGATAACTTTGTGGCAGGTCGCCCGGAATGGGAAAAAGCCGGGGCCGAACTCGTCGCTGACGTGGTGCCATTTGAAGAGATGAAACTGCGCATGCTCAACGGCAGCCACTCTTTCCTCGCCTATCTGGGCTATCTGGCCGGTTACCAGCACATCAATGAGTGCATGGAAGACGATAACTATCGTCGTGCTGCCCATGCCCTGATGTTGCAGGAGCAGGCACCGACGCTGAAAGTGAAAGGGGTCGATCTGGCGCATTACGCGGACTTGCTCATTGCGCGTTACAGCAACCCGGCTCTGCGTCACCGTACCTGGCAGATTGCGATGGATGGCAGCCAGAAACTGCCTCAGCGTATGCTGGATTCCGTGCGCTGGCATCGTGTCCATCAGCATGCCTTTGATCTGCTGGCGCTGGGGGTTGCAGGCTGGATGCGCTATGTGGGCGGCGTTGATGAGCAGGGCAATGCGATTGAAGTGAGCGATCCGCTGCTGGCTGTGATTCAGCAGGCTGTAGCAGGCAGTGCAGAAGGGGAAGCACGCGTTAACGCATTGCTGGGTATCGAGGCGATTTTTGGCACTGAGCTGCCGAAAGATGTGACCTTTGTTGAACAGGTAACGCGTGCCTATCAGGCATTGCTGGCGAACGGGGCGAAAGCCACGGTTGCACAGTACGCGGCGAAATTCTGATCTAAATGCCGCCCTCAGGCGGCATCACACCATTAGTGCAGGCCAAGGCGAATCAGTTCAACAGGTTCAAACTGGCCTTCACAACCTTCCACTTCTACCGTTTTGCTACGACGCAACTGAGCTGGCGTCATTCCATTGGCATGGATAGCGATAATTTTCCCGGTACGACCTGTGCCATTAATCATGACGCGGCTGCCGGTGGTGATTGCATTACGGTTACGATCATAAGTCATCATGGTGGTTTCTCCTTTTATCATCCGCAAAACATGCCGGGGCATAAAGCGTCCCCGTCACGGACGCCTTATGAAAACGCTTTTGCTAAGATGATTTTTTGTTTTTGATCAACGTCACACTTTTTAGCGTGCAAAAACAGCACGACGTTTTAAAAACAAAACAGGAGGAGGGAAATTACTCTTCGCTAAACCAGTCGCGATTTTCCTGGCTGATGAGTTTCACAGAACCGCTGATTTCCTGCAGATGGTGGGTCATTGCTTGATCCACCGCATCGGCGTCTCTTTTTTCCAGCGCATCAAAAATATCCTGATGCTGGCGCAGCAGCATTTCCGGAGGCGATACGTGGTCAAGGCTCATATAGCGCACACGGTCCATGGTCGCTTTGAGGTTTTCAATGGTATCCCAGGCAAGCTGACAGTCGGCAATCTGCGCGAGCTTCTGGTGAAACTCATCATCCAACTGGAAAAAATCATTCAACTGCTTGCGCTCAATGGCAGTGCGTTGCTGATTGAGATTCTGCTCAAGCTGATAACAATAGCTGTCCGTCATCATCCCGGCGGCGCGACGGGCGACCGCACACTCAATGGCCTGGCGCACGAAGCAGCCGTTACGGACCTGAGCCAGGGAGATTTTATTCACATAGCTGCCGCGCTGGGGGCGGATTTGAATCAGACCGTTTTCCGCCAGCTTGATAAAGGCTTCACGCACGGGCTGGCGTGAAACGTCAAAACGGATCGACACTTCTTTTTCAGAAAGCGGGGTTCCCGGCGGAATCAGGCAATGAACAATATCCCGACGGAGAATACGGTAAATTTGCTGGTTGACGGGTTGCGTCGGGTTGAGCTGGGTTTCAACGATCATTCGCACTTACTTTTTAAGAGGTTAACCCAGCTACCATACCATTAAATAGACGCCGTTCCCATACCCGGCCCGCAGGCCGGGGCGGGAAAATTAGCCTGCGCGATGTACGCTCAGACCAGCATAGGTCTGGCTTACTGGCATCATTTCCAGGGTATTGATATTGACGTGTTTTGGCAGCGTCGCTACCCACCAGACCGCCTCGGTCACATCTTCCGGTGTCAGGGCGTTGGTATTTTCATAGGTTTTTTCGGCTTTCGCGTCATCGCCTTTAAAACGCACATTCGAGAACTCCGTACCGCCCACCAGGCCCGGCTCGATATTGGTTACGCGAACGGCGGTGCCGTTAAGGTCGGTGCGCAGGTTCAGACTGAACTGACGCACAAACGCTTTGGTGGCGCCATAGACGTTACCACCGGCATACGGCCAGTTCCCCGCGGTCGAACCGATGTTGATGATATGACCGCGATTGCGCTCCACCATGCCCGGCAGCACGGCCCGGGTCATATACACCAGGCCTTTGTTGTTGGTGTCGATCATGGTTTCCCAGTCGTCCACATTGGCTTTATGCGCAGGTTCGAGTCCCAGGGCTAACCCGGCGTTATTCACCAGCACGTCAATCTCTTTCCATTCAGCAGGCAAATTTGCCAGCATCTCTTCAATGGCTGCGCGGTTACGCACATCAACTTGCGCCGTAAACAGATTGTCGCCCAGTTCGTCTTTCAGCTCTTGCAGGCGCTCCTGACGGCGGCCTGTTGCAATGACTTTGTGTCCATTTTCAATAAAACGACGTGTGATACTCTCACCAAAACCCGCTGTTGCCCCGGTAACCAAAATTATCATCTTGCTGTTCCTCAACGCTTTTTGTGGTGTATTACCATAGCACGCACCGCTCGGTGGCGGTAACCTAAGTTAAGCCTGGCAAAAAATCTTCACTTTGTGCTACTGATAGATCATCACAGCCAATACCATGGATGTCTGGTCTGGGGTAACTAACCGCATTCAGGAGTAAATTATGTCGGTAACGAATCCTTTCTTCGATGTCAGCACGCTGCCGTATCAGGCACCGCGCTTCGATCTTATCCATCAGGATCACTATCGCCCCGCATTCGACCGTGGGGTTGAGGAAAAACGCGCCGAGGTGTCCGCCATTGCGCAAAACCCGGCTCCAGCCACGTTTGATAATACCCTGTTGCCGCTGGAGTGCAGCGGTGAGTTGTTGACGCGAGTGACCAGTGTCTTTTTCGCGATGACCTCCGCGAATACCAATGATTTTTTACAGCAACTCGACGAAGCGTTCTCCGCTGAACTGGCGCAACTGGCGAATGATATTTATCTCAATGACACACTGTTTGCGCGCGTTGAGTCCGTCTGGCGCAATCGGGAATCAGCCGGTCTGGATGATGAGTCTTTACGGCTGGTCGAGGTGATGTATCAGCGCTTTATACTGGCTGGTGCGACGCTTTCGGCTGACGATAAAGCGGTACTGAGAGCATTAAATACCGAGGCGGCGACCCTCACCAGCCAGTTTAATCAGCGCCTGCTGGCGGCAGACAAAGCCGGTGGTCTGGTATTGGATTATCTCCATCAACTCGACGGACTGAGCGATGACGCTATCGCCGCCGCAGCCGATGCGGCGCGAGAAAAAGGGCTGACCGATCGCTGGCTACTTTCACTATTAAACACCACACAGCAACCGGCGCTGGCCGCGCTGCGGGATCGTCAGACGCGCGAAAACCTGTTTACTGCCAGTTGGTCACGGACTTCGCGCGGGGATGCCAATGACACGCGCGCTATCGTATTGCGTCTGGCGCAATTACGGGCGCAACAGGCGTCATTGCTTGGCTTCCCGGATTACGCCAGTTGGAAAATGGCCGACCAGATGGCAGGCAATCCACAGGCCGCGTTTGATTTTATGCGCGGTATTGCTCCGGCGGCTCGTGCCCGCGCTGAACGTGAACTGGCCGATATTCAGCAGGTCATTGATGAACAGCAGGGGGGCTTCACCGCCCAGGCATGGGACTGGTCGTGGTATGCCGAGCAGGTAAGACGCGCGAAATACGACCTCGACGAATCACAGGTAACCCCTTATTTTGCGCTCAACACGGTGCTGAGCGAAGGGGTGTTCTATGCAGCGAGCCAACTCTTTGGCATTCGTTTCGTAGAACGTACCGATATTCCTGTTTACCACCCGGACGTGCGAGTCTGGGAAATATTCGACCAGAATGATGAAGGACTGGCGCTGTTTTATGGCGATTTCTTTGCCCGCGATTCAAAGAGCGGCGGCGCATGGATGGGGAATTTCATCGAACAATCGACGCTGCTTTCCACCAAACCGGTTATTTACAATGTCTGCAATTACCAGAAACCGGCCGCCGGGCAGACGGCGCTCTTATCGTGGGATGATGTCATCACCCTGTTTCACGAGTTTGGCCATACGCTGCATGGCTTGTTCGCCCGCCAGCGCTATGCCAGCCTGTCGGGGACCAATACGCCGCGTGATTTCGTTGAGTTCCCGTCACAGATTAACGAGCATTGGGCAAGCCATCCTGAGGTGTTCACGCGTTATGCGCGCCATTATCAAACTGGTGAGCCGATGCCGGAAGCGCTACGCAATAAAATGTTGCGCAGTACGCGGTTCAATAAAGGCTATGACATGACGGAGTTGCTGAGTGCGGCTTTGTTGGACATGAACTGGCACAGTCTGGATGGCGCGACTCAGGTCAGCGATGTCGATGCCTTCGAAGCGCAGGCAATTCACCGCGAAGGGCTTGATATCGCAGCGGTACCGCCCCGTTATCGCAGCAGCTACTTCGCCCATATCTTCGGTGGTGGTTACGCTGCGGGTTATTACGCTTATCTGTGGACGCAAATGCTGGCGGACGATGGCTTCCAGTGGTTTGTGGAGCAGGGCGGCTTATCCCGTGAAAACGGGCAAAGATTCCGTGAAGCGATTTTGTCCCGTGGCAATAGTACTGATTTAG
Organism: Phytobacter sp. RSE-02; assembly: GCF_040578655.1. Classification (NCBI taxonomy): domain Bacteria; kingdom Pseudomonadati; phylum Pseudomonadota; class Gammaproteobacteria; order Enterobacterales; family Enterobacteriaceae; genus Phytobacter; species Phytobacter sp. RSE-02. Next base: position 19,604 of record NZ_JBEULY010000022.1, on the reverse strand, counting down.
CTGAACTTTATCGCCAGTGGCGCGGCCATGATCCGCAGATTGAACCGATGCTGAAAAACCGAGGCCTGAGCGAGTAACGCGCATTTAGCAAGAAAGAAGAACCGGGTGTGATACCCGGTTTTTTTGTCCGATTTTTTCTTCCCCAAAACTCCTCCAAAATTCCTCCCCAAAATGAATCCTTAAATTCTGTAAAAATTGCAGGGGGATACGGTCCAATTTTTCACGTAGCTACACCTTAACTTTCACCCAGTCCAGACCGCGATCGCTGTGATACTGTGCGGTCATTCTGTCTGATGAATGACCCAAGAGTTGCTGGGTATTGATGCCTTGCCCCTCATACAAGCGTTCGGATAGCGAGCGTTGTTCGTGAAAGGTCGGCATTGTTTTGCCGCTCTCGACTGAAAGGCCGGTGCTATCAACTGCGAGTTTGAAGGAGACGCTAAGGCTGTTTTCTCCAATCTGATCTCCTGCTTTCACAGTACCGCTTGATACCACGTGATGAAGGAGCCAGGGACTCACAACTCTGTCTCTGCATCGCTTAATCACCTGCGCAAGTGTGATATCTAACATTTCGCAGCGCAAAGATAGTGGTATAGCTAATTTCGCCCCTGTCTTTTGCTGTTCAACATGCAGATGTCCGTCCCAGACGTCAGAGAACTTCATTTTTGCAATATCACCGCGTCGTTGTCCGGTGACTACGGCCAATAACATGGAATTTTGAACGTAGGGTGCCATATTGGAGGCCGCTTCAAAGATCGCTTTCCACATTTCGAGGTTTAGCCGAGAGCGGCTTACCCGTACAAAAATTTTTCTTGTTGCAAGGGCTGGGTTATAACCAGGTTCAACTTCCCCCGCATGTTGAGCTTCCTTAAACAAATCAATCCAGACACTGCGGAGCGTTTGGGCCATCCGTGCCTTTCCATTGGATTTATATTCATCGGTAATGGCTGCCAGCATTTTTGTGGTGACCTCCTGTATGCCGATGTCAGGCATTCTTTCAGCCAGCACGTTGGTGCAGGTCTTTCTCGACTTAAGTGTATTTACTTTAATTTCCTTATTTTTAAGCCGTTCCTCCTGTAATTGCAGATACCGTCCGATCCAAGCATTCATGCGTATGGATTTCTTGGAATTAACCGTTTTATGGTTGACCATATCAATAAGGGCAAACGACTGGGCGGCTTCCTGCTGTGCAAGCAGACGATTTAATTCAGTAGCAGCTAATTTTGCCGCTTCCTGATCGGTACCAAAACCGATAAATTGCCCTGTTAATGGGTGGCGGTATTGCCAATAAACTTTCTCAGTTCTTTTATCTAATTTCGAATATAGGTTAGGGACGTTGATATTATGCTTTCTTGGGCGAGCAGCCATTTAATGCTTTCTCCACTAACAGGCGGGCTGTATCAGATATTCCAGACGAAATATCGACTTTTCCGACCATACCGATAAAACGAGCATCTTCATCCACCACCCAACGGCGACCTTGTTTAATTGCTGGTGGGTAGGTCTGTTTGGTCTTGGCGATTTTATGTAAAGCCGCTCGGCTGATTGGCTCTTTAAAACCGTTCGGACCTGACGCCCAATCATTGATAGTTATAAGCTGTCCCATTACTAGCTCTCCACATAACCGGCTGCACCCGGTTATCGCTCATTGTAGGCACATGCGGAGCAGCCCCCGCGAGCACCTTCGTTACATTTGAGACAAAGCGCGTGTTCGACACGCCGCGCCTTCATATCCTGAATTACTGCTGGTGGCACCATCATCGGCAACACTACGTGAATCACCTGGCCTTTCAGTCGCTCAATCTCGGCGGCGTGCTCCAGTGCGATCTCTTTCCAATCCTTGGCCTCATCGCGCCACCAGGTAACATCTGATTTAAGGCGGCGCAAGCGCCGTTGTTTAAGTTTACTGGGCATCAGTCGTCATCCTCGTCTTCACCCCAGTCCTCATAACAATCACTGTCATAGTCCATCATCCCAGGCCGAATGAGTGGGTTAGTTGCTGCCAGCATTTCAGATGCTGCGCCTCGACGTTGCATCCTGCGAAGTGCCTCATACAGTTCAAACGCTTCCGTGCGTTCTTCGCCGATATCGAGGGAGCAAGCGAACTGGTATGCGTCGGTAATGAGTGATTCGAGCTTTTCAAAAACCTGTTCTTTTGTCGCTTTCATGCTGCGCTTTCCCCTGGTAGAGCCTGCAATCCTTCACTCAAAGTTTTTTCCAAGCGAGTTAAAACACCGCGTAGTCTTTGAATTTCTTCGTCACCAGTAAGTCGGCGTGTAGCCTCCCAGAGCGTACGGGTTAACATGTACATAGGCGCATTTGGTTCAAGGCCCAACGCCTTCGCCAGGTCCTGCTGTGCATCTGTAAGCCTTTCTTCGGACTCTTCACGGCGCTTGCGTCTGCGATCAATCTCTTCCTGGCTTTCCTTGCGAACCTCTTTAAGGAGTTCATCCCTGGCTTTAATTTCCTGTTCCAGGCGTTCTTTTGACCGAAGAGCACGACACACAAGATCAGCAATCTCAGCACCGTGAGTTTTCATAAGTTTTTGGTCAACAAAGTAGGTGTTAATTGCGCGACTTTTAATTTGTGTGCGCTCTACCTGCCGGGTAACACCATCCATTAGCAATTTCATCCATGCATCGCGGGGAAGGTTGTCTATCTGGCGCATGGTTGGTCCTTTCAGAGTGTGCCAGCCTGATTCTTTCCTTATCATCAGGCCGCACCCTTCTGGAATGTCGCTCTTTTTAAGTAGCCCTTCCGGTACCGCGAATACTACGCCGCCAGCGTATTTGAAGTATTTGGTGTACTTTCCGGCTGTGACGTCTGCGCGGAAGTCGCTTACGCTTACTTTCACCTCATAAACCACCGGGCAAAACTTGCTGTAGCTATGAGCCATTGAATAAACGTCAGGGCGGCATGTCCCGGATGGACCAAGTTGCATATCTTCCCAGCAGATACGAGCAGTGTTTTGGCGTAAATGTTCAGCCAGATCGTGAGCTAATTCGTTGTGTCCCCATTTCATGGTCGCGCTCCTTTGCTTTCACGCTGTGCTGAAATAGCCTTATGTTCATCAACAATCGCCAGTACCTCTGCCAGCGCGAGCCCTTCAAGCGTGACTACACCATTATCATCAATACCAGCTAGGCTGATTAGTTCGACGAGGCGGCGAGCGCTTTTGACGCTGATCTCCGGTGCGATAACTTTTTTAGTGATTTTCTTTTTGCCAGCGGCTGCTGCGACAGCGCGATCCTGTACAAGAACTTTCCCGGCGTTCTCGCCGTGCTCTCTTACACGCTCTACCGCAATCCCTACCGAAACTTCGCCATTTTTAACAATCTGCTGAACATCATGGTTAGCAGTGGCGAGGGTCAGTAACTTCTCAACCGTTGGGACCGACTTGTGAACAAGCTTCGCTATTTCCTGAGTGGTCAGGTTGAAAGTTGTAGCCAGTTCCTTAATTACCTGCGCCTGTTCCAGCGGGGTGAGGGGCAACTGGTTATTACTGGTCATGACACGAGCCAGGCGCTCAACGTCATTGCCCACAAACGGAACGATATGAATGTGATCAACGGGTTTGCCAGCGGCTTTACAGCGTTCATAGCAGCGACGGCGGCGGTGCCCTTCAACAACCCACACACCACCTTCATTACGGGCTGTGACTTCCAGAGGTGGCACTGTGCCACCGTTCATGAGGTACTCAAACAGAGCATCATCAGCCAGACGGGTGCGTTCGTCGTCGTCGCGTTTGTTAAATCCTTCTTTGACGTGAATATCGTTGAGGCTGATAAACATCCCGGTATCAGCACGTTTGATAACGCCAGAACGGGACATGAGTTTGAACGAGTTAGCGGCCATTGCTGGTGGCCTCCTCTTTGCTCTCGCGAATCAAGTTGGCGATAGCTTTGATCATCTCATCAGCGAAAGAGCGGTCAAAATCTCCTTCCGGTGCATCATCCATAAACTCAGTTGATGTGATGATAGTTCGGGCAATATCGGCAGCATTTTCCGGCGTGTCTTCAACAAAACCAGCATCCCACGCTGCCAGAATTCTGTTTGCCGCAAAGATTGCCCCCTCCTTGCGTGCATGATTGAGGACTTCCGCACGTAGGGCTGCGATATGAGCGTCGGTGGTTGGTATCCGCTTACTCAGTTCTTGAAGAGATTCCTCGCGGGTGAGAAAACCATTCTTACCGTCACTACTGCGCATATAACTCTCGTACCACAACTGCAAACCATCCGGAGTCATGTCGTCTGGCATTTCTGCAACAGCTTCGTCAGTAGTGCCCTCCAGCCACTCACGCGCCGCCTTGATGTCGCCTTGAGACAGGCAGAGCAAAGCCGCCTGCATACCGAGCATGGCGCGGTTATGTAGCCATGAGGTGCTTAGTTCACGAGCAGCCATCCCCAGCAAGAAGTTATTTTCAACTGCCAGTGCCTTACGCTGCTCCAGCGATTCGCTTAACGCCACGCTGGTAACGTCCAGACGGTTAGCCAGTTCGTTCATGATGTCGGCAGAAGCCGCCGGGAGATATTTTGCCGCTGTGCGTGCGGCTACCAGCAACTGCTCTTTAGTCATTCTCATCGTTAGTTCTCCATATATGTGCACGCTGCACCGCGCTGTTTTTTGGTTGTAGGAAACCCTCGCCAGTGGCGATTAAATAAATTGGATTTGATTGAAAATGGCGGCTGCACCCGCCGTTAGTTCTCCACACAACACAAAAGAGCACCTGCGGTGAGTGCCGCCCGTAGCGATTGGGTTATGAGCCGTCGCTGCGGTGATGCTCTTGTGTGTTGTGTAAAAGAGGGCGGTACCAGCCAGAACATTATCATCTGCCTCATAAGTGGAAGATGCTGATACCGCCCAAAGACTACACACAGCTATCGCGTTCCTGCGATTTGGTTGTGGTGGCCGGTGCTGAACTACCTCCGGCATAGGTCCGTCACGGCCAGGTTTTACTGACTGGCGACAGCGCATTTTGATAGCGCATCAGCCTGCGCATTCACCACAATCAAAAAGAGCGAACCATCCACGCTATTGGTGCAGGTACCGGGATTACCTGTGCAGGCTGCCGGGAGAACACAAAACAGCCGCACCACGTCGATTACAGTTTTGAACGCCCGCGCTCTTTGATTGTGGTGGTCCGTTAACGGGGACCAGTCGGACGGGGTTTAAGCCGTGCAGGGCGTTCTATAAGCGGGATTACGTCGTCAACCGCTTTCACTGCTGCACCAGGGAGGGCTACTTGTCGTTCACCTTCTCCAGAACACACCCTTCATGCTGACAAGGAGCGACCCGTTCCGAATCTAATTAAGTTGTGACACCAGGGCGCTACCCCTGCTTAATTCCCGAACGCCCTGTTTTGGTATTGGCAAACAACAATCTGCCCAGTCGGTTCTCGGGTCTTATCCCACTACTAGCGCTGCACCTCGCTTGAGGACGCCACAACGGAGAGAACACTGCTGGGACAAGACGCCTTGTGCTGGCACTGCGACAACCTGCTACGCGATCAGCAATCCAGTGCAGTGGAGTCTATCGCCCTGGCGAACTGTGCCGCTTACATCCTCACAGCGGTTCGCCGCGAGCTGGGGTTTGATGATACCCACGTACTGACGCTGCCCGAGCTTTGCTGGTGGCTGGCCCGCAATGGCCTGGCTGATGCAATACCCGAAACCGCAGCGCGTCAGGTATTGCGTCTGCCGAAACCAGTCATTCAATCAGTAACCAGAGAGGCCGACCTTGTGCCAACACGCGGACCCTCTGAGATTGTGCAGGAAACCGCAGCGCGCGTGCTGGCCCTCACAATAGACACGGAGACGCCGGAATCCTTCATGCTGCGCCCAAAGCGCCGCCGCTGGGAAAACCCCACATACACCCGCTGGGTTAAAGCACAACGATGCGCCTGCTGTAACAACCCGGCAGACGACCCACACCACGTTATTGGACATGGACAAGGAGGGATGGGAACCAAAGCGCACGACCTCTTCGTGATACCGCTGTGCAGAGCACATCACGACGAACTTCATCGGGACCCTGTGGCTTTCGAAGCCAAATATGGCAGTCAGCTTACGCTGCTGTTTCGTTTTTTAGACCATGCGTTAGCAATTGGCGTGCTCGCGTAAATATGTGGAGAGAATTGATGCGTGATATGTATGAAGTGATGGATTTATGGGGCGCATGGGCAGCATCAGACAATAGTGGAGTGGACTGGCAACCAATAGCTGCAGGTTTTAAGGGACTCTTACCACATGGCAAAAAATCTCGACTTCAATGCAGCGACGATGAAGGAATGATGATTGATGGGTGCCTTACTAGACTTAAAAAAAATAAACCAAATGAATACCAAATTATTATCGCTCATTTTGTTATTGGAATATCGCTTCGTACAATTGCAAAAAAAAGGAGATGTTCTGATGGTACTATTCGAAAAGAATTACAAACAGCATTAGGTTATGTTGAAGGTGTGCTATACACCCTTGAAGAATCAAAATTGCTATCTTCTTGAGTTGAATCCCAAATCACTAAAAGCTAACTCAAGCTCATGAATATAACCTGGAAGGGGCCATTGGTCCCTTATTTTTTCAACTGGGAGATTTTTAATTAAGTAATAAATAAATAAAATGCAAGGCTGAGAAAATAAAGTTTTACTTGTAGAGCGACTCCTGATTCTGGGGGGGAGATATGATTTTTTCGAAATTAACTCTCTGGTTGCAGATTCCGTTGCATTTGAAAAGTTTTCTTTAAAAGCATCTAAAACAACAAAGTTAGTTGACTCGTCGTAATGCATATAACCAGATCCTATAGTATCTCGATATATTTCACATAAAGCCTCATTTAAACGATTTCTATGTTTGTTAGTATCGTAAAGAAGCTTCATTGTTGCACAAAATAAATCATCGGTGGTTTCCATTAAGGCCATGCTGCGCGCTATGTGACGTTCAGCTGCTTTCGGAACAACTCCTGTCGGTTTATATATATTATCATGAACGAGCTCAGCATATGCATGTTGTAAAAGTGTTCTTATTTGAACTTCGCAGCATATGTTTTCAGGTACTTTTAAACCATCGATCTCCAGTGCAACTTTAGGACGTACTTCATAATGCTTCGATTGATAATCAAACAACTTCGGGTTCAACATTATTTCTTCTTGATAGTTTTTTGAAACCGTAGCTATAAACGAACTATTGTTTTCAATTACATCGCTTATCAGTTCTAAGTCCTCAGACAAAAGAACAACAAACCTTGCTCCCACAAGATCTGTCATCTGCGATATTGGATCGCTATAACCTTTTCTGGCGACTTTTCCAAGAGCCGAATTTATTTCTTTGACCCTTGGTTCAACTGGAATTTTAATGAAGCTCTTTATGTGACTGCCTCCTAACTTTGCACTGATATCACCTATTATGGTGTCAGCCACATAATGACCCCAAGATTCAAATACCTTATAGTTATTCTCCAAGTACTTTTGAAATTCATCATAATCAGTCATAAGCGACTCGTTAATCTACCATTAATTTTAACTGTGGTAGTATTATCGTTCTCATTTGGTGTTATTTCAACTAACTCTTTGAAGTTTTCTGGCGGTACTGACATCCAAATATCATTAGAGAAAATAAGTCGGCTCCTTCTCTTTAATTTAGATGCTATATAATCGTTATCTTTAATGAAAGAGGTTTCTGGAAGTTTCTTTTGTTTTGTTATTTTTTTGTAATCATCTTTTAGTTCATCAGGAAAGTGTTCGTCAGCGAAATTATTTATATTTAAAGTCGATTTTTTTGAGCGCAATTCGGTGCGCAGCGCCTCATGTAAGTTTAGTTTTTCTTCCTGCTCAATATCTGCATTGTTAATAAAGTCTCTAGTTATCTCATAAAAGTCTTGCGTAATTTTTTTTGAAGACTGATTGATGTCCATCCCAAGGAATGTGTTGTAAAAATAAGCAGCCGCTTTACTAGTGTCTGTAGAAGTCATTAAGTGATCGAACAAAAATGCTTTAAATAATTCTGATGGGTAGTTTCCCTTCTCATCAGGAGCACAATCCTCTATAGAAACTATAAATCCTATTTTATAAAACCGCTGAGATGGTGTGAGAAGAAGTTCATTAAGATATTGCATCATTAACTGTTGTTCATTTTCTTGCGTGCTGAAACCTGTTTGTGTTTCAGCCTTAATCACAGCTAAAAATGGTCTCTGTTCTTCTCCCACCTGCCCACTTACTATCAAGAGTATTCCGCCAGGGGCTCCACTATTAAACTGCGCTTCGGTGAGTTTATTTGCGAGTCTATGACTGACAGTGATGAAAGTAGCCTCATTATTTCGAAATGTAGAAGCAGCTAAATTTAGAAAACTATCAGCGACACCTGGTCGAATTGACATTTCAATTCCATGGGAGCGAGCAGCTAAAGCCTCAGTTATTCGCAGTTGTAAAGCATCTATGGCTTCTGTTTTGAAATTGAGCACCTGCTTACTCAATTTGGCAGGTGTCATTGACTTAGTTGCAGAACGGGGAAAAATTCTGTGAGCGATCACGCAGTTAATACATAAACCTTCAAAAGAAAACTCTATTCCAGCCATTCCTTGTTTCCTCAAGATCATTTTTACAACGAGAATACGAAAAAGCTAACGCGTACGCAAAAACTATTTTAACCTGTTAAGAGTGGTCTCATTGACACGAGCTTAAAAGATTCTTCTATGCCGTGATTTTCGTCATTGAATCTTATTTAAACCCTTGCTAGTAATGAGATTTCACACAGCAAGGAGAGTATATGGATAGATGCAGCAGTTGCTCAGAGCCACTACGCGATTCACTGTACGTAGAACTTGAAGGTCAGGAGTACAAGTCTTGTCCTAAATGTTCAGCAGATGCTGGTCACCACGTTTTTTACAGGATTGAAGAATTTGGTGACAGGGACATGGGAGATGGTCGTCATATTGTGCAATCATGGTGTCAGGCTTGCAGGAGTGAGCTGAAACCTTCGATTCCTCCATCGTTCACATGTGAATAAATTAAAGCAAATTCTAAGGCTCGCTTCGGCGGGCCTTTTTCATTTCTGGCCTCGGGAATCACACACAACCTTCACTTTTACGAAAGAGCCCGAAGGCCAGATCTTCAACCAGCACTGCATCTCGGCCTACCGAAGGTGAGAGATCCGAATCTAATGTTTCATGAAAAAAATTGCGCTTGTCAGTGAGTTATCAGAAAGGTGGGCTACACTTCCATTGCATGTCTTGTTATTAAAAACAAAAAATGCTCAGTAAATGGTGAATCCCCCTAAGCGGAGGGGCATAACTGACGGTCCTGTAGTTATATATGCATGCGGAACGTTGCAGTCAGTCGACGTTTCACCGGGAGGCACCCGGCACCATTCAGAGATGCTTTACCTGATTTGAAGCCTGTTCGTCCGAGCAGGCCATTTTTTATCGTAAAGCCGCATTTTGGTTTTCAGAGTGCAACTTCGTACGGATATGAGAGCTTCCATGAAAGACGGATTTTACTGGATTCAGTTTAACGGGCTGGTTCAAATTGCTTTGTTACTCACTGGAGGCGCAAGGGATGTTGAACGGGATCAAAAAGCACGTGACTACTGGCTTATTGATGGTGGGGTTGAGGTTGAACATGGAGACAACGTCAAGGTTGTTTATGGGCCTCTTGATATCCATGTTTAGCATCCTTGCTAACAAGCATCGATGCTTACCATTAAGCATGCACGGTCAATACGCGTCTTCTAGTAAGGACTGTTCAAAAATGGGTTCTCTTTTAGAATGTTATATGGATAGTCAGAGGAATTAATGAGTAGCCGCAAGACTGCCTCGTAAGTCATTGAATCCTCGACATGCATATCCAGTTCATACAATTCTGCGAATTCTTTCGATACTTCGATCATCAGAGATTTTCGGCATAGTAACCTGGGTGGTGAGGACCTAAGAATTCTGAGAGTCGCTCCCCCGATAATTTCAGCTTCGCTTTTCATAGATACCCTAAAATGTAAAAAAACAATCATGGCAGTTTTTTATCATTTGCCACAGACAAATATGATGTTTTTTTGATTCAGCGATGCCCTTATTTTACTCATCACAAGGCTGCCATATGGCGGCCTTTTTAATTCCTTCACACAGCACTTCCCGGATGCGGAGGTGGAGCATGCTACGAATGGACAAACTGACAACCGGCATTTCGTACGGTGCTTCCGGCGGAAGTGCCGCCTACTGGTTTAAACAACTTCTTGATGGTTACACCCCTGAGCAGTGGGCTGCGATTGGTGTAATTGGCAGTCTTTTTTTTGGCTTGCTGACTTATCTGACAAGCCTGTATTTCAAAATCAAAGAGGATCGGCGAAAAGCCGCCAGGGGTGAGTGATGGCAAACAGGGCAAAGCTTAGCGCGGCAATGTTGTCTCTCATCGCTGCAGGCGCATCAGCGCCGGTACTGTTTGATCAGTTCATCAGCGAGAAAGAGGGTAATGCGCTGGTGGCCGTCGTCGATCCCGGTGGCGTCTGGTCATTGTGTCATGGCGTAACGGTCATTGACGGCAAACCAGTTATCAAAGGGCAGAGAGCGACAGAGGAACAGTGCAGGAAGGTTAACGCTGTTGAGCGTGATAAGGCACTTGCATGGGTAGACCGAAATATAAAAGTGCCGCTAACTGAACCCCAGAAAGTAGGCATTGCGTCATTCTGTCCGTACAACATTGGCCCCTCTAAGTGTTTCCCCTCGACGTTCTACCAGCGCATTAATGCTGGCGACCGTAAAGGGGCATGTGAAGCAATTCGCTGGTGGATTAAAGACGGGGGCCGCGACTGTCGGCTGACCAAAGGCCAGGCGAACGGCTGTTACGGCCAGGTAGAGCGACGGGATCAGGAAAGCGCCCTGACGTGCTGGGGGGAATACCAGTGAAAACAAGGTACCTCATTGTTATTGGCGCTTTTATTCTGAGCATCATCGGTGGCCTGTCCTGGTCGGCATTTCACTACAGCGACAAAGCCGCAACTGCTGAGAGCGAAAACCGCGTACTCAAATCAGACAATGCTCTGCAGGGTCAGGTAATAGCCACTCAGGCATTCAACATAAACCGCTTCAATAAAACCGCTGAGACCGCCGCGCGGGCAAACGCAATTGTGGCCGGGAACAGCGAAACAACGGTAATCAAATACCGGGAGATATTACGCCGTGATAAAACCTGCGATCTGCCTGTTCCTGATGATATCGCTGGTGGGCTGCTCGAATACACGAACCGTTTACGTGCCGGGGCAATGCACGCCGATTCCGCCGGGGCTGACTCAGCCGATAGTGGCGCCACTCCCACCAGCACCCTGACATATTGCCAGGCGGTGTTGTGGATTCAACCACTGTTGGCCGCTATCGAAACAGCGAATAACCAGTTAGCGGGAATTCGCTACATTGAGCAACAACGACATCAACCAACAGAGGATACACCATGACCGTTCGTGCCAAGTTCCGCTGTCACTTTATCCAAAAAGCTGACGACAATTCTCATTGCACTGTCCACATGAGCCCCGTTACCGACAACACGTCAGAAAATAAAACCTGGTCGAAGTACACGCCGCGTGGCCTGCTGCAAATGCACATCTCTAACCCCGCTGCGTTCAGCCAGTTTGAGCAGGGTAAAGAGTATTACATTGATATCCAACCAACAGGCTGAGTAACTGGCATTACAGCAGATATTTTCTGGTTTTTGGTAATAATCCACCATTGACCAAAGGTAATTCTTCATGGATAGTATTTCAAAATTCATAAGAGAATACCTACCTATGGAAATCTTAAAAAAATTAAAGTCATTAGATCCGTATTTTTCAGTTGCTGAGAGAATATACAAACTTCTAGCTTTTATTGTGATTTTTTTTGGTGGTTCAATTGCTGGAGTTTTAGCCAGGGCGGCTCCTTTCTACAAAGATATTGGCTTGTTTGGTGTATTTGCTATTGCATTAATAGCTTCACTATTACTTGCAGCAACTTTTTATATGTTTAAGAGAGCGCTTCTTGCTGGTGCGCAACAAAAATATTATAACAATTTATTAGAGGTTAAGTCGGATGTTAATCCATTGGCTGAAAATTTTTCTGATGCAATCATTCATCTTGTCGATTTAAGATTGCCTGTTCTTGAGGCACAGCAAAATAAAACATTTAGACGTTGCCGATTGGTCGGTCCCTTAACTATCGCAATTTTAGGGTGCTCGATTGAGCATAGTAATTTTTCAAATTGTGGCGACGTTATTGCACTGCCAGATATTCAGGAGTTGGTACACCTAAATGGAGCGTTAGTATTTTTAAATTGCTCATTTTATAAATGCACCTTTACTGAGGTTACGGTAATAACAAATCAACAGTCGGCAAAGGCATTCAAAGAGAATATTCCTGGAATTAATGTTATTGGGCTGCATGTTTAATTATATCTATTGGCTAAATAATATAATTTTAACCCACTGGCATTTGGTCGGTGTGTTCGCCGCAAAAAAATGGCTGAACAAAAACGGTATGTTGGACAGAGACTATAAAACTCATCGTCTTGGCTCTGACGATTTTATTGTCGAAGATAGCCCGGAATAAGCAATATATGAAGTAAATCAGCCTCGCAATCGCGGGGCTTTTTTATTGCGCCTCGCACGCGCAGCCTAACGATATCTTTCAGTAGTGAGCCTGGGGCATTCCGCGTTATCGGGCGGTCTTCCCGTGCGACAGGCTCACACCTAAAAGGAAACAAACATGAACTGCCACATTAAAAAAGTGATCGTCAGCATTTCATCACTTGGCTCTACACTTTCCGGTGATCACCTTACTGTTCACGTGTACGCCAGCAATGAAGCTGAAAAGCTGTTAGTTGGTCGACTGGATTTTTTAGGTAAAACACTGAGTGGATTTAAACGTTCACTGACCGTGATTTGTCCCGATGGGTTTGAACTCTCAGCCATTGCTGTGGATGAATTCGGCGTGCCACATCCATTTAACGACAGGTGGGGCGTAGCGGTCTCTGATGATTTGTATTATCCATGTGGTGGGTTTCTTACTCCTGAAAAGGCTATGAGTAAAGAGCTATCCGGCGCTGCTGTCGATGTCCTGCATGCGCTTTTCTTCCGTGGTGCGCTGGTGGATGGCGATTTGCCGTCAAAGGCTGGTGCTGCTGAACTGCGTGAATTGGGTTATCGCGAACTGATGGCGCGTGATATTGCCCCAGGCGGTGCCGTATGGAATCTGGCTAAAGGAGGTCGTTAATGGCTATCGAAACATTTACCTGGTGCCCGCGCATCAACCCGGAGCAGGAAGTCAGTTTCCGAACACGTAAAGCACAGTTTGGTGATGGTTATGCGCAGGTTTCCGGCGATGGGCTCAATCCACGTTCGCAAAAGTGGACTCTGGAGTTTACGGGGAGCGAAACCTATATCACGACTATTAAAGCCTTTCTGGACAGGCATGGTGGGGTGAAAGCATTTCAGTGGACGCCGCCGCTTGAACCGCTGGGCTTATACCGTTGTGCAGGCTATAAACCCACGCCGCTGGGCAATAAAAAATACAACCTTTCCGTGACTTTTGAACAGACGTTTGCACCATGAGTTTAAACAACGATTATCAGAAACTGGAACCGGGTAACACCGTTCGGTTGTTTGAGGTGGACGGTACCGCGTTTGGCGCTGGCGAGGTTTTGAGGTTTCACAATCACAATATTCCCCATACAGAAGCGGAAATAACCTCTGCTGGTGGGGATGAGTCAAAACTTACGGCAAAATCCATCTGGTGGCAGGGCTTTGAGTATTCGGCATGGCCCTGTCAGATTGATGGCCTTGAAAAATCGACAAGCGGTAGTGGTGCAACGCCAAAACTCACTGTTGCGAATCTCGATGGTTCAATCACGGCGCTTTGTCTTGCATATGACGACCTGTTGAAAGCGACGGTCACGATACATGACACGCTGGCGCAGTATCTGGATGCGCGCAATTTCCCATCCGGCAATACCACTGCAGATCCCACTCAGGAAACATTGCAGGTCTGGTATATCGACGGGAAAAACACCGAAACATCAGAGGCTATCGAGTTTCGGTTAACCAGTCCGATGGACCTGCAGGGGTTAATGATCCCGACCCGGCAGCTTCATTCTCTCTGCTCCTGGTGTATTCGTGGTAAGTACCGCAGCGGTGATGGCTGTGACTATGCAGGCACGAACTACTTCGACAAAAACAACAACCCGGTGACAGATCCTTCACTGGACCAGTGCAACGGCACCCTGACCGCCTGCAAACTTCGTTTTGGGGAAAATAACGAACTTTCTTTTGGTGGATTCCCCGGCACGTCACTCATCAGGAGCTGATATGCGTCAGAAAACCATAGATGCCATCATGGCGCATGCCGCCACTGTATATCCCCGTGAATGTTGTGGTGTCGTGGCACAGAAAAGCCGCATTGAGCGGTATTTCCCGTGTCGGAATCTTGCCGTGGCGCCGGAGGACAATTTTGTCCTTTGCCCGGAAGACTACGCCGCCGCCGAAGACTGGGGAACGGTTACGGCTGTTGTGCATAGCCACCCCGATGCGACAACCCAGCCCAGCGAACTGGATAAAGCGCAATGCGACCTGATGGCGGTGTCCTGGCACATTGTCAGTTGGCCGGAAGGCGACTTGCGCACAATCAATCCGCGCGGCGAATTGCCGTTGCTCGAGCGGCCTTTTGTGCTGGGGATTTACGACTGCTGGGGGCTGGTAATGTCCTATTATCGGCAAACGTACGGCATTGAACTGCCGGATTACCGTGTTGATTATCCGTGGTGGGAGGACCAGTACCCAGACAATTTATATCAGGATAACTGGCATGAATGCGGATTCCGCGAGGTGCCAGGCGACCCGAAGCCGGGTGATGTGGTGATCATGCAGGTGCAGGCCAACAAATGGAATCATGCAGGGGTTTTGCTGGAAGGCAATATGATGTTGCATCACCTGTACGGTAGGCTTAGCAATCGCGTGCCGTACGGTGGTTACTGGACTGAAAGGACAATGAAAATACTGCGGTATAAGACTCTGTGCTAACCTTTGGCAAAACAAACGAAGGGGCAGGGATATGAAGCGAATCATACTGGCGCTGGCGATTGTGGGCTTAGTTGGCTGTGCAACAGAAGCGGTTTCACCCAGCAAGGCTAAAATCGTTCCAGATGAACGTGTTTTAACCGAGGGTGGGGGTGATGCTCAGTTAATTGTGACGCGCGATAATGGATGGTTGGTCGGTGGTGGCTGTTTCACAACTTTAACTCTCGACGGTACTCACATTGCTAGAATTGGCACGGGCGAGACCCTCACTTATAAAGTTAAAGCTGGCAGACATATTTTAGGCATTGCTGATGATCCTAAAGGTGGAGGTTTATGCGGCATCGGGAACGGTAAACCTTATAAAGAAACAAGCACTGTTATTTCTAATAATGAAACTCAAAAATTCAGGATCGCGGGTGATACTAATACTGGATTAGATATCAGGCCGACATCAAATTAATAAGAAACCTCCTCCGGGAGGTTTTTTTATGGGGAATCTATGGCTGAAATTATGACAAGAATTGAGCTTGGCGGTATCCTGGGTAAAACCTTCGGTAAAATTCATCATCGCCTGATCAGTACAACTCATGAAGCAACACGAGCATTAGCGGCAACCATTCCCGGCTTCGAAAAATTTATGATATCCAGCCAGCGCCGCGGGCTCACTTATGCTGTTTTTCGCGGCAAAAAGAATATTAGTGAGGATGATCTTGGTTTTCCTGTGTCGGGTGAGGTTATTCGAATTGTTCCGGTTGCGATTGGCAGTAAACGTGGCGGAGTGCTTCAAACAGTTTTGGGAGCCGTACTCGTTGTTGCTGGTGTCTTAATAAGTACATTCACGAGTTGGACAGTTGCAGGGGTTGGAGTCGGTGGGGCAATAACCAGCCTTGGGATTTCAATGATGGCTGGTGGCGTTATTCAGATGCTTTCCCCGCAAACAGCGGGATTAGCCAGTAAACAAGACGCTGATAATAAGCCGTCTTATGCATTTGGGAGCGTAACGAATACTGCCTCACAAGGATATCCAGTTCCATTGGGATATGGAAAGCGTCGTATCGGCGGTGCAATTATTTCGGCGGGGATTTACGTTGAAGACCAGCAATAAAATCACCTCAATTTAACAACCTCCTTCGGGAGGTTTTTTTATGGGCGCAATATGGCTAAAAAGATTCAGGGGCGCAAAGGTGGCAGCTCCAGTTCCCGCACGCCGACAGAACAGCCTGACGACCTCCAGTCGGTCGCGAAAGCAAAAATCCTGCTGGCGCTTGGTGAGGGTGAATTTTCCGGCGGACTAACCGGGCAGTCTATTTTTCTGGATGGTACGCCGTTACTTAATGCTGACGGTTCGTCAAATTTCAGCGGTGTAACCTGGGAGTTTCGTGCGGGCACACAGGCGCAGCCCTACATTCAGGGGATGCCCGGCAGTGAAAACGAAATTAGCGCAGGCGGCATTACCATTTCCAGCGCAACAGCCTGGACCCGTACATTTACGAATCCCCAGCTTTCTGCAGTTCGCCTGCGCCTTAAATGGCCCTCAATTTTCAGGCAGGAAGATGATGGCGATCTGGTCGGTTACAGCATTAACTACGCCATTGATCTGCAGACAGACGGCGGCGCGTTCCAGACGGTAATTAATACCTCAGTCAGCGGTAAAACGACCAGCGGTTACGAGCGCAGTCATCGCATCAATTTGCCAGCCGGTGCCACAACGTGGACGGTCCGACTGCGCAAAATTACGGCAGATGCAAACAGCGCAAAAATCGGCGACACGATGACGCTCCAGAGCTACACGGAGGTTATCGATGCCAAGCTTCGCTACCCCAACACAGCACTTCTCTATATCGAGTTCGACTCCAGCCAGTTTAATGGCTCAGTGCCGCAGATTTCCTGCGAACCCTATATGCGTGTTATCCGCGTGCCGGATAATTACGATCCCGTTACTCGTTCATATTCTGGGACATGGCAGGGTGGTTTTAAGTGGTCCTGGACTGATAACCCGGCGTGGATTTTTTACGATCTTGTCGTGACGGATCGTTTTGGGCTGGGCGACAGGCTGACGGCAGCTAACATCGATAAATGGATGCTGTATCAGGTTGCGCAGTACTGCGATCAGCTTGTCCCTGACGGGAAGGGCGGAGATGGTATGGAGCCCCGCTACACCTGCAATGTTTATGTGCAGGACCGTAACGACGCATACACAGTCATGAGGGATTTTGCGGCTATTTTCCGGGGTATGACGTACTGGGGCGGCAATCAGATTGTTGCTCTGGCTGATATGCCGCGTGACGTCGATTACAGCTACACCAACGCGAATACCCTTGACGGTAAATTCACATACAGCAGCAGCACTTCAAAAACCCGGTATACCACTGCACTGGTTTCATACTCCGACCCGGCGAACGGCTACGCCGACGCAATGGAACCTGTCTTCGAGCAGGAACTGGTCAGACGCTTTGGCTTTAACCAGCTTGAACTGACGGCTATCGGTTGCACCCGGCAATCGGAAGCAAACCGTAAGGGGCGCTGGGGCATTCTGACCAATAACAAAGACCGCGTGGTTACATTCTCCGTTGGTCTTGACGGGAATATCCCGCAGCCGGGATACATCATTGCGGTCAGTGACAGGGATCTGGCCGGAAAAGTGACAGGCGGCCGCATCAGCGCGGTAAGCGGTCGGGTACTGACGCTCGACCGTATGCCGGATGCCGTGGCGGGTGATCGCATCATGGTGAACCTGCCGACAGGCGCATCACAAAGCCGCACCATTCAGGCTGTCAGCGGTAATAAAGTCACCGTTTCGACGGTGTTCACGACAACGCCAGAAGCCCAGGCGGTGTGGGTGGTTGAGTCAGATTCGCTTTATGCCCAGCAATACCGCGTCGTCAGTGTTACGGAAAATGACGACGGCACATTCACCATCGTGGGTGCCGCACACGACCCGGATAAATATGCCCGCATCGATACAGGCGCGATTATCGATCAGCGCCCGGTAAGCGTTATCCCGCCGGGTAATCAGTCTGCACCTTCGAATATCGTCATTTCCAGCTACGCCGTTGTGAATCAGGGGATCAGCCTGGAGACGATGCGCGTCAGTTGGGACCAGGCACCAAACGCGATTTCGTATGAGGCCCAGTGGCGGCGTAACGATGGCGACTGGGTGAACGTACCCCGCAGTTCTACTGCGTCGTTTGAGGTGCCGGCCATTTACACCGGACGTTATCTTGCGCGGGTGCGGGCTATTAACGCGGCTGAAATTTCCTCAGGCTGGGGATATTCAACCGAGACAACACTGACCGGGAAAACAGGAAACCCGCCGAAACCTGTCGGTTTCACCGCATCAGACAATGTGGTTTTCGGCATTGAACTGAACTGGGGATTCCCTGCGAACACGGACGACACGCTGAAAACGGAAATTCAGTACAGTGCCACGGGTACGACTGATGATGCGGTTTTGCTGGCGGATGTGCCGTATCCGCTGCGCAAATATCAGCAGATGGGCCTCAAAGCGGGGCAGATTTTCTGGTACCGCGCACAACTGGTGGACAGGACCGGGAACGAGTCGGGTTACACCGGATGGGTGAGGGGGCAGTCCAGTGTTGATGTGTCTGATATCACTGATGCCGTGCTGGAGCAGATCAAGGATACCGAACTGTTCAAAGACCTTATTGAAAATGCCGTGGAGAGCAGTGAAAAGGTTGCTGAACTGGCAGAGGCGGTAAGTCAAAACGCCGATCAACTGGCGGCGGCAGTGGGCGCGAACCGGCAGACGGCAGAGGCCATCATTGGTAATGCCCTGGCCATCGCTGACGTAGTTGTCAGGCAATCTGCACAGAACGGCGCAAACAGCGCCTCATTCACTCAGTTGCGGGAGGTGATTACCACCGAAACACAGGCCCGCGTTACCGACGTGACGCGCCTGGAGGCGAAAACCGACCAGAACGCGGCACAGGTAACGCAGCTCACGCAGGCGCTCTCTGACGAGACGCAGGCCCGCGCCACGGCGGTTGATATACTGACGGCGCAAACGGAGGACAATGCCGCTAACGTAACCCAGCTTACACAGGCGGTGTCCACCCTCGACAGTTCTACCGCATCCCGTTTCGACGAACTGTCAGGGAAAACGGCTAATGCGTCTGGAGGGGTGCAAAACACGGCGATTGCACTGATTCAGAACACACTGGCGCAGGTGAGCCAGCAGGTAAAACAGAGTGCGCAGTATGGTGCCAACGCGGCTGGCATTAATCGCGTTGATAATGTGATGGCCGATGCAACGAAAGCACTCAGCGAGTCGCTGAAAACCCTGGATGCCACGGCTGGTGGCAATACATCAAACGTGACTGATTTTTCGAAAGCGATGGCGGATTTCAGCCTGGCGTCGGCGACGAAAATCAACTCACTGAGCGTCACGGTAAACGACCAGACCACGGTCATCACCACTAACGCTCAGGCAGTTGCAGATATCAATGGCAACCTGAACGCGCTGTATTCGATAAAGGTCGGTGTGGATGTCAACGGTGTGCAATACGCGGCAGGGATGGGGCTGGGTGTGCAGAACACACCCAACGGCATGCAGTCACAGGTTA
>NZ_JBEULY010000021.1:0-48295 GCF_040578655.1 Phytobacter sp. RSE-02 | reverse complement strand
TTTTCCTGGCCGGGAGCCCGGGTCGCCAGGGTGGTGGCGGTGAGCCACCCTGGCACGTTCACGGGTTCTGTCGCGACAGAAAAGCAAGGAACATAAGGTGAACGGAATGACCATCAGAGCCGCATTTCCCCCCTCACCCTAACCCTCTCCCCAAAGAGGAGAGGGGACCGATCGTGCTCGCATTTTTGTGGGGGATTCCTCAGCCCCCAAACCGTACTCAGCGCACGGCTGTGGCTCTTTTTGACTTGATGACGCTTCTTACTTTGCTGGAGGGAAGATCCGCGCGCTAAGAAAATCGATCAGTACACGTAGCTTTGGCGAGGGATGTTTACTGGCAGGCCACAGAAGATGTACCACGCCGGTGTGGCTGGCGTAATCGGCCAGGACTTCCCGCAGCGCCCCCTCTTCCAGCGCTTCACGAATGGCGAAGTCAGGTAACCAGGCAATGCCCAGCCCACGTAGCGCGAAACAGACGCGGGTTTCAATGTTATTGCATACCATGGTCGCCGGAAGCGCGAGTTCGTTTTCCGTCTCGTTGCCACGCATCACCCAGCGCTCCAGTTTGCCGCTTGAGGGAAAACGGTATTGCAGGCAGGCATGGTGTGTAAGATCCGCAGGAGTTTGCGGTTCACCACAGCGGGCCAGATACTCCGGCGATGCCACGACCACGGTACGAAAGTGGCCCAATTTGCGGGCAGAAAGCCGTGAATCCGCTGGCGGGCCGATGCGCAGCACGGCGTCATAGCCTTCGGCAATCACATCCACCATGCGGTCAGTAAATTCCAGATCCAACTGGATCTGCGGGTACTGGCGCATAAAATCACCCAGTACAGGTAGTACCAGCGAGCCCACCAGCGGCAAGCTGAGTCGCAAACGTCCGACCGGGTGCTCCGCCGCCTGGGTGAGTTCCTGCTGTGCGGCCTCGATTTCCGCGAGGATGCGTCGGCTGCGCTCCAGCAGTAAATGCCCTTCTGCCGTCAGCGTGATACTGCGCGTGCTGCGGTGAAACAACCGTACACCGAGCTTATCTTCCAGACGGGCGATGCTCTTGCCGACCGCCGAGGCCGACACGCCAAGGTTACGCCCGGCGGCCACAAAGCTGCGCATTTCCGCCACCTGCACAAACACCACAAACCCATTAAGACTTTCCATACGCCCCCGCTATTACGGACATTTATATCCGCAGTGTCATGAAATATACCCCTCTTTTTCCGCAATCGCGAAGCTTCTACTGTGGAAACGTTGAACACTGAGGAGAGAATATATGCACGATTTCATTCAACGCGTTGTCCGTCAGGCACTGCATGAGCGCCGCCTGGTGGGGGTGGAAGTCATGGTCGCGCACCGTGGGCAAACGCTTTATCACCAGGCGGCAGGCTACGCCGACCGGGAAACGCAGCGCCCGATGACGCTGAATACCCGTTTTCGTCTTGCGTCGGTCAGTAAACCTATCGTGACCACCGCCGCGATGGTGCTGGTGCAGCAGGGGAAATTGCATCTTGATGAGGCCATCACCCGCTACCTGCCTGACTTTACCCCGCCCCTGCCGAATGGCGGCCAGGCCACCATCACGCTGCGCCAGTTAATGAGCCACAGCGCCGGTCTGGGTTACCGCTTCCTTGAAAAGGATGCGAACGGCCCCTACGCCCGCGCGGGGGTTTCTGATGGGATGGATGCTTCCGGGGTAACGCTTAACGAAAACGTCCGTCGTATCGCCACGGTCCCTCTGCTATATGCGCCGGGAACCGCGTGGTGTTATTCGCTGGCCATCGATGTGCTGGGGGCGGTGATTGAGCAGGTACAAGGACAACCGCTGGATGTGGCGATAAAAACGCTGGTTACCGGGCCGCTGGCCATGCACAACACCGCCTTCGCGCTAGCCCCACAACAAGAGGTCGCCACCGCCTATGTGAATGACCAGCCGGAGCCGCACCGCCTGCAAGAGGGTGAGTTTGCAGCCCCTTTTGAGAACACCGTGGGTATCTGCTACAGCCCGTCACGGGTCTACAACAGCCAGGCATACCCGTCGGGCGGGGCGGGAATGGTCGGCACCGTGGGCGATGTGATGCGCCTGCTTGAAACGTTGCGCAGCGGTGGTGGTTCCCTGCTGGCCCCCGAATGGGTAGCGGAAATGGGCCGCGATCAGATTGCGCCACATGAACTCCCGGACGCCCCCGGCGTGGGCTTTGGACTGGGCTTTTCCGTTCTTCGCGATCCACAACTCGCCGCCTCACCGGAATCCCCCGGCACCTGGCGCTGGGGTGGCGCCTACGGCCACGCCTGGTTTGTCGACCAGAAGCAGGCACTCAGCGTAGTGGCCTTTAGCAATACGCTGTATGAAGGCATGTCGGGACAGTTTGTGAATGATCTGCGCGATGCGGTCTACCACGGCCTGCGGGAGGCATCATGACAGGTGCGGAACGACTGCCCATTTTGCCGCTGCTGGCGCTGGGGATGGCGGCATTTGTCACTATTGTCACCGAAACGCTGCCTGCCGGGTTGCTGACGCTCATGGCAGACGATCTCTCCATCACGCCCGCGGCGGCCGGGCAAAGCGTGACGGTCTATGCCATCGGCTCGTTTATCGCCGCCATCCCGCTGATGTCGTTACTGCAGGGGTGGCGACGCCGCCGCCTGCTGTTGCTGACGCTCGCCGGGTTCACGCTGGCAAATACCGTCACCGCGTTTGCCACCGATTATTGGCTGCTGCTCGCTGCGCGCGGTATCGCTGGCATCGCAGCCGGTATTCTGTGGGCGCTGCTGGCGGGGTTCGCCGCCTCGATGGCCCCCGTCCATAAAAGGGGAAAAGCGATCGCCATTGCCATGGCAGGCACACCGCTGGCGCTCTCCATTGGCGTGCCCATCGGCACTTTCGTGGGTAACCTGATTGGCTGGCGACTCTGTTTTGCGATGCTTAGCGTAATGTCGTTGCTGTTGATCATCGTTCTGCGTCTGAGCGCCCCGGATCATGGCGCGGCAGCCGTACAACAGCGCTTATCGCTACGCCGCGTCGCACAACTGCCCGGCGTGGGCGGCGTCCTGCTGCTGGTGCTCTGTTTCGTACTGGCGCATAACCTGCTCTACACCTATATTTCGCCGTTTCTGGCCCCCGCAGGGTTAACGGCAAGAACGGATGCTGTCCTGTTACTGTTTGGTCTGTGTTCACTGGCGAGTATCGCGGTAACGGGGGTGCTGATTGACCGCCACCTGCACCGACTCACCGTGCTGAGCGTTGGTCTGTTTATGCTGGCCGCCCTGCTACTGCAACTGAATGCGACCAGTGCCTCCACGGTCTGGGTCGCGGTGACGCTGTGGGGGCTGGCGTTTGGTGGGGCCGCCACCCTGTTTCAGACCGCGATGGTGATCCGCGCCAAAGCGGCGACAGACATCGCGCAGTCGATGCTGGTAACGGTGTGGAACCTGGCGATTGCTGGCGGCGGCGTGCTGGGTGGCATCGTGTTACAACACACTGGAACAGGCGGTTTTCCCCCTCTGTTGCTCTTACTGCTGGCCGTGGCGATGGGGGTGGCATGGGTAACAGGCAAAAAAACCTGCGCGGGTGAGCAACAGTCATTCATCGAACAGTAAGGCAACGAGCACATCGGCACGCAGCGTGATATGTTGTGCGTATTGTGAATAATTTTGCGAAATGCGCAAAGATGATAACGCCCAATTTTGCCGAGTATCTCTCTGTCTTCGCCGATGTCGTGCGCAGCGGCAGCTTTTCCGCTGCTGCGCGTAAGCGTGCACAAACCCCGTCTGCCGTGGTGCGGCAAATTGATGCGCTGGAACATGAGCTGGGTGTCGCGTTGTTTATTCGCTCAACGCGCTCACTGACGCTGACAGATTCGGGGCAAAAACTCTACCAGCGGGCGCTGCGCCTGCTTGATGAGCTGGCTGATGTTCACGCGGAGGTCTCAGCATTTGATATTTCCGTGTCCGGCACCCTGCGCATCGCGTGCCTGCCCTCTTTTGGTAAGCGGTACGTTCTGCCGGTCATCGCTGCGCTGGAAGCGGAACACCCGGCGCTGCGCGTTGAACTCGATCTCACCGAAAGGCTTTACAATCCGGTCACAGAGCGGCTGGACGTGATGATTCGCATGGGCGACCTGCCGGACAGCACGCTTATCGCCATGACGCTCACGCCGCTGACACGCCTGCTGGTGGCAAGCCCCGCTTACCTTGCGCGTGCAGGCCAGCCGGTCAACGCCGGCGAACTGGTCACGCACCGCCTGCTCGATAAACTGCACGGCACCGACCTGCTGGGATGGAAGGAGATCCCCGATTTTTCGCACAGCGAAGCGCAACGTGCCGGGGTGTTCTTTCGCTGCGATGATTTTGAAGCCTTACGCAGCGCGGCACTGGCGGACATGGGCATCGCCTTTCTGCCCACCTGGATTGTCGGCCAGGATGTGAAAGCGGGCGCACTCACGCGTCTTTCGCTCGACGGCGAACCCTGGAATGCAGCCCCGTCGCGCATTCATCTGCTGCGCGCGCTGCCACAGCCCGGTGCCAAAGTCCGCGCCTTTAATGCGGCACTTTGCCAGGCCATCGGCACACCTCCTGTCTGGGAACCCTGAACCTCATCTTTGCATAATGTGCAAAGATGTTGCGTCTGAAACGGCGTTATCATCCTGCATCGTGCCGTATAGAGTAGTGGCAACTCTTGATACGGGATTGATGCCACCATGGTTACCTCTTCTTCATCGTCAGCGCCGCTCTCAGCCACCACCGTTTTTCTGATGGCTCTGGCCTGCGCCTTTGCAGTTTCAACGCTTTATTACAACCAGCCGCTACTCGCCAGCATGGGGGCTACCTTCGGGCGCTCCGATGCGCAGGCGGGCCAGATTGCCATGTTGACGCAACTCGGTTATGCCAGCGGCCTGTTCCTGCTGGTTCCACTCGGCGATCGGGTCGATCGTAAACGACTCATCATCGCGCTGCTGGCATGCAATATGGTCAGCCTGCTGGCGGTGGGCGTCGCACCCAATTTTAACCTGTTAAAAGTTGCCAGCTTTGCCGTCGGCGCCAGTGCCGTGAGCGCACAAATTATTATCCCCACCATGTCGGGTCTGGTCGATCCGACCATACGCGGACGGGTGGTAGGCACGCTGTTGAGCGGCCTCTCAGCAGGTTTACTGTTTGCCCGCACCTTAAGTGGTTTTGTCGGTGCCAGTGAGGGCTGGCGTATGATGTTTTTGCTGGCCGTCGCCATCGATGTACTGGTGATGGTGGTGATTATCCTCCGCTTTCCGTCAACCGCGCAGGCTACATCACTCCCCTATACCGCCTTGCTGTCATCACTGTGGGCACTGTTTAAAGATGAACCCACCGTTCGCGCCGCCTGCGCTACGGGATTTCTGATGTTTGCCGCCTTCTCCGCATTATGGTCTACGCTCGCTATGTTGATGGCGCGCCCGCCGTATGAATTTGGCCCGGACGCCGTGGGGGCATTTGGTTTCGTCGCAATCGCCGGTCTGCTGGCTTCCCCGGCGATTGGCCGCGCGGTCGACCGCGTGGGTTCCGGCAAGATGCTTTTCGCTGGCGCACTGCTGTTAGTGGCGGCTTTTGCGCTGGTAGGCGTCGGCGCTTCACATCTGTGGTTACTCATCGTGGCAATGGCGATGATCGATATCGGTAACCGTGCGGGCCTGGTGGCGAATCAAAGTCGTATTACCGCGCTTTCGGCCACCGCGCGTAGCCGCCTTAATACCCTGTTTATGACCAGCTATTTTCTTGGCGGCGCAACGGGAACGGCGGTTGCGGCCACCACATCAGCTTCACTCGGCTGGCACGGGCTGGCGCTGACCGGGGCACTCTTTGCCGTTACGGCGCTGTGCGCCCATCTTTTAATCAGTACATCAACGCCGTCGCATCGCTAAAACGCGCGGACTGAGGAGATAATATGTCTGAACAAACGAACGTGATCCCCGACACCATGACTGCCATCGAAATTACAAAGCCCGGTGGTCCGGAGGTGCTGAAACCAACAACGCGCCCGGTACCGCGCCCTAAAGAGAATGAAGTGCTGATTCAGATTGCCGCGGCGGGCGTCAACGGTCCTGATGTGATGCAACGCAAAGGGCAATATGCACCACCGCCTGGCGCATCAGATATCCCCGGACTGGAGGTTTCCGGTGTGGTCGTAGCCATCGGTAGCAAAGTACACCGCGTTAAGCCGGGCGATCATGTGGCCGCGCTGATCCCAGGCGGTGGCTATGCGCAATACTGCGTGGCGGATGAAATCAATATCCTGCCCTTACCGCCTGAACTTAGCCTGACCGAAGCTGCCGCGTTACCCGAAACGTTTATGACGGTCTGGCTCAATATGTTCCAGCGCGGTCAGTTTAAAGCTGGCGATATTATCCTGATTCATGGCGGCGCATCCGGTATTGGCACGACGGCGACCATGCTGGCAAAAGCCTTTTGCGCCGCAAAAATCATCACCACGGTTGGCTCAGAAGCGCATCGTCAGGCCAGCCTGAAACTGGGGGCGGATGCCGCCATCCTCTATAAAGAGGAGGATTTTGTGGATGCCGTTCATCGTGAGACCGACGGGCATGGCGCGGATATTATTCTCGACATTGTGGCTGGTGATTACGTTGCCCGTAATTATGCCGCCGCTGCGATGAACGGTCGCATTGTGCAAATTGGCGTGATTGGCGGCGTGGCTAAAGAGGTTGATTTGTTCCCGATGCTCAGCAAACGGCTCACGCATCTGGGCTCCACGCTGCGTTCACGTACCCCAGCGGAAAAAGCCGAGCTGATTGATGCGCTCACCGAAAACGTGTTGCCGTTAATTGAAACCAGGTCGGTGAAGCCGCAAGTCTTTAAAACCTTTCCACTGACCGAGGCAAGCGAAGCACACCGAATGCTGGATGCCAGCGCGCATATCGGGAAAGTGGTGTTGGTGATAGAGCAGTAAACGCAGCGGCGATGTCTGGCCCAGGACAGGCATCGCCAACAGAAAAGCGAGAGGAGGCCGATCGCCTCCGTTACCACAGTAACGCCTATCGTTGAGCAAGGATCAAACGATTAAAGTTTGTACGTTTTGCATATTCCTATAAAAAACAACGGGCATTTTGCACCACGGTTATCGGATGCAAAATGTATATAGTTTCTTTGCAAAATTATTTCTTTCTCCCCTGTATTTATTTATCAGCACTCCTGCTAGACTCCATTTAAATCGCACACTATCAAATATCGAGCGATTTACATTGCGTGCCGTTTACGCCCTATGCCACCTCTCTAAAACAGAGCGCGACTATGAACTCATTAAAAAACTTCACCATCCGCCGCGTTGTCCTGTGCATCCTGCTCACGGCATTTGCACTAATCGCCGCCACAGGCGGTTATGCCGCTTACACAGCGCACAACATGAACAAGAACACCGAGCAGAATGCGGCGCAGACACAACAGGCTCTTTTCCTCGCCCACGCCACACTGGTTTTACAACATGGCACAGACGCTGAAAAACAGGCGCTTAAAAATGAAATCCCGGCGGGCCCGGAATGGACAACGCTGTCCCAGGCGTTATCGGACACCTCCGCTAACTGGCAAACAGAAGTCACGGCGCGTATTAAAGACCTGACACAGCATGCCGTTTTCGACAATGCGCTGAATTCATCTGACGATAAGCGACTGAATATAGTGTTGCTCATTGCGCTGTTTGCGCTCGGCGGCCTGGTCCTCTTCTGCGACTGTTATCTGGTCATCCATCTGGTTAAACCGGTTGGCGATATTCGTTCATACTTCCAGATTATTGCGCAGGGTGACCTTACCCGTGAGCCGAAAGATATTGGACGTAACTGCGTCGGCCAGATGATCCCCCTGGTGCGGGAAATGCAGCACAGTCTCCTTAAGACGGTCACCGCGATAAGCGAAAACAGTGACGCGCTTCATCGCGAAGCAAGTGAGATCGCGGCGGGCAATAGCGACCTGGCAAACCGCACCACACGGCAGGCGGCGTCTCTGGAGCAGGCGGCGACGAGTATGGAAGAGTTAACCTCAACGGTAAGCCATAACGCGGATAACGCCCGCCAGGTTCGCGACTTGTCAGTGACGACCGCAGAAACGACGGAAAAAGCCAGCGAACTGGTTGAGAATCTTGCCAGCACCATGAACCGTATTGCGGACGGCTCTGAGCAGATTCGCCAGTTCACCTCAACCATCAATAGCATTGCTTTCCAGACCAATATCCTTGCGCTTAACGCAGCAGTAGAAGCGGCGCGAGCGGGTGAACAGGGGCGCGGTTTTGCTGTGGTGGCGACAGAAGTGCGTTCCCTTGCCCAGCGTAGCGCAACGGCCGCACGGGAAATCGAGGCCCTGATAAAATCAGCCATCGTTTCGGTGCATGAGGGCAAAGAGATTACCGATGCTGCGGGTGCGGCAATGACAGAGGTGAAAGGAAATGTCGCCAGCGTGAATACGCTTATCGGCGAGATTGCACTGGCCTCCGATGAACAAAGTAAGGGGATTTCACAGCTCAACCATGCGGTTGCGGAGCTGGACAGAGTGACACAGCAAAATGCCGGACTTGTCCAACAGGTGACGACGTCTGCCAATAATCTCAATGCCAGAACCGAAATCCTTAATGAGGTGGTCAGTCACTTCACGCTTCCTGGCACAACAGTACGGCGAGAAAGCACCCACGCAGATTTTGCAAGAAAGCTCATCCCCGCCAGGGCACAGTGAGTCAGACCGGGCATAAGAACGAACATCTGAATCCTCAATAACGTCACGGACACCGCAGTGTTTTACAACATGAAGGTGTCCGTGACGCGTAAGAGCAGCACCGCATCGCTACTCTTCGCAAACACCCGTTTCTGACACTCCCATGCCCGGCAGCCACTCCCCTTGCGCTTAATGACTGAATTTACCAATCCATGGGCTGGTTTTATCCTGCGACCATAACTTCATCAACATCTCGCGAAATTTCTCGGCCGCCGGGCTCAATGAATCCCCTCTTCTTAACACTAAGCCAAGCGTTCTTCGGATAACGGGTTCGATAAGAGGACGGCTAACCAGCACATGATGCTCATCGGTAGGCATTGCCAGGCTGGGGACAACCGCAACCCCCAGACCCGCTTCCACCATCCCGAGAGATGTAGAGAGATGCCTGACTTCATAAAACCAGTTCGGCTGCCAGTCGAACCCTTCGAGCGCCTGGTCGATCAGAAGCCGGTTGCCGCTCGATTTGCGGACGCTGATAAGCCGGAGCCCGGCAAGATCTTCCCACATCACCAGCGATTTTTTGGCGAGTTCATGATCGCGTTTACAGGCCAGAACAAAAGGTTCATTCACCAGAGGGGTAAACTCTATATTGGGATGTGTGATGTTTATCATATTTATGCCGAAATCTGCGTCGCCATTAAGCACGGCTTCGAGGCAGTCGCTGGCACTATGCTCAAGAATGCGGATGCGAATATTCGGGTAATGTTCATTGTAATCACGAATAACGGAGGGCAAGAAATAGAACGCGGCGGTAGGTAAACAGGAGAGCGTAATAACCCCCGTTTGATGCGTTGCCATCTCTTTAATGCTGAGAATAGAGCTTTCATAAAAATCGATGAGATTCTTTGCCTTAGGCAGAAAATCTCGCCCGACGGCGGTCAGTTTTACTCGCCTGGTCGACCGCTCAAATAACGTTGTGCCCAAACTCTCCTCAAGCTTTTTTATTCGCCTTGTTAAAGCCGGCTGGGAGATGTGTAAAAATTGTGACGCCCTTGTGAAACAACCAATTTCCGCAATCTTAACAAAAGCTTGAATACCCTGTAATTCATGCTGCATGTTTATCCCCCCACGTTTACCCCGCTATTAAACCATCGTAACCGACAGCTTATTAATGTGTAAAACGCATTAATCCTTCGTTTTTTGACATTAGAGTTATTTATCCGCATATGGGACGCTTACTGCATCATTTAATGTGTGGAAAGAGAAAACCTATGTTCAACATACCTTGCGTACTGATGCGCGGCGGTACTTCTAAGGGACCCGTTATTCTGGCAAGCGATTTGCCCACCGATGTTCAGGAACGTGATGCGGTTCTGCTGGCGCTGATGGGTGCGGGCCATGAGCTGGAAATTGATGGCATCGGTGGCGGCAGCCCGCAAACCAGTAAAGTGGCGATTGTGAGCCGTTCAGAGAGCCCGGATGCGGATATTGACTATCTGTTTGCCCAGGTCATGGTGAAAGAGCGCCGTGTGGATACCACGCCCAACTGCGGAAATATGTTATGTGCGGTTGGCCCCTTTGCCATTGAAAAAGGGCTGGTTGCGGCAAAAAACCCAGTCACCACGGTTCGCATCCGCAATCTCAACACCGGAACATGTGTTGACGCCGAAGTGCAAACCCCTGATTTCAAAGTGTGCTATGAGGGTGACACGCAAATTGATGGCGTGCCTGGTGCGGCAGCGCCGGTCGGTTTAACGTTTCTCAATTCCGCAGGCTGTAAAACCGGTAAATTACTCCCGACCGGTAACACAACGGATGTTTTTGAAGGGGTGGAAGTCACCTGCATTGATATGGCGATGCCGATGATCTTAATCGATGCACAGCAGATGGATAAAACCGGTGGTGAATCCCCCGCAGAGCTGGAAGCCGATCTGGCATTCATGCAACGGCTTGAAAAAATCCGTCGCAAGGCTGGCGAGGCCATGGGTTTTGGCGATGTCAGCGACAAAGTGATTCCCAAACCTGTGCTTCTGAGCAAACCTACGGCGGGCGGCACGATTAAGGTTCGCTATTTCATGCCGCATAATTGCCATAAATCACTGGCTATTACCGGATCTATTGGTATTTCAACAGCAACCATCATTGATGGCTCTGTTGCCCAGAAAATCATTAGTGACCAACCGAAAGATGCATTTACCAATATTGTTAATATTGAACACCCAAGCGGAAAAATTACAGTCTCATTATTAAAAGACGGAAATAAAATCGAAAACACCCGTGCTGCTGTAATCAGAACGACCCGTAAATTGTTTGAGGGTAGTGTTTATGTTCCGGAAATCGCTTTAGCGGAAGTTATCTGAACATCAGCCAGCCTTTTAGAATTTTTACCGATTAATACCTTTAGCCTGTAATGGCTAAGAAGCTCTGTACCAGAAAAATAATGTCGAGGATATTATGGCTATAACGAACGTTAAAAATATTTCAGGCGGTTCCGGCGATGTCACAGCGAGTCAATACATCCGTGTCATCTTTGCTTTAGCCCTGTCAGGTTTGGCTGAATTAGCATCTTTATTTTTCATTCAACCGTTGTTACCTGTTCTCGCGGTTGAATATGATGTCCCGGTCAGTCAGGTCAGTATCATTCTTTCCGCAGAAACCGCCCTGCTTGCCATTGGTCTGTTATTCACGGGTACACTTTCCGATCATTATGGCCGTAAGCGCCTGATTATTGTCTCCTTATTACTGGGTGGGTTACTCACCATTCTGTGCCCGCTGGTCCAGTCATGGGCGATGCTGGTGGCGTTACGTGCTGTTATTGGCCTGGCGCTGAGCGGCATTGCCGCTGCGGCAACGGCTTATATTAGCGAAGAAGTGGCCCCGGTCGTTGCGGGCGTGGTAACCGGTTACTTTGTGTTTGGCAACTCAATGGGTGGAATGTCGGGCCGTATCGTAGCCAGCCAGTTGATTGAACACATCTCTATAAACACGATTTTCTACGGTTTTGCGGCAAGCCTGATTGTTGTTGCGCTACTGGTTTACTTTATTCTGCCCGCCTCCAAAAACTTCAAACCGACGGAAACTCTGAATGTATTCCGTGTTGTGAAGGGCGCCGCGTCGCATTTTCAAAATAAAAAACTCGCTCTGGCATTTGTTATTAGCTTTATCATTTTTGGTACCTTCACCTCTCTCTACAATTATCTGGCTTTCTTCCTTAAGGGCGAGCCGTTCCATATTTCCCCTGCCAACGCCGGGCTGCTCTCTTTCAGCTTTGCGTTAAGCTTTTTCACGGCGCCACAGGCCGGGCGGTTCTCTGCGAAATATGGCAGCATGAATGTGCTTCGCGTGTTGTTCGCCATCATGTCTTTGGGGATGTTGCTGACGCTAACCTCTAACGTCATCATCTTTATCATGGGTGCCGTCATCTTTACGGCATGCTTCTTCGGTTGCCATTCCATCGGTCTGAGTTGGGTAAGTAAGAACGCCACACATGCTCGCGGGCAGGCCGTCGCCCTCTATTTATTCTTCTACTACATGGGCGGCTCTGTTATTGGCTTCCTGAACGGTTTCGTCTTCCACTCAACCGGCTGGGCAGGCATGACCGCATTTATTATTGCTCTGCTGGTGCTGGGTATGATTGTCGCAACACATCTTGCCTCAGGCGCGAAAGCGAATCTGGTGCCTGCAGAAACGTCAAAATAATCGCAATCGATATACCACTCACGCCATCAACTGGCGTGAGTAAATAAAGTTTAAAAGCCAGAATTAGGTGTCATTATGAAACTTGCAAGTTACATTCATCACGGTCGTAAAAGCTACGGTATTTATACCGAAGCAGGTATTATCGACCTTGGTCAAAAAATTGGTCAGCAATATCCAACATTAAAAGATCTCCTGCAATGGGATGCTCTCGATGTCGCCCAGCAATATGTTGACTACCCGGCGGATATTACAGATAAAGATATTACGTTCTTACCGGTTATTGAGGAGCCTGGAAAAATTTTTTGCGTGGGAATGAATTATGCAGAAAAAAGAAAGGAGTTCTCCGAAACCAACAACGCGCCAACGTTATTTATTCGCTTCCCGGATTCGCAGACGGGCCACGCACGACCGGTCATCAAACCGAATCTTACTGAGGAATTTGATTACGAAGGCGAACTGGCCGTCATCATCGGAAAAGCGGGCGAGAATATTAATCGTAGCGATGCGTTAAGCCATGTGGCGGGCTATAGCTGTTATATGGACGGTTCGGTTCGCGACTGGCAGCACGCATGGTTTACTGCCGGTAAAAACTGGCGTCAGACCGGCGCTTTCGGGCCCTACATGACGACCGTTGATGAAATCCCCGATCCGCACGCGTTATCCATTCAGACGTATTTGAATGGCATGCTGGTGCAGAATGATTCAACAGCCAGCATGATTCACAAAGTCGCCGATCTCATTGCTTATATCAGCACCTTCACGACGCTTAGCCCTGGCGATGTCATTATTACGGGGTCACCGGGTGGTGTTGGTAAAAAACGCAATCCACCTTTATTCATGCATGAAGGTGATTGTGTCGAAGTCGCTATCGAGAAATTAGGCAGGCTGACCAATACCATTGTCGAGTCGACGTCGCCATCCCATTCATTTGCCCTTTAATTCGCTTGTCATAACACACGCGTCATTCAGTATCGATGAACACCAGGTCAGGAGAAATTTAGATGTATGCCGAAAAAACGCTAGAATTCGATACGGTTGAAACTAGCAACGGTGTTCTCAAAGACGAGATTATCGCATTTCTGAAAAGTAATGGATTAGGAATAGATGATGATGTCGGGCAATTCGTCATTGCGCGCGCGGGCAAAGAATTAATTGCCTGTGCGGGCCTGGCGGGTAATACATTAAAATGTATCGCTGTGCATATTGAATGGCGCGGAACATCGCTGGGATTACAGTTGATTCGCGAAGCGGAAAATCTGGCAAACCAGAACGGCGATCATCATCTGTTCCTTTTAACCTGCCCTGATAACGTTAAATCTTTCCGTGGTTGCGGCTTTTTTCCTTTAGCCACCCTTGATGGCAAAGCCGCGTTAATGGAAAACACCCCGGTTGGCATCCACCGTTACTGTAAGAAACTGCGCGCAGAATTTTTCGTCCCGGCGGCCAATATTGGCGGTATCGTTATGAATGCCAACCCCTTCACGTTAGGGCACCAATTCCTTATCGAGCAGGCCGCCCGTGCGTGCGACTGGCTGCATGTATTTGTTGTGGAAGAAAACTTATCACAGTTCTCCTTTACTGAGCGCATTGCAATGGTGCGTGACGGGGTAAAACATCTCACTAACGTAACGGTACATCCCGGTTCCAGATACATTATTTCTCGCGGCACTTTTCCCAGCTATTTTTTAAAAGAGAAACAGATGGTGAATGATGTCTATTCCGCGATCGATTTAATTATGTTCCGACGTTATATTGCGCCCGCACTGGGTATTACACATCGTTTCGTTGGCACTGAGCCATATTGTAAAGTTACAGCCCAGTATAACCAGGCTATGCACCACTGGCTTGAAGACGAATTGGTCATTCCCTCCACCGCCATTAAAGTGCATGAAATCGACAGAAAAACCGATGAAAATAATTATCCAATCTCAGCATCGGCTGTTCGCGCCCTCTTGAATAAGAACAAACTGTCAGTCGCAAGAAATATGGTGCCCGAAAGCACCATGCCTTACTTATATAACTGGCTAAAAGCAAATCACCCTGACTTGCCG
The DNA here is from genome assembly GCF_040578655.1 of Phytobacter sp. RSE-02. Lineage (NCBI taxonomy): Bacteria > Pseudomonadati > Pseudomonadota > Gammaproteobacteria > Enterobacterales > Enterobacteriaceae > Phytobacter > Phytobacter sp. RSE-02. The sequence continues at coordinate 33,872 of NZ_JBEULY010000021.1, read as the reverse complement.
GAACAACATCTGGCAGGGAATCTTATGAGTATTAGCGTAGGACTCTAACATGAAAATTATACAGGCAGCTCTGGCGGGCACGCTGGAATCGAGCGACCTCATGGTTAAAGTTAGCCCTTCTGACAGCGGGCTGGATATTGTTATTAATAGCGAAGTGATGAAGCAATTTGGCGAACAAATTACCCAGGTTGTCAAAGAAACGCTGGCTGCATTCAATGTCACCCACGGGCAAATCATTGTTGATGATAAAGGCGCACTGGATTGTGTTATCCGCTCCCGGATGCAAGTCGCCATCCTGCGCGGAACCTGTAGCGATGAAATTAACTGGGAGAAATTACAATGAAAAAATTACGCCGCAGTATGCTTTTCTTACCGGGCTCAAGCGCTTCTATGTTATCGACCGCGTTTATTTATAAACCGGATTCAATCATGTTTGACCTTGAAGATGCGGTTTCGTTAAGGGAGAAAGACAGCGCTCGTATATTGGTTTTTAACGCCCTCCAGCATCCCATGTATAAAGATATTGAAACGGTGGTACGCATTAATCCATTAAACACCCCATTCGGTTTAAAAGATCTTGAGGCGGCGGTCCGCGCCGGGGTCGATGTTATTCGCTTGCCGAAAACAGATACACCAGAAGATATTCATGAGCTTGAACGTGAAATTGTGCGCATTGAGGAAAGCTGTGGCCGTGAGGTTGGCTCCACACAGGTGATGGCGGCTATCGAATCTGCAATTGGCGTTATCAATGCTGTTGCCATTGCCCGCTCCTCAGAGCGACTGATGGGCATTGCGTTAGCCGCATTTGACTATGTGATGGATATGCAGACAGAACGCGGAGACGGTACTGAACTGTTTTATGCGCGTTGTGCGGTTCTCCATGCGGCGCGTGCCGCGGGTATCGATGCGTTTGACGTTGTTTATGGCGATGTGAACGACGAAGAAGGCTTCTTAAAAGAAGTGGATTTAATTCGTCGCATGGGCTTCAACGGTAAATCTTTAATTAATCCACGGCAGATCGAGTTGCTGCATAACGCCTATGCGCCAACCCAGGAAGAGGTTGATTATGCAGAACGCGTCATCGCTGCCGCCGAAGAAGGTGAACGTAGCGGGCTGGGTGTAATTTCTCTGAATGGCAAAATGATCGATGCGCCAATCATCAATCACGCCAGGGTCGTTCTTGAGAGAAGAAAAGCATCAGGCATTCGCCACTAATCGACGGGATAATAAAGATGAAATTAATCGAAGCTTTACAAGAACAGGTCGGGCAATCAAAAAAATATGTGGCATTTACCCATGCCAACGCGACCACACCTTATCTGGCAGATGTCGGGCAAAAGCACCAGCGTAAACTTTGTGACAGTCTGGACGAGATAATAGACCGCTGCGAATTACGTGATGGGATGACAATTTCATTTCATCATGCCTTTCGTGAAGGCGATAAAGTTATCAACCTTGTCGTTGATAAACTCGCTGCATTGGGTCTGAAAAATATTACCCTGGCATCCAGTTCATTAATGACCTGTAACGCCCCCTTAATTCAGCATATTCGTAACGGTGTTATTTCTAAAATTTACACCTCCGGCATGCGCGGGGAATTAGCCGATGCGATTTCGCATGGTCTGATGGCGCAACCGGTAGAAATTCATTCGCACGGCGGTCGCGTTAATCTCATCCAGAAAGGTGAAATTAATATTGATGTCGCCTTCCTCGCTGTCTCATGTGCTGATGAATATGGCAATGCGAGTGGGAGCGGCGGTAAATCACGCTGTGGCTCACTCGGCTATGCGATGGTCGATGCGCAGTACGCTAAACGCGTGGTACTGCTGACCGAATCCATCGAGCCCTTCCCTTATATGCCCGCAAGCATTGTTCAGGACCAGGTCGATTACATCGTAAAAATTGACAGCGTAGGCGACCCGGCAAAAATCAGTGTCGGTGCGGCCCGTGTAACCAGCAATCCTCGTGAGCTGATGATTGCGCGCTCGGCGGCGGATGTGGTCGAGCACTCCGGTTATTTCGAACAGGGTTTCTCCATTCAGACCGGTTCTGGCGCGGCATCAACGGCCTGTACGCGCTTTTTAGAATCGCGCATGAAAAATAAAAACATCACGGCGAGTTTTGCCTTAGGCGGTATCACCGGCAGCATTGTGGATCTTCATGAAAAGGGGCTGATCGCCAAATTGCTGGATACCCAGAGTTTTGACGGCGCCGCCGCCGCTTCTTTAGCCAGAAACCCAAACCATGTTGAGATTTCCACCAACGTTTACGCGAATCCGTCATCCAAAGCGGCATGCTGCGACCAGGTCGACATCGTGATTTTAAGCGCCCTTGAAATTGATACTGATTTCAACGTTAACGTGCTGACGGGCTCTGATGGCGTGATGCGCGGTGCCTCCGGTGGTCACTGTGATGTGGCTGCCGCCGCAAACCTGACGGTGGTAGTAGCTCCGCTTATCCGTAGCCGAATTCCAACGGTGGTGAAGCAGGTAACCACCTGCGTGACGCCGGGCGAAAGCATTGATGTTTTGGTTACCGATCATGGTATTGCCGTAAACCCTTCACGTCCTGACATTCATCAGCGGCTGGTGGATGCAGGTTTGCCTGTACTGAGTATTGAGGCGTTGCATCAGCGCGCTCTGGAAATCTGCGGTCACCCAAAAGCCATCGAATTTACCGACAAAATTGTGGGCATTGTTCGTTACCGTGATGGAAGCGTCATTGATGTCGTCCGGCAGGTAAAAGAGTAATGAACGCGATGGCAGACGCGGCGTGTTTACCTGTCTCATTAGCGCAGCTATTAGCCTCGAGAGACGCCCGCGCAGAGCAACAGCAGCGCTGGTTAACACAGTGGGGACAGACGCTCATTTCGACGACCCTGGTCTGGCCGGGCGAGGTCAAAGACACGCCGGTCTCCAGGGCTGTAATGGAGGTGGCGAATGCGGCTCTTTCGGGGCTTATTCTCGCTAATGGCTGGGAGATCGTCCGGCACGACGCTCGCCTGCTTATCACCGGACCGGAGTCATTCTGGTCCGTTAATGCACCTGCATCGCAGGTCAAAAAGGCAACCATCCTTCTTGAGGAGGGCCATCCTCTGGGCAGGTTGTGGGATATCGATGTGTTTTGCCCGGAGAACGGCTTATTAAGCCGTAAATCCGTAGGTGAAAACAAAAGACGTTGCTTCATCTGTGATGAACCCGCACATGTCTGTTCACGCATGCGGCGCCATTCGCTTCATTCCCTGCAAACTGTCATGGAGGCCAGGATCAATGACTATTTCTGCCACCAGAAGTGAACCGTTGGTTGAGGGGCTTAACGTTGCTGAACTCGCCGCAGAGGCGATGTACCGCGAAGTGATTTTGACCCCCAAACCGGGGCTGGTAGACCGCCATAACAATGGTTCGCATACGGATATGAATATGAAGCTCTTTATGTCCAGTATCGCGGCCATTGCCCCGTGGTTTGCGTTGTTTGTCTCCAAAGGGATGCAGACGGCCAGACAGGAGCCCGGCCAGACACTTCGGGCTATCCGCCCTATCGGGCTTGCCTGTGAGCAGGCCATGTTTCGCGCGACGGGGGGCATCAACACCCATAAAGGGGGGATCTTTTCGCTTGGTCTGCTTTGTTCCGCCGCCGGGCGTCTGCAAGGCAAAGGCGAAGCGATCGATCGCAGCACACTCTGCCGTGAAATGAGTCTGATCTGCGCCGGTATGGTGAGCCGTGAGTTGAAACAACATGGCGATGCGAAGACCAAAGGTGAGCAACTGTTTCGGGATCATGGCTTCACGGGCGCCCGTGGTGAAGCGGAAAGCGGATTTGTGACGGTCAGGCACTACGGCTTACCCGCATGGGAAAAAGCCATAACGGCGGGTTATTCACCAGAGGAGTCTTTGCTGCGGGTTTTGCTTTCCTTAATTGCCCATAATCCTGACACCAATATCCTCTCGCGAGGCGGCCTTGATGGATTGCGCTATGCCAGGCGGTATGCGGCCCGACTTCTGCGTATTAAACATCTTACCGGCAACAGGTTCAGGCAGGCTCTTTTTAATATGGACAAGGCGTTTATCGCCCGAAATTTAAGTCCGGGAGGAAGCGCCGATCTGCTGGCCGTAACCTGGCTCCTTTCCCGTTTTCCAGCCTGAGGGCGAAAACGAAAGATTGACGGAATTTACCATGACAATATCGCACCTGTTAGCACTGGATGATGTTTTTACCACTATTCTGGTTCCAGGATTGAGGGATAGCGACGAGTACCACTGGCAAACCTGTTGGGCACGCCAGTTACCTCGCTGGAAAAGAATAAGCCAACGAAACTGGATCCAGCCGGATATTGAAAACTGGTGTGCCGCGATCCGCAGGGAATTAACCACGTGCAAATTACCCGTTATTTTAATTGGGCATAGCTTTGGTGCCCTTGCCTCTTGGTATCAGGCTCAGCGTCAGGCGTCAAATATTGCCGGAATTGTCATGGTCGCACCGGCGGAACCTTCCTGGTTTGAACTTGAAGAGATCGTCACCGCATCAAAGCTGAACGTGCCGGGCCTTGTCTTTGCCAGTCGTAATGACCCGCTAATGTCCTTCAACCGCGCGCTATTCTGGTCCGACTGCTGGGGGTGTGAGCTTATCGACATGGGTGACGCTGGCCATATTAATTCGGAATCAGGTTTTGGTGAGTGGAAATATGGTCTTGAAAGAATATCTGAATTTGGAGAAGGGCTATTAAAAATAGCAACATGATTATTTGATGTAAAAACACCATAGCACATTTTTTAATTTCCTTATGATAAGGTCAGGATATTTTATGTTTGAAGAATATAAGAAGCATGTCGCTGAGCGCGCAAAAAATGGAATACCCGCTAAACCCTTAACCGCGCAACAAGTCAGAGAATTAATTGCCCTCCTTGAAAATAAACGGTGCGAGGATCGAGAGGCGTTAATTAACCTGTTAATTAACCAGGTTTCTCCCGGCGTTGATGCTGCTGCAAAAGTGAAAGCAGAATTCCTTGATAAAATTATCAAAGCAAAAACAAGTGAATTCGGTATCACGCCGCAGGACGCTATCACTATTCTTGGAACCATGCAGGGGGGCTACAACATTCAGCCGCTCATTGATTCGCTGGACGATAGTGAACTGGCTCAGTTAGCGGCGAATAAACTCAGCCACACTATTCTTATCTTTGAAAAATTTAACGATATCGAGCAAAAAGCCCGTAACGGGAATGTGCATGCCAAAGCGGTTATTGCGTCATGGGCGAATGCCGAGTGGTTTAGCGAACGCACGAAGCTTGAGGAAAAAGTCACGCTGACAGTCTTTAAAGTGCCCGGCGAAACCAATACCGATGACCTTTCGCCAGCCCCTGAGGCGTGGTCACGTCCGGACATTCCCCTGCATGCGCTCTCCATGCTGAGTTCCGCCCGCGAAGGCGTGAACCCGGACCAACCGGGGCAATACGGGCCAATCGCCCAGATCCGGGAACTAAAAGCCCGCCAGTATCCTCTTGCTTACGTTGGCGATGTGGTAGGGACCGGCTCTTCACGAAAATCCGCAACAAACTCCATCCTCTGGCATATCGGGACGGATATTCCCTTTGTCCCCAATAAACGCAGCGGGGGCGTTGTCTTAGGCGGAAAAATTGCGCCGATCTTTTTCAATACCCTGGAGGACTCCGGCGCATTACCCATTGAAGTGGATGTCTCCGGTTTATCGACAGGAATGTTGATTGATCTTTATCCGTACAAAGGGGAGATTCGCCATCATAACGATCAGACGCTTATTGCCTCATTCAGACTGAAAACAGACGTCTTGCTGGATGAAGTCCAGGCGGGTGGTCGCATCCCGTTGATCATTGGCCGCAGCTTAACGGCAAGAGCCAGGGCCTCTTTAGGCCTGCCGGCAGCGTCCATTTTCAGGAAAGCCAAAGCGCCTGCGCCATCCTCAGCCGGGTTTACGCTGGCACAGAAGATGGTGGGCAGAGCGTGCGGCGTGGAAGGTATTCGTCCTGGGCAATATTGTGAACCTAAAATCACCACCGTGGGATCGCAGGATACCACCGGCGGGATGACACGTGATGAGCTGACGGACCTTGCATGCTTAGGGTTTTCTGCCGATCTGGTGATGCAGTCTTTTTGCCATACGTCAGCCTATCCCAAACCCGTCGATGTTAATTTGCATGAGACACTGCCGCAGTTCATTACCAGCAGAAAAGGCGTTGCACTGAAACCCGGCGATGGAATTATCCACTCATGGCTGAACCGTATGCTGATCCCGGACACCGTCGGTACGGGCGCAGATTCACATACGCGCTTTCCCTTAGGGATTTCGTTTCCGGGCGGTTCCGGGCTGGTTGCTTTTGCCGCCGCCACGGGGATTATGCCGCTCGATATGCCGGAATCTGTGCTGGTCCGCTTTAAGGGTGAAATGCAAAAAGGGATCACCCTGCGCGATTTGGTTCACGCGATCCCTTACTACGCCATTAAACAAGGGTTGCTGACCACCGAGAAGAAAAACAAACGCAATATATTTTCCGGTCGCATTCTGGAAATCGAAGGTTTACACATGTTGAAGGCTGAGCAGGCCTTTGAACTGGCGGATGCCTCCGCAGAGCGCTCAGCGGCTGCCTGTGTGCTACGCCTGGAAGAAGAAAACGTTGCCGAATATTTGCGTTCCAATGCCACATTGCTGCGCTGGATGATTAGCCAGGGTTATCAGCACGCGCCGACCCTTGAAAAGCGTATTGCAGAGATCGAAGCATGGCTGGCCAATCCGTCATTACTCAGCGCTGATGAAAATGCCGAGTACGCCGCAATTATTGACATCGACCTGGCTGAAATTACGGAGCCGATCGTTTGTGCGCCCAATGACCCGGATGACGCCCGTTTACTGTCTGAGGTTGCGCGCACACCGGTACAAGAAGTGTTCATTGGCTCCTGCATGACAAACATTGGTCACTTCCGGGCCGCCGGGAAGCTGCTGGCCGACTCAAAAGAGATCCCTGCCCGCCTGTGGATTGCCCCACCAACCAAAATGGATGCCCAACAGCTCTCAAGCGAAGGTTATTTTAATAAGTTCATCCGTTCCGGCGCACGCATCGAACCGGCGGGCTGTTCTCTCTGCATGGGTAACCAGGCCCGGGTCAAGGAAGGGAGCAGCGTTGTTTCAACATCCACCCGCAACTTCCCGCACCGCCTTGGTACCGATGCAAACGTCTTCCTGGCGTCGGCTGAGCTCAGTGCCATCGCGGCCATGCTTGGAAAAATGCCGACGGTTGAGCAGTATCACTGGCATATGGACAAAATCAATGACACCCGTGAAGAGACCTATCGTTACTTAAATTTCCATACGCTGGCAGAGTATCAAGTAGCGGAAACGCAGCGAATTGACGTGGTAACAATGTAATCGTCTAAAAAACATGCACGGTAATATTTTCGGGCATGTTTTTCGCCTTCTCATTACCTGTTTTTTTGAATTGGCAGAGGTCTCATTTTTAAATGAGACCTCTGCTATTGTCAAAGGAAGGAATTAATTAAAGCGAGCGCTAAATTATTATTCCTCGCTTTCATTATCAGCCTTTCATTAATGACAACACCGCCTGACAGCCTATCAAAAGAGGCATGGGTACTGGCCAGTATTTATCTTGCGGCGATCATTGGTCTGGTGAGCAAACCCTATCCTGAAAATTCGTTATTTATTTGCATCCGGTGGCTGCATTACCCATTATGACGGCGCGGCAGGGCCAATTATTTTTGCGGCTGGCTATAATCATATAAAATCCTGGTGGATAACGGGTACGATTGTCGCATTATTAACATTTGTTATTCATATTACCGTCGGGTTCCCGTGGTGGGCGTATTTGAAAGCGAGTGGCTTGCTCTAATGATAAGAGCGTGCTGATCTTACTTTCGTCGTGTTGATGTCTTATCGCTCAGACGCGTCGGATGACGTAGGGTATCCTCCTTTGCCGCCCTGTACCTGTGAAATAGTACAGAACAGATACGTCCGCTTCTCTCCCGAAGCGGGCAATCGTGTGTATCGCCTCAATCAAAATCGCATCGCCGACGGCTGCAGTTAAGTATACCTGCGCTTTTATCGTTGTTGATTACCACTCGCAGTAACAAGGGAAATGTCAGTCGCGGCAAGCCCTTATCTTCCTGGATGCAGTGCTTATTATTAACACGCTAACGCTGTACATACCGTTACACAGCAATGCTCATCTTTTCAGATGCACCTGGTATAGAATGTCAAAGAAGATAGATTGGAATAAAGTCCAAATACCCATTGTCCCAATTGTTGTCTATTTGTTGTAACGCTAAGAAACAACAAATTTTAAACAAGTTAATGTCATGTAGTCTTACTTTTTTATAATGATAATGAAAATCAAAAATACTCTCTGCCTACATATCCTGATGGCTCTCCTTGCCATCCTGGTCCTGAGCGTTCACCCGGTGGTGACGAGCTTTGATCCGCCGCTTAAATTCCAGCCGCTGATTAAATCGATGGAAGGCACACCAAAAGAGCAAGCAGAAAAAATAGCCACCATTTCCCATGCATTACAAGGGAATGCAATTTTCTTTATCGGGGCGTCAGAAGTTTCTACTTCCGAAAATGAACATTACGCCGTCTATAATTACTTCAATAAGCAATTGCACAGACCTTTAGTGGCATATGGCGATAGTTATGTCGACGACGTCACACAATTTTTACTGTTCTCCCGTTTTAAAGACAGCCTTAACGCAAACAGTAAAGTAGTGTTGCTCCTTGCACCGGATAGCTTTTATTCAAATGGGCTTCCTCCGGCGATCTTTGCGGATAATTTTCCGGGTTCAATTTTCGATCCATTAATGAAAGACAAGCAGGCTCGTCCTTTGCTGGTCAATTACTTAAAACATATTGAAGCGGACGATATCAGCCATTTGAGTTTTGGTGAAATGGCCATTTATGGCTGGCATCCGGACCTGATCTGGGAAGAGGTGAGCTATCAGTTTGCCAACTTCTGCACCATGATAAAAAACGACTGGCTGGACCTGCTCAATATTGAGCCGCAGCCTGCCGCGCAACCCTGGCCCGCACAGCCTGGCAACATAACGATGCCCGACTGGGATCAAGAGCTGGCGAATGCCCGTGAACTCAATAAAGCGCGCAAGCAAAGTGCAGCCACGATGTGGATGGACAAGGCGATTTATGAGGCCGGGGATACCCCTGAGCAGTGGGATGACACGCCTGTCGTGCCGAAGCAAATCGAGGTTTTCCGCGCCACCATCAAGCTCCTGAAAGAGCGCCATGTACAGGTGATTGCGATTGTCGACCCGATTAACCCATGGGCGCTGACCAATACCAATACGTTTCAGCCGGTTGATAAACAAATTCAGGCAATCCTGACGGAAAATCAGGTGCCTTATTTAGATATGTATGCGATGCCGTATCAAAACGGCTGGAACTGGGACCGCCTGCACCCATCGGAAACGGCATGGGTTCCTATGGTTCGCTTTATCGCGGAGAACTTTAAATGATGAAAACCGCCATTCGCCTGTTTTTACTTTATCTCCTGCTGGCGATAACCATTGTCGCGTGGACCTCCGTGGATGACAGCATGAGTTTGCAATTGCATTTTGAATATCAAAAGTTCTGAGGACGAATAATGTACAGCTCAGGCATGTTTTTCTTCTATTTGTTCTCATCAGCGCTGGTGTTTGCGCTGGTTAACCGCGTATTGCGTTACCGGCTGACATATATATCCGCTTTTTCCGTGCTGGCGGCTTTAGGCTGGGGGTATATCTTCGAAGGCGACTATATTGTCCCGGCGGCAGTCTTCTTCAGTTTTTATATTCTTGTCACATTAAAAGAGAAAGGTTGGTTAAAAACCTGGCAGGCGGTCACATTAACGTTACTGCCGCTGTTTCTGGTGAAATTACATCTGAACAACCACTGGGGCATGATCGGGCTCTCTTTTATGACCTTCCGCGCCATCGATGTGCTGCTGTACCGCAGTAAAAAGGATGGCCAGAATTTTCTGCACTATTTCTGCTACCTGTTTATGCCGTTTATTATCCTGGCCGGCCCGATGTACCGCTGGCGGACCTGGATGACGGATATCAATAAGCCGGTTTTCACGCTGACTCGTGAGCAGTTTTTAGTAGCTTTAGAGCAAATTATTACCGGGATTATCCAGAAATTCTTGTTCGCCATGCTGGTCGATACTCTGGTCGTTCAGCCGTGGAGCCATGAAGCGTTTACCCTGAAAGTGGGCGTGGTGATGTCGATTGCCTACAGCGCCTATCTCTACTTTGATTTTGCGGGTTACAGCAACATGGCTATCGGGGCGGGCCGCTTATTTGGCCTGAACATTCCGGCAAACTTCAATATGCCGATTCTGGCGAAAACCCCGCAGGATTTCTGGCGCCGCTTCCACATCAGCCTCTCTGAATGGCTGAGGGATGTGGTCTTTATGCCGATTTATATGAATCTGATGAAGCACAACTTTTTCCGCCAGAACAAAACGCTGGCGCAAAATATTGGCATCTTCTGCACCCTGTTTTGTATGGGGGCATGGAATGGACTCGAACGACACTATGTCATTAGCGGCGCGCTGTTTGGCGCCATTTCCGTTGTTCACAACATGCTGCAATGGTTTGCCAAACGCCATCCGGCTTTGAGCAACGGACTTCAACATCCGGTTTCTGTCTTTGTGGGACGAATTTTGACGCTGGGAAGCGCCGCGGCCTCCCTTTACATCTTTAGTGGAATGTCTCCCTTATGAAAAATGACTCCGAACTTCTGGAACTACAAGACTTCTTGCGTGCGGCATTACGCGATCCCGCGTCCCCTCAGCAACTGGCGATCAGCGGTAGCGATGAAGCCATCACCTGGCAGCAGCTTTCCGTCGCGGTTACTGACTGGGCGCAACGTTACCAACAATGCAACCAATCTGCCGGTACGCCGGTGGTGTTGTACGGGCATCAGCAGGCGGAATTTGCCGTCGCGCTCTATAGCTGCCTGTTGCACAACATTCCGTACATTCCGGTGGACTGCATCTATCCGCAGGAGCGTCTCAAAGAGATTTGCCAGCTCGCCAATGCCCCCTTCTATTACGATGTGGCCGCGAAAAAATTTATCGCGACCGGCATAACCGGCCAGGTACTGGCCGAGCCAGATCTCGCCTACATCATGTTCACCTCCGGCAGCACCGGAAAACCGAAAGGGGTGCAGATCGGGCGTGAAAGCGTATGGCATTTTATGAAGTGGGTAAGTCAGGACTTTTCCTTGCCGGAAAAACCGGTGCTGATGAACCACGCGGTGTTCAGCTTCGATCTCTCATTGATCCCGCTGCTGGCGAATCTGGCTACTGGCGGGCACATTGTGCTGAACGCGAAAGAAGATATCGCGGCGGAAAACTGGCTGGATCGCCTGAAAGCGAACGATGTTTCCGTCTGGGTTTCCACCCCCTCTTTTGCCTATCAGCGCCTGCTGTCGCCCCAGTTTAATAGCGACTATCTGCCTGAACTGAATGTCTTTATCTTCATTGGCGAAGTATTAAATAAAGCGCTGGTAAAACAGTTACGCCGCCGTTTCCCGCAGGCCAAAATCCTTAACTCCTACGGCCCAACGGAAGCGACTATCGCCACCACGGTGGTTGAAATCACCGATGAAATTCTCAATAACGACAACCCGCTGCTGCCCGTTGGCGTAATGATGCCGGACACCCACATGGAAATTACCACCGATGGCGAGTTGATCATCTGGGGTAAAAATGTGATGCGTGGTTATCTCGGCCTGCCGCAAGAAAACGCGGCAAAATTACTGCGACGCGAAAGTGAAGAATATCGCGGTTACAGAACCGGCGATCTGGGTTATGAAGACGGTCTTATCTACTGCCAGGGCCGCAACGATAGCCAGATCAAACTGAACGGTTATCGTATTGAAATCAACGAGATTGAAAATCGCCTGCTGGCGATGTCCGGCATCAGTGAAGCGGTAGTGCTGCCGCTGATGAAATCATGCGGAAGTGTTCTGCGAATTGCGGCATTCTGCGTGACGGATCTGGCACCGGAGGTGATCAAAACATCCCTTTCGAAAGTGATCCCCCATTACATGGTGCCGTCACAAATTATTATTAAAGATGCATTGCCGCTTAATCCGAACGGCAAAATCGATCGTAAATTGCTGGACACCCATGCCCGCACGAATTAATTAGCCAGGAAACTATTATGGAACAAGAAATTCTCGCCCTGTTTGAAAAAGTGTTATCCCGTAAAGTGGGCTTTCATGATGAACTGATTGAGTCTGACATTCTCGACTCAATTCTGGCGGTCGATCTGGTGCTGGAAGTGCAGGACGTTTACGGCTGCATGATCCCGCCGACCGAAGTCGCCACCGTGCTGAAAACCCCTGCGGATTTGGCGCGCTACATTGAAGAAAACCGTTAATCGTTTGTGAGGTTAATGGCTTTTGTGAAAACCCTGAATGATTTGATTTGGGGTTTTTTTATACCATTTCATCTCCCCTGACACTCCCTATTTCGCTTGTTATTAAATAACTTTAATCCCACTAAAAATATTAGTGTGATCGCCCTCATATTTATCTTCATGACATAAAAATCGTCAACCGCGTTACTAATATTAACTCTTTATTTACCAAGCAGTTAATTTCTTTATAACAAAAAAGGAACATATTTAATATTTATATCGATTTTATCGATTAATTTCTTTTCTTTAATTCCCGATAAAAGATATAGCGCGGTCTGATACCAGGGTTGCCGACGCTAAACCAACCATATAAAACAACAACAGGTTAGCATGCTATGAAATTATCCTTTGCCCAGAAACTGTGGATCCCACTCATCGTCGCGCTGTTATGTCTTGCCGGAACGTTATTTTTCGGCTCTGTAAAAATTAAAGAGAACCAGCTCACATTGCGAGAACGGGAGTTAATGCATGTATCGCAGTTAGCCCTTAACGTTGTAAAAACGCAGGCTGCACTTGCCGACAAAGGATTGATTTCACAAGAGGAGGCACAGCAACGGGCCCTTCAGACTATTAAAGATTTGCGTTATGGTGAAACCGGTTATTTTACCATTCTGAATAACCAGGCGCAGGTCATCATGCACCCGATAAATGCCGCGCTCATTGGCAAAGGACCAGATATTTCCGATGCAAATGGGGTTTATATTTTTCGGGATATGGTGGCGGTAACCAAAAACGATAACGCCGGTTTCACGCAGTATATTTTCCCGCGCCCCGGTGAAACAGAGCCGCAACCTAAAGTTGCCTACAGTATTCCGTGGACACCGTGGGGCTGGATAATCACTACCGGGTTATATGTCGATGATATTCAGCAAGCGTTTATGAGTTCGCTTTACCAGAATATGATTGAATTCGTTGTCATCAGCCTTGTACTTTCGATTCTTGTCTATTCCATTAATCGCAGCACGCTGAAAACGCTCGGTGGTGAACCGCGTTATGCCGCAGAAGTCGTCTCGCGGATCGCCTCCGGGGACCTGTCGCAGGCGGTGAACAAGAAAGTCAACGATAACGAAAGTCTGGTACATGAAATGGGAGTCATGCGCGAGCAGTTGACCTCGGTTATCGCGGAGATCAGGGGCGTCGCGGAAGTCATTAACACTAGCACCCATGAAATCGTCGCCGGAAACCAGGAGATCGCTGAACATTCCGAACAGCAGGCCGTGTCGCTGGAAAAAACGTCGTCCAGTATGGAAGAGATTACCGCCGCCGTAAAACAAAACGCAGAAAATGCCGGGCAGGCGCGCGAGCTGGCGCGAGGTGCGGTGGATATCGCTTCGCGTAGCGGCGTGATGATGCAGAATGTGAACGGCACCATGAGTGGCATTTCTGAAAGCGCCGGTAAAATCGCCAACATTATTGAGGTGGTCAATAGCATTGCCTTTCAGACCAACATTCTTGCGCTGAACGCAGCCGTTGAGGCAGCGCGTGCCGGTGAGCAAGGAAAAGGGTTTGCTGTAGTGGCCAGTGAAGTGCGAAATCTGTCCCTGCGCAGCTCTCAAGCCGCACAGGAGATAAAAGTGCTGGTCGAAGAGTCGGTAGCGCGAGTCAACAGCGGTTCTACCCAGATCAAAACCGCCGGAAGCCATATCGACGAGATGATTGAAGCCGTGCAGCGTGTTTCAGACATCATGTCGCAAATTTCGGTGGCGACCGATGAGCAGAGTATCGGGATAAGTCAGGTGAATGAATCGATCGTACAAATCGACTCGGTGACGCATCAGAACTCCCAACTGGTTCAGCATGCCGTTGCCGCTGCCAGCGCTCTGGAAGCACAAACCCGGCGGCTGACGCAAACCGTGGCCTTCTTTAATACGGGCCGCTAATCGCTCCGTAACACACCGGGAACCCGTGCACGAGGGTTCCCGGTAATTAACGTCGTCATTCCAGGTCCCCTTCGCCCAGAAAGCCATTCCCTGTCAGATAAAGCGCAAGGCAGATTACAGTATTAAATATCTGCTATCCTGACGCTGGAATAAATTATTTCTAAGCGGCGGAGACTTGTCTCCCCTCTCCGTTTTTGCCGATCGCGCGCCGCTTACTGGCTGGCCGACCACTGTGTTAACAGAGCATGCAGCGTTGCAGGCTCCAGCGGCTTGCGCAGCACCAGATACCCCTCCTCTTCTGCGTCGCGCAGTACCGGAGAGTTGAACTCGCCGCTGACCATCGCTCCGCTGACCTTTGGCAGGCGTTCAAGCAGCGCCTTGAGGATCTCAAAACCGCTTTCACCCGAGCGCAATCGCTGATCGCACAGCACGACGCTTGGAGTAAATCCCCCGTCGACAATGGCAAAAGCCTCTTCGGCGGAGGCGGCGCAGCGCACAACGATCCCCCAACTGCTCATCAGACTTTCCCAGGCGGAGGTGACCAGCGGATCGTCATCCACCACAAGGCAGCTTCCCCGTAGCGATGCGCGGCGGCTGACCGGTGCGACGGCGTCGCTGGCTGGGGTGGGATCGAGCGCTTTACTCTCTCCATGATGCTGCTGAAAGCGCATCCAGAAGCGGGAACCTTTCTCCTCTATAGACTGCATACCGTAAGTGACGTTCATTAGTTTCGCACAGCGCGCCACCACGGCAAGCCCGAGGCCGTGCCCGGCACTGTCAATTTTCCACGCCAGTTCGGGGCGGTAATAAGGAGAGAAGATTTTGTTTTTTTCGTCATCGGCGATGCCCACCCCGGTGTCCCACACCTCAAGGAGACACTCTTCACCACGCGGGCGAATCGCCACCAGCACGCCCCCTCGCGGCGTGTAGCGCAGGGCATTCTGGATCAGATTGATCAGCGACTGGCGCACCAGCAGCGGGTCGCCCATCACATAGATGCGCCGGGCAGGCCGCCAGGTACGGAGCTTCAGTCCCCGGCTTTTTGCCTCTTCGCGAAACAGCGTGATGACCGAATCCAACAGCGCACCGATGTCCACATGGGTTGTGGTGGTCATCATATTGCCCGATTCAATCTTGCTCAGATCAAGTAGCGAATTGAACATCAACTGAACGGAGCGCACGCTTTGCTGCAAGTCCAGCAACTGCGGCATCAGCGCGTCATTGCTGTTTTTATGAATAATCGCCTCAATAAGAAAACCCATGGCGTGCACGGGCTGGCGCAGATCGTGGCTGGCGGTGGTCAGAAACTGGTTTTTATCGCGCAGCGCTTGCTCAGCCTCCTCTTTTGCCTGGCGAAATTGTTCTGCCAGACGCGCACTCTCCTCTTCAAGCCTGGCCTGCTGAATAAAAAAGGCATGCGACGTTAACGCATGACGGTAGATAGCAAAACCGTACAGCAGGTTCAACATCAGAACGATCAACATCACATCGTCCATACGCCAGATGATGCCGAGATTTAAAAATCCCCATGAAGAGAAAAAAAAGCGTTTAAAGGTACTGATGACCGGTGTTAAATGCGTCGCGTTGGCGGCGACAATCGCAGCGATGCTGATATTCAGCAGCAGGAAAAAATCAAAGTTTTGGTTCTGCGGGGTAATCAGGTAAAGCGAAGAAATACCCATCCCGTGAGCGAAGGCGACCTTATTAAGATTCGGCAGCCAGCGGCGCAGAACATCATCTGCGTTATTTTCTTTGATTTCCCGCTGATAGCGTCGGTGCCATATTCTGATTAACCCCGCACAGAGCAGGTAAATAACGATCCAGACAAGGGTTGGCCCGGTGTTTCCCCCCAGCCAATATATCCAGATTGCAAATGGAATGCCGACAAAAGGCACAGCGGTAAAGCTGAACACCAGGCGGATAAAAGTATTATTGAGCAGACGGATCTGTGCGCGCGATGAAATGGCGCCATTATCCACATCGGCTATCCATTTCATGAGGTCTCTTCCCGCTGGCCATGAAGCAGCGTAATGACTTCCACACGCGTATTAACGCCCAGTTTTTTTAAAATATTGCTGATGTGCTCTTTAACCGTAGGCTCTGATATTGAAAGTTGCGAAGCGATTCTTTTATTTGGCAATCCACGCATCATCATCTGTAAAACCTCTCCCTGACGTGGCGTTAAGTTAAATTTTTGCAATATAGCACTGTCTTTTCCATTTATCTCAGCATGAGGCTCCGGAAACCATGTCTGATTATTCATAAGCGCTTGAACTGCCTCGCCAAATAATTCCGGCGCCTCGTTTTTCAGTACAAAACCATGCCCCCCGGCACTCTGTACCTTCATCCAGATATCATTATTTTCGTCGCCGCTTACCACCAGTAAACGCACTTTAGGAAAGTTGTTCTTAATTTCTTTTAGTAATTTCAGTGCGGTAGAAGATGAAAGCCAGAAATCAATGATCAGCAGGTCTGGAGGGCCATTGTCGCGAATATGCCGATGACAGCTCTCCTCATCAGCCACCACCATGACTGACCTGAACCCTAAATGGGACGTCAGAAAATTGGCAATTCCGCTGCCGACCAAAGGGTGGTCATCAATAACCAATGCATAATATTTTCCCAAAGGTATCTCCTTTTGGTGAGTGGAAAGGGCGATATTCTGCCAATTTCCATATCAACAACACTCCCTACTTTAGGAGGGTTTTGAATTCCAGAAAAGAGAAATATCTTATTTCAGTTCTTAAAAAAGAGAAATGTTTTGCCATAGCGCAATCGATACGGACTGATTACAAGGATAATTTATGAAAAAACCTCTCATCGCACTTGCCGTTACAATTATGGTAGCGGGTTGTTCAACGTTGAAAACCGATCAGGCTATTCCACTGCTACAGGCGGAAACAGCAAAAATGCTGGGGCTGGGATCATCCGATGAAATTACCGTTACCCAGGTGAATGGCGCTCAGCCTGATGCGCTGGGCGGGCAAAAACTTACCTATCGCGCGACCACAGAAAAGGGCCGTATTTTTGATTGTTCATCCATGATGATGCCGGGAATTTTAGGCTCTGCGCCAACCCTGAGCGCACCAACCTGTACGCCGGTTGTTACCCATAAATAATCTGTCGCAGAGAACGTTATTGCCGTTCTCTATATTCACCCGCCGCAGCGTAATAACCAGGGAGTTATAGGTTTTCGCTTCGCCGGATAATTTACCTGCACGCCTGAATTCGCGAAATAAAGCGTCATACAAGTCAGTGAATTTAATCTCTATAAAACAATGACCTTCGCGACATCACGTTAATCAATCTGGAGATAGCACGTGAATGACAATTTCTCGCACCAATTAAAAGTGAAAACCTCACTTTCTAAACTTTACCTCGCTCTGTTCTCTGCCCCACTGATGTTATTGATGCCCGAGGATACCCGGGCTGCCGATGTGATTTTTGACGGCGATACCCAGGTCACGCAGTCGTTAGTCTATACCGACGATGTCTATGTGGGCCGCACGCAGAGCGGCAACTTGCTCATCAATAACGGGAAAATAACGGCTTACAACGTCAATATCGGCAGGCTCTATAACGGTCAGATTTTCAACAGCACGGTGACGGTCAGCGGACCGGATGCTGAGCTGAACGCCCTGAACGACCAGTTTGTACTGCACGGCAGTATGGACCTTGGCCTCGGCACGCTACGGGTCGAAAATGGCGCGCTGGCCAGCGCGAAAGAGATTGTGGTGGGCACCACCCGGGGCTATGACAGCCACCTTATCGCTACTGGCGCGAACTCTCGCGTCACCAGCAACTATCTGAGCGTCGGCACCGCCGCAGGTTCACGCTCCACCGTTTCAATCGAGGATGGCGCGACCCTTACCACCAACCTCCAGGCACGCATCGGCGATGGCTACGATCCGGATGAAACGGACAAGCTGAACCCAAAAGCCACAGTGACGGGTGAAAACTCCCGTTGGAACGTCACCCAGTTACTGACACTCAACGGCGATCTCGACGTGCTCAACGGCGGCGCAGTTAACGTCGGCAGCATTGAGGTCGAGGGTGTTTCCGGTACGCGCAAAACCGCCGAGTTATACGTCGCGGGCAATAATTCCCGCTTCACCAGCGGTGGCAATATCCTCGTGGGCGATTACGGTAACGGCGTCGTGTCAGCGGTGGATGGGGCGGTGATCTCCGCAGGCAGTAACGCGATCGTACTGGGTGATACCGGATCGGGTTCCAACCGCGGAGCGCTGGTTATCGGTAGCCGCGGCAATATAGATACCGGCACCGGCCTTACCGAACCCACGCTGGGCGAAGCCGGTGGCGCGGGCACCATTGATACCCAGACGGCAGTTGTCTTGCGCGGTGGGCTGTTCGGCAGCTACGTCTACTTCAATCACACCGATGATAATTATCTGTTCGCTAATACCATGAGTGGCGAAGGTGATGTCATCAACGCCTCGGGGCAAACGACACTCAGCGGCGACCTGACAGGGCTCAAAGCGAATGTCCTCGCCCGTGGCGGCAAAATCATTATTGCCAGTGATATCAACACGCAGCCTGAAACCAATATTTTTGATATCCAGACCCTGAGTGCGGAAAACGGCGGGACGTTAATCCTCAACGCCACCGCCGGGAGTGACGTCAGCAACGGCCTTGGCTACAGTAGCGCCGCGTCGATTAAAGCGGGCGGCACCCTTGGCGGCAACGGCACCCTCGGGCAAACGGAGATCCTCTCCGGCGGTCATATTTCCCCGGGTGATGGCGGCATCGGCACCCTGACGCTGAAACGCTACCTGAACTTTATCGGCGAGTCGTTCTATGACGTCGATATTACCGGTGACGGGCGCAGCGATCTGCTGAACGTGGAAGGTAAAACCACCATCAGCAATCAGGCTACCGTGCAGGTCACCGCACTCGATCCGCAGACCAGCTACCAGACCGGCCAGGTCTATCGCATTCTCAACTCGGCAGGCGGCATTGATGGTCAGTTCGCCTCTGCAGTCTCTAAATCCGCCTTCCTGGATGTGGCATTGAATCAGAGCGCGAATGCCGTAGATCTGAGCATCACGCAGAAAGAGAACGGTGAGAATCCGGGCAATCCGGGCGGTGAGAATCCGGGCAATCCGGGCGGTGAGAATCCGGGTAATCCGGGCGGTGAGAATCCGGGCAATCCGGGCGGCGAGAATCCGGGTAATCCGGGCGGCGAGAATCCGGGTAATCCCGGCGGCGAGAATCCGGGTAATCCGGGCACGGGCAACCCCGGCAGCGGCAAACCGGGCATCTTCCAGACAGTGGCACAAACGAGCAACCAGTGGAATACCGCAGGCGCGCTCTCGACCCTCACACAAAGCGGCCCATCGCTGGCACTCTATAACTCGCTGCTGATGTTAAGCGCACCGGAAGCACGCGACGCGTTCAATCAGCTCTCGGGCGAAGCTTACCCTTCCGTTCAGTCCACGCTTATCGCGGGCAGCACTCAGTTGTTTAACGTGTTGAATCAGCGCATGGCGAGTTCATTCGACAATGACACGCTGCCGATCCCGCCGCTGGCCATGTCATTTGCCCAGTCCGCCCCTGCACAGAACAATGGTGTGTGGGGACAGACATTCGGCTCCTGGGTGAAAACCGACGGCGACGGTAATACCGGTAAGCTGGACGGTAACACTGCGGGCTTCCTGCTGGGTGCCGATCGTAAGCTGGACAGTCATAACGTAAGAGTGGGTGGCTTCTTCGGTTACAGCCGTGGAAATTACGATGTCGACAGCCGTCGCTCCTCAATGGATATCGATAATTACCATCTCGGCCTGTATGCAGCGGCGCGTCAGGACGCGTTCTCCCTGCGTGGCTCACTGGGTTACACCTGGCATAAAATTGACGCCGAACGTAAGGTTGATTTCAGCGGCTACTCGGATCGCCTGAGTGCCAATTACGACGCCAACTCACTGCAGGCCTTCACCGAAGCAGGCTACCGCTTCGGTCAGCCGGAGCAAAATATCGAGCCATTCGTTAACCTGAGCTATATCCGTCTGAACACGGATGACTTCAAAGAGAACGGCGGTGCTGCAGCCCTGAGCGTGCGTAATGACACGGTTGATACCTTCTTCTCGACGCTCGGCGCACGCGCGGTGACTGAACTGCCGAAAAACGTCAGCCTTTACGGCTCGTTAGGCTGGCAGCACGCCTACGGTGACAGAAAAGCCTCTTCGCGTATGGCGTTTGCTGGCAGCGACGGCTTCACGAGCGAAGGTAACCCGGTTGACAAGGATATGCTGGTAGGCGACGTGGGCGTCAGCTTTACACTGCCGCACTCAGCGACGCTGAATGTCGGTTATAAAGGGCAAATCGGTTCCGACACCCGTGTCAACGCCGTGAACGCCAATCTCCGCTGGTCATTCTAAGTGATGTAGCGTGTTACCAGGCCGCCCCCGATGGGCGGCTTTTTTGTTAACAGGGCGAAGGGATAGTCAAGAGTTTTACTCGTCGGTAACCGCGCTACGGAAAGGAAATGTGTAAATGGCATGACTCGCGCCCGGACAGTTTGTGATTCTGGCAACCTGCCTCAATTTGATTGTTCCATAACCTGGCAATCTGCCTCCCCGCCACACCATATATAAATCATATAATTCTATAAATACATTAAGTTAATCACCAAAAGTGCCCATGGAACACCCTGAGCAAATCGAACCACCTGGTAACCTTGCGCATGAAGGTGTAATAGTCAGAGAAAGTGGATTCCCTTATCGTTGAGGTGGTTTTATGCGAGCAACAGAACAGAGTAAAGAGGAGATGGCGAAAGCTATCGGTTACGCAGTGATGGAGTTAGAAAACACAGGATGCGCTATTACGGCAGAAGCCATCAATGCGCGGCTGGAAATACGCAAAGGATCCGAAAAGGCGTTTGCACAAAGAGCAGCGGAACAGCCATACCAAATCAGGTTTAACGAATCGTTGTGTGGATGAAAACCGACAGGATTCGAACATACGTAATAATCATCTGATCAGTATGGTCTTAAAGGGTAACAGCAATTATCTAACCACGACTCTTTTCCTTCAGCGCGCTTTTATCGCGGTGAGTGCCGGAGTCGGCAAGAAGGGCCACAATATTTTTTGCTCCATTGGTAAGGGCGTTGGCAATCCGGAATCACTCATTACTTCATGGTGGGTAGGTTACGAATCGATATGACTTGTTTATCAAGTTGTCCCATTATGCGTCATGGGTAAATTAAATATGGTGACCCGTTTTTCATCAGCAGATCCACAAGCCTGCTCTCCGACAAAAGAACCCCAAAATTACAGCGCCTGTCTTGCCAGTCGGCAGAACGGTTAACACACAATGATAACCGAAACGATGGGGTTCCAGTGTCAGGACAGTGATGCAAGCAGTTATAGTGGCGCACCAGTCGCCAAACACTGTAGCAGGTCAGCCCCTCACATATTTCTATAACACTTTACTGCCTCTGCTCCATCACCAGGAAAACACATCATCCTGCGAATGTTTCCCTGGTTTTTATTCATTCTGACGCAAAAGTCAGCTCTATTCAGAAATCTAAGCCCGACATAAGTAATATTTTCCTTAAGGAAGGGCTGTGATTTGCCGATATAGAAGTTTCGATAGTTCAGCCACTACTGACATATCCTGTCACTAGTGGCTGGTAGCATCAAGGCAAGCTAATAACTTTTATATTAATATATTTTGGATCGCTTAAGGATAAAGTAATGATCACAGACTACAAATCGCGAAAAAATGAGGTGCTGGGTTCCCATCAAAAGGTTGAAGATCTGGTCGCAGAGATAACAAAAAATGCTCAACGCATAGGGGTTCCAAGTCCCCTGGAGCGTTTAGAACCACTGTTAACTGATATCCGCAGTAAAGTAGAAAAAATTCGCAATGACCGATTCAGCCTGATGATCGCGGGTGAGTCTAAAAGCGGAAAATCAACTTTTATCAATGCTTATTTAGGCGTTGAACTTCTTCCCATGGATGTAAAACAATGTACCAGTGCTATCATTGAAATCAAAAATGGTGAAGAGTTTTATGTTAGGGCAACTTACGCGAATGGCAACAAAAAGGAGATCCGCGGAGATGCTGAGGCCAGAGAATTTTTAAGAAAAAATGCGGCGTTAGATGATGAGTATCGGGATATACCCGTCCCTACAATTAATAGTGAAATTATTGTTAAGTCCGGAATACGATCAGCAAATAAAGGGGCTTCGATCAATATTTTAAAAGCTGAGATGGAAGATTTTCTGAACGCACCAGAGGTTCAGGAAGCTAACATCCATAACATCCCGGCGCAGGACTACAACCGCAAAATAAAAAAATACATCGAAGAAAGGAAAAATAGCTGGCAGACCATTGTCACCAAAATCGAAGTCGTTTTTCCTTTCGGTGAAGAAATGCGTGGTATAGAAATTATTGACAGCCCGGGGGTTTGTGCCCGAGGTGGGGTTGCTGAAATTACATCACAGTATATTGAAAACGCCGATGCAATTATATTTTTAAAGCCAGTATCCGGCCAGGCATTGGAATCAACGCAGTTTAATCAATTCATAAAAAACGCAAGCGTGGCGAGAAATAAAAATGCACTGTTTCTCATTCTTACACGCACAACGAACGTAACGCCAGAAGATCTTCGTAGATTAGAAGGTGAAGCTTATCAACAGTTTAACAATATTGACCGAAGTAATATTCTATTTGTCGATAGCAAAGCTGAATTATATGCCAAGAAACTCGCCAATATTGATGAAATTGAAGCCGAACTTCGGCGGTTAAATCAGGCTGGCACTCTCGATGATTTTGTTGTGAAAGCGTACAATGACGTTAGTGGTCTTTTTGGCAATGGGGACAAAAACGATTTTATTAAGGTCCTTTCCGAGAAATCTCGCTTCGAGCAAGTCTATAATGCCATGGAGACTTTCGGGCGTAAGGCTCATTATATTTTGTTGGTATCATTGCTGGATTCCATTTGTGATCTCTATAGAGCTCTTTATAGTGATTTAAATTTTCAAATGGATATATTTCAACAAAAAGCAGAAGATCCGACTGAGTTGTCAATAAAGATAGCCACAACTAAAAAAGAGTTAGATATTCTTGAAGATAAAATGCGTAGTGGCGTTGATAAAGTAAGGCAACATTTTCGAAGTGATGATGGATTAATTCGTAGCTCGGCTGAAAAAGCAGTTTCCGACTTTAAAAAGCAAATATCACTAATTGATGAACACTCCTCTGATGCTTTTAGCGAACTGGAGAGAGAATCAATAAAAAAGATTGATGGGTTCAAAATATTAGCGAAAGAATTACAAGAAAATATTATTACAGAATTTGATAAAGAACTCGTTTCGTTAAGTGATAATAATACGATCTCTTTTGAGGGGCTACGTCCAAATTTCACACAAAGTACCTTTGCTGAAATCCAGGCATCAACAGAATCTAAAGCAACAGAAAGGCAATCCTATGAAGAGGGAGTTACATTTAAAGAGACGCATACGCGATCAATATACTCCAGAGGGAAACATTACAATCTTATTAAAACGAACATTCTGTCACGCCTCCAAAACATAAAGGGCGATTTGATTAAAAATCTTATTGCATTTGTTGATAATGTGAGTGACAGATATATTTCAGAACTGAAGGAAAATGCCAGAACTAAGAAGAAAGAACTGGATATTATCATTGAAGCAAAAATAACAGCCGAGCAGATAAAAGAAATAATCAACGGTCTGACCATTTTACTTGCAAATGTTACCAGTGAGCAATCAGATGCTGAAAAGATAAAGGGAGGTATCGTTAAAAATGTACAGTGAAATGATTGCCCCTAAAATTGATAAAATGTTTAACGATCTTCGGATAGATATACAAGAAGTAGTTTATGAAACGGGTTCATTAAACGACGCTATAAATAACATTTATCAGCGCGTCATTTCAGAAACCACATCGCGTAGCGAATTAATGCTTGGTGATATGCTATTTGAGTTAGACCGCGCGTTGTTTAACACGCCATTTTTCGCTGATAATATTTCCAGAAAAAATGAATACTCATCATTGGGTTTACGAAAGGAAATCACAAATAAACATCAGTTCACCACAACCGCCACAGTCAATTATCAGGAAGCATCCAGAATTATACATGCTTTTAAAATCGGTAGTGGCGTTCTTATTTTTGGTGGTGTACTGGGCCTCGGCGTCATAGTTTCCTCTGGACTTGAGTTATCAAGTTTAGTTCCTATTCCTGTTAGTGCGCTTTTTGCTGCTGCGATAGGTGCAGCGATGATGGATTACCTCTTCATTGAACCCAAAAAAAGCAAAAAACGTTTTTCTTCTGCTGTAGATAAATATCTCAACGAGGCTAAAGAGCAATATCTTAACTGGTTTGATAGTGTAGAAGATTATTACAACATGCGTGTTGCGCAGATTAAAGAAACAATCCAGGGAATGTAAAATGAACAATGAGATACGCGGCCTTGATAATATGTTTGATGGCAATACCTTTGACATTGATTCGAATACGATTGGTGAACAAACCGAAGCATTTTTGCAGCAGATCTATCCTTCATATCTCGTTGAAAACCAAAATATAGAACAGATGCTGGATAAGCACAGTACGCTTCAGCTTGACGGGATGACCTATTTTCGTATCCGTAGCTGTACCGCGGAATCAGTGGATAATGCTTTTGAGGAAATAAACTCAAAAATTGAAAAGCTCTTTACTGCATTACATTCTATAAATGTTACAGTAGGATATGGACTTGTTAGTCACAACGGTATTACTAATATCGTTCTTGGCATTTATTCAAATCGTGATGTAGAAAGTGTTAAACGTATAACAGAAGGAATGCTTTCAGGGATTGAGTTGGTCAGTTATACACCTAACTTCTCTGCAAGGAAGAATCCACAAATGATTTCTGGTGTGCTTTCCGGCATTCCCTCGCTTTATATTCAAGAAAAAAAACAATCCTTTAGTTTATCTTCTATTATGCGCAGCTTGAATGGTAATGATTATACGGTACTATTTATTGCAAAGCCGGTAAATGTGAGCGACGTTTCTGCGGATATCTCTAAACTTATTTCGATAAGAGACCAGGCTTTTGCCGTGAGTAAACGGAATATCGCACGGTCAAATAATTATTCCATAACACATTCACATACAGATAATGTAAATGATGGAAAAAGTAGTACGGCAGGTCAAATCGGTGCGGCTACTGGTGCCTCTGTCGGTGCGGTAGCGGGATCCTTTATCCCCATGATCGGAACTGGCATCGGAGCCGTGGTTGGCGGTAGCCTTGGCACGTTGATTGGGAATGTGATCGGGGGAGGAAAAACGCACTCAGAAGGATATAGCGATTCGGTATCAGAAGCTATAACAAATGGCGGAACTATCGCTGGAGATATCCAAAATGGCTTTGCCCTGGAACTTATTAACTATGCAGACAAAGCGATAGAACGGTTAAAAATCGGCCAAAATAATGGTATATGGCAGACCGCAATTTCGTACTCAGCTGATTCATACACATCAAAAAATATTATTAAAGCCTGTCTTCTTGGTGAGTTGTCCAGGCCAGATGTGGATAAGTTACCTTTACGTGAATTCGAGTTAAGTCCATCCTCCGAAGACGTACTACGCATTCCTGATTTTTTAGCACATGAAAAGCGAAATCCGTTGTGCTCATATATGAATTCAGCTGAGCTGGCGCTCATGTGTACATTACCGACTGAAACCGTACCCGATTTTGAATTACGTATTGAAAAAAGCTATCCGCTATTCCGAACGATTAATGGTTCAGATTCGATAAATATTGGTTTTGTGGCCGATGGTAAAAAGCCCATCCAGAATATGCCTTTCGCGCTCAGCTCCCTTGATTTGAATAAGCATACATTTATCTGTGGTATAACTGGCAGCGGAAAAACCACTACTGTAAAGAAAATATTGATCGAGGCTAAAAAACCTTTTTTAGTTATTGAGTCTGCAAAAAAAGAATATCGTAATATTTCTGTAGATACTACCGTATACACACTTGGCAAACCTGAACTGAACTGCCCTCAAATCAATCCTTTTTATATATTACCAGGAGTGAGTCCACAGACGCATATCGATTATTTAAAGGATCTATTCAATGCGTCATTCTCTTTTTACGGACCAATGCCTTATATTCTGGAAAAATGCTTACATACAGTATATGAAAACAAAGGCTGGAATCTGACCCTTGGATACCATCCTATGTTAACGAATAGCCAGCGCGAAACAGACTTCTTCAATATTGAATATACAAGAAACAAATACTCACTTAAGAGTCACAAGTACCTTTTCCCGACAATGCAAGAATTAAAGGATGAGATAGCGCGTTATGTAGAAGAGGAATTAAAGTACGATGGTGAAGTTGCAGGAAATGTTAAGACTGCAATTAAGGTACGTTTGGAAAATTTATGTGGTGGCGCAAAAGGCTTTACTTTTAACACGAATGAATATCTTGATTTTGCGACACTACTTGAAAAAAATGTGGTTGTTGAGTTAGAAGGATTGGCTGATGATTCGGATAAAGCATTTAGTGTAGGTTTATTGGTTATATTCATAAACGAATACAGACAAATTGCTAAAGAAATCAGCGGTAATCAGAAGACCGAGTTAAAACATCTACTGGTAATTGAAGAAGCACATCGGTTGTTGAAGAACGTTGATACGGAGCGCACTACAGAGGCATCTGGTAACCCTAAGGGCAAAGCCGTCGAGCATTTTACAAATATGATCGCAGAGATGCGATCTTATGGACAAGGGGTTATTGTAGCTGAACAGATCCCGACCAAGTTAGCCCCTGATATCATTAAAAACTCGTCGACAAAAATTGTTCAGCGTATCGTTTCTATGGATGATCAAAAGGTAATTGCCAATACCATCGGTATAACCGAGAATGACGCATTACAGTTAGGGACACTCGAGTCTGGCTATGCATTTTGTCATAAAGAAGGAATGTCATTACCAACCTTGATTAAAGTTTCAAATAAAGTTAAGAATGAGAAAGAGTTCGAGCAGGAATTAGATGTTTATGTTAGCGATGAATCTTTGTACTATAAAAATAGCAGTCGTTTTTCAAAAATCAATAATAACCTGGCGCGTGTTGCCCTTGATAACGATGATACAGCCAAACGCATTGTCTTCGCATTCATGAATACTCTTTTTATCGAATCAGCTAACATTAGCTTTACATCGTACAGTCTTACTCTCAAAAAAATAAATAGCCTACTGGTTCAAAGGGGCGTTTCTTTTGTGCTATGTCGGGATCCTTCGCAAGTTATATCGGGTTACATTGCAGATGTTTTACTGACAATGATTGTCAGAGGCGTTTATTGTACTGATGCTTTGCCAAATGATTCATTTTTCGAAAAATTACAGGATACCTTTTCTTTACCTACAGTTGATAAATTCCAGGGGATAAAAGAAAGTTTGTTGAAACTTTATAACCGGAATATTGCAACGTATGCAAAGCAAAATATCACGTATCTGGTTAAGCGTTCTCTGAGACAAGATACAGATATAAGCGCTTCAATTCGCGAGTATTTTACGCAGACCACCTCTGGTACAATGAATGAGATAATGGCAGCGGTAAAAGGAAGTAGCATCTTATGAACAGCGGGATCGAGTTTATTCTTAAAGACAATAAAGATTTGCCACCTCATCTGCCGGAAGGGAAGGATCTCCCTGTGATTCACGACCTGACCGAGTCACGGGAATATAATATCAGTGGTGGGATTGAAAAGCCTGATATCGCATTTATTGAAAGAACAACTCGCGCTGCGTTGATCGAGCGGCATGGCTTCACGCTTGTCGAGCCTCATCATGACACTGGAGAGGCAGAGGGAGAGTCTGATTCTGCTGAAAATAAAGGATTAACTGATGATGAAAAGGCCGTTATCAAAGAGGAAACGGGTTGGTCAGATGTGATCATCGATAACATCCAGAATATGAAGCAATACGAAGTTCTCAAGAATGCGGGATTGATCGAAGTTACAATTAATGGGCGGATATGCCTTATCAAGGAAAATATTGACCTTGATTATACGGATAGTGATGGGATTTCTAACCGTGACCGTATCGCTCGTGGACTGGCTCCCCTGGATAGTAAGACGGGGAAGCCACTTGAATTGCACCATCTTGGTCAGAAAGCGGATTCACCGCTCGTAGAATTAACGGCAGAAGAGCATCGAACGGGTGAATATGAAAATGGAAAGAAAAATCAAAGCCTTTGGCATGATAATACCCTTGAAACAGAGGTGCATGGTGAGGGAAACTCCTGGTCTCAGGAGAGAAAAGAACATTGGTCATCCCGATCAGATAACCTTTTAGAAGAAGGTAATAAATAATGAACGCAATCGTAAACACAATCCAGACATTACCTAACTTACTACCATTAAAGGCAGCATCAAAAACTGAAATAACAGATGCCGAGCTTCAATTGAGAGTCAACTTTGCTGAGGAGTACCGGTTGTACTTATCAACATTTGGAGCAATTATGGCTGATGGTATTGAATTAACCGGGATAGCTAAATCAGAACACCGAAATGTTGTTCCTGTTACGAAACAAGAATGGGCATTGAACACTCATGTACCTCATAACATGTACGTCGTTGAGAATACAGGTGTCGATGGTATTATCATTTGGCAAGATTCTCACGGTGTTATTTATCAAACATCGCCAGATAGTCAGCCAAAGATTATTGCACAGTCATTAAATGATTATATTATTGATCGAATAAAATAAGCCATTCCGTAGTAAGTATCTCGCATAATCGTGCTATGCACACAAAGCGAGTCCTTTTAAACGTGAGTATTGGCCATGGGATAGAGCCCTGATTCGTCAGCGAACTTGTGGGCTTTATCTCCTGCCCCGCAGTTTAGACCTGACGTGCATTCATGAGCCCTTTGGGCCAGGGCCACCATCACATATACCAACAAATACTACTTGATGTACGTTGATACGAGTAGAGCTCGGTAGAATAACGACGCGCTAAATTCAGCCAATACCTTGAATTTTAGGCATAAAAAAAGACGTCAGTTGACGTCAGTTGACGTCAGTTTACTTGAAAATGGACCCTACAGGATTCGATATAAACTTATAATTTATTGATTTTTAATCATAAATACTGATCCATAAGTTATAGATACCCCCAAATGTACCCCCATTTTGTTTTTCACCCGGATGTTAGATCACTTTTTCGTGACGAATTTGGCAGCTTGCAATTGCCTAATATACCAGCCTCAATACATGAAAAAACAAACTGGAGAATACTATGGATACCGAAAAGAAAGAACTTAACATCAATTTAATAATCAATCCTGGAAGGTGGGTTGGCGAACAACAATTGATGGATTTGAAAGGTATTAAAAAAGGAACGCTGAAAAAGGCGCGTGAATATTCTTTCATGGAGGGGCGTGAGTACAAGCATGTCTCTTTTGATGGCGAGCCGTGGGACAACAGTCCATGCTTCTACAATATTGAAGAAATTGACAAGTGGATTGAAGGGCAAAAAATGGCGAAAAGTAGAGTTTACAAGAAATAATAAAATACTCTGTAGAGTTATGAGGCTGGTTATTTCGAAAGACTGAACAGTATCCCCCTAACGACCCCGACTCTTTCGGGGTTGTTTTATCCAGATTTCAAGGCATACCAAGCTCTTATCTTAACAGGATAGCTCTCCCAGCTTGCTCATAAATGTAAGATGTTATCTGAATACAGAAATCAATTAAAAAGCACTTATATACATAGAATGTGATGTTCCAGTTGTTCCGATTGTTCCATCTACCGTAACCATCTGAATTATAAAATCATTATGCTAAAGAAATGGAACTAATGATGAGCCAATCACATGTTCCATGATGACCCTTTGGCACAAGTGTAAGCACTCCACATAGTCTATTCATTCACATTTTGAGGTCTTCCAGCGCACTCAACCAGTCAGCTAAGAGACTTTTTGGCTACACGTTTTTCTTTCTTTTTCTCGGTTTCAATATCTCATCCAGCTCTTTGTTAACACGTTTTAATCGAATAGGTGTAGGTTCAGGCACCCAGTCGACCTTGGGAATATATCGCGCAGTACGTGACTCAACTGGAACAGCAACAAGAGCGGCCATACAATCCTCGCGGGTGAAGAGGTATGGTGATTGCGGCTTGTCACTCATTCGATAAGCTTTAAGCCTTCCTTCGGCAACCCATTGGGTGACAGTGCCGGTTGAAATTCCAAGCAACTCTGCAGCCTCTTTTCTGGTTAAGGTAATCTTTTCCATTAATCTGCCTCGCTATTTTTGTAATTTATATCCATCCTTACACAAACCTCCCATAAAATGAACAACCATGCAGAAGATGCGCTCAAATCTGACCGATGAATCTTTGATCGATATGCTTTATATCACTAACGATTCAGGCTTTTCTGATAGATATTTCTATTTATTAATAAAAAAGAATGAATTCCCGCCGCCAATTAAATTTGGAAGAAGTTCCAGGTGGCTTTTAAAAGAGTATTCTGCATGGAAAGCAAGACATATTTTCCTTAGAAATAAAAAGGAGTAGTCCAAATTAATCAACACAGTAGTACAAAGTTATATTCAGGTGATTTAACACGATCACGTTGTTCATTCTCCCCTGCCCGGTTAACAAAATACGTTACTCGACCAATGACGATCACGCCTCCAGTGCTTCGCCTTCAATCGCTTCCCCGTCTTCTGTAATAAACGCCTGCCCCATCAGTTTCGCAAACTGCTGACGACCATACAGAGACAGAACGACAGTACATCCCCGCTCCAGTTTGCCAGGATTAGCCTCGACGACGGCATAGCCGGTTGCTGTAGGCAGCAGCCCCGTGGTGGCGTTTACGCCGCAAATCGCATCAAGTGTTTGCACTAGCGGACAATCCCCATATTGCGAAGTAACCAGAGACGGTTTTCGCTGAAATCTGGCGTTTTATCGACGAAGCTGGGGTTGTTCAGTTCGATCCACCAGTTAACGTCTTGCTCTGTTAAGTGATGGTTGTAGGCCCGTAATTTACTGATAAAATCCGCAATCCTCAGACACATGTACCCCTTCGGGTTAAGCTGAACGGCTTCACGGAACGCGACAAGAACATCGTTCGGCGGGGCATAGTCATCATATGACGAAACTGAATATGGATGGGTCTTCCCTGGTTGTAGTAGAAAGAAGCGTCATTTTGTTAGTATTGTATTCTTACCAGATCTTTTTGCTTGATAAAGTACCTGATCGCCTCGCTTTAACAAATCATCTGGCTCTTCCCCTTTTTCTAACTCAACCACTCCATAGCTTATTGTCAGTTTTTTTATGTCACCAGGTTCTATATGAATATGAGCCAGTGCTAGCTGGATATTCATTGCGACACCAACAGCCTCTTCCTTGGTGGTATGAGGCATAACAATGATGAACTCGTCACCGCCCCACCGAGCCAGTAAATCGTGTGGACGAAGGTAGTTTCGGATATGAGATACAATCATTACTAATACATTATCGCCTTGAGCATGCCCATAAACGTCATTAATTAATTTAAAATCATCTATATCCAATACAATTAAAGAAAGGGAATGAAAAAACCGTTGTGCTCTTTTAAATTCCTCATGCAGTGTCTTTTCCAGACGGTATCGATTGGCTGCTTTGGTCAATGCATCACGTTCCGCCATTTCCTGATTTTCATACACCTGCTGCCTTAATTGCTTATTAAGCTCAGACAACGCATAAGTACGCTCATCAACAATCATTTCAATTGTCTGTTTTTCCTTTTTTAATTCTGACGTCAAGCGCCTGTTTGCATCTATATTACGATGTGCACCAAGCATTCTCGCCACTGTTCCATCTTCATTACGAACAATGATTTGAGCTCTATCCTCTACCCATATATAACTACCATCCTGGCAGCGGCAACGATATTCAATCTGGTAAATCTCACATTTCTGATTAAGACAGTCTTCAAAGTGAGCCATTACGCGCGAATAGTCATCCGGATGTATAACGTTTTCCCAAGTGTGAACATTATTCGCAAGCGAGTGACATGGATACCCGAGCATGTTGTACCAGCCGGGATTGCGATAGACGTATCCAGTATTCGCATTCCAGTCCCACACACCATCACTAATCAATTCCAGTAAAGTATGAAGTTGCTGCTCACTGAGTCCCGCGAACACTGGTTTACCGACCTTACTCATAACGATTCTCTTTCGAACATATGAATTAATTCACATGTTGATTTACTTAAAATGGCGTCTGGCGACGCTCTCACCCTGTCTACGATTTGTTAGCACAAGAGATGACCGAGAGCAACGAGGCTCTGCAGATATTAATGATATGACATTCAATTTCTGTCACCGACACAGCACCACAGTCAGTAAATGCACACTTTATATCTAACTAATTCAGGTAAGATGATAATCATTCTTATTGAAATCTACTTGCAGTATACACGGGAAGCGGCGAATGACTGTTTTCTTAAGTAACTATTTAAACCACAGGCCCTCATTGAAGCTGTATTATGATTTAACCGCTGCACGTAGTATTGCGCTCTTCTGATGTTTGGGTAACTTTTTGACCAGGCCCGCCATATGTGATTCTGGCGGGCTTTTTTTGTTCCGTTATTGTGTTAGTCTCACTCTTGCGATGACTTTTGTCGCGAATTTCCTCGAGAACCGATTTTTTTGCCCGCGACGAGCGGGCGTTTTTTCACCTGAATAACGCGTTGATTATTCTGCCGCTGGTACCTCGGATTTTTTTGTCTCCAGTTCAGCAACGCGCGCGGTCAATGCATCAATCTGCGCCATTAGCGCCAGAATGGCCTCATGATGCAGCGCTGCTGCCACGCCGTAGGAGTCCGGAGACAATACATTCTTCACCACGCTACCGTCCGGCAGTGTCACATCATGAGTCTCTACAACAGCATCCGGGAACGCGCGCTGCACATCCTGTGCTGTCAGGCCTATTCCGTAACTGCCGTTGGTTTTCCAGTGCCAGGATTGCCCTCGCATAAGAGCCATTTTTCCCAGCGGGTCAGGGATGGGGCCGTCCAGGTCTTTCAGTCGTTCGTCACATGTCGGAGTCCATGAAACGCCGGTTGCCACGCCAGACTGTGCGAATGACCAGTAAGCAGGGCTGCCGCCATAGGCCAGTTGCAATATCCCGTATGAGCCATTACCCTGGACAACCTGCGCATACAGCGAAAAATCAATCCCGGCATAGACACCAGTGCGGAATCTTGAACCGATTAGCTCCGCGTTAGTCGCTGTCCCGTTCGCCGGTGTTGTAGCGGGAGAAACGGCAGACGCTTTCACGGAACCATTTACTATACCGCCCGACTTCCCGTCTATTGTGCTCAGGCGCGTATCATTGCCCTGGCAAAACGACCCGGTGACGGTGCCAAACGGGCTTGCTAATCCCGTCCCGCCCTGCCCCTGGCTGAGCGGTGTTGTCAGCCCGTTCAGAGAAGTGATATCTGAGTTAGCCCCTTTTTTTGCCAGCGACTTCTGGCCGGGAACCGTGACGGCCACACCGTTTGTT
>NZ_JBEULY010000020.1:0-56997 GCF_040578655.1 Phytobacter sp. RSE-02 | reverse complement strand
TGGTGGTACAGCACGAAAGTGGGGATGATCGACCTGAAAAAGAGGTCGATCATCATGCGTAAAGGGTGTTAAAAAGTGTTCACCATGTCTCCGAACACCTGTCTGCCATGTCTCCGGACCGTACACCCCAAAGAGGAGAGGGGACCGATCGTGCTCGCATTTTTGTGGGGATTCCTCAGCCCAGGGGGAGAGGGAGAAAACCGGTCGTAGCCCGGATCAGGCGCCTGCGCCGTCATCCGGGGAAACCAGCGGAATCTGGCGAAACCGACGCAATTCGCGCAACGTCAGCACCAGCATCACGCCCACTATCGCCAGCACAAAACCGCTGCTACTCGCCGAGGCCGCTGGCGTCATCACAACCCCAAGCCCGCCCAGGACTGCCGCGCCAATCGCATCGCCCGTGACGTTTTGCGCCGTCCACAGACCGTTGATACGCCCCAGCATCGCTTCCGGCGTTTGCGTTTGAATCAACGTGTACTGCAACAGTGAACTGATCGCACTCAGCCAGCCAAACAGGGCCAGAAACGCCGCGCCCAGCATCCAGTAAGGCATCAGGCTGAATAACCCAATAGCGACAAACGCCCCCACGCTACTGCCCAACATCAACAGGCCCGGACGCGGATGTTGCGCCAGCCGCCCACTGGTTAACGCGCCTGTCGCCGCGCCAAGCGGGATTGCCGCATACAGCACGCCAATTTGCGCCGCCGGGATGCGCCACTCAACGGCCAGTGCGGGATACAGCACGCGCACGGCGCTGGCCATGGTCAACAAGCCCCCCAGCAGCGCGATGCCGCCAATCAGCGGGCTATTGAACAAAAAACGAATACCCGCCACCAGCGAAGACAGCGGGTGTTCACGCGGCTGTGGCGGAGGCGGCAACACAGGCAAACTCAGTAACGGCAACAGGGTGATAAAAGTCCCTGCCGCCGCCAGCCCGTAATTCCAGGCCACCCCGCCCATTGCCAGCAACAGGCCGCCGCACATCGGGGAAATCACCGAACCCAGGCGCACCGTCAGCATGGTGAGCGCCCCGGCCTGCATTAAATTCTCACGCCCGACCAGCGCCGGGGTTGCCGCCAGCAGTGCGGTCACGCCGAGGGATGCGAAAAAACCGTCCCATAAACCGAGCAAATAAATCGCCAGCAGGGACGGTTCCGGCAACTGCGCGTTAAGCCACAGGCCGATAAAACCCATGCCGCAGGTGCCTCGCGCCAGCAGAATCAATTTTTTGCGTTCATAACGGTCGGCCAGGACGCCGCCCGTCATCAATCCAACGAACATCGCGCCGCCGGTCAGGGTAACGGACAGGCCCACCTGCCAGCTTGAACCGGTCATCGCCTGAATCTGTACCGGGATAGCAACGCCCAGCAAACCCAACGATAAGATTGAGATAAAACGGGCAAGAAACACGGCACGAAAGGCCGGATGCGTCTTCAGAAGGCTTACATTCAGCAGCCGGGATTGTTGGTTCATTACAACGCCTTAAGGCAATCTTTTTTTATCCATTCCAGGGCGTGCATGGTAACATAAGCAAACAAGATCGATAACGATAATTACTATCATTATCAAGCCAGGAATGTTTTATGTCGCTTCCTCGTTCCTCGAGGCGTGTTCTCACGCTTTTCGGGCTATTGATACTGCTTATTGTGGCAATGGCGCTCAGTATGCTGGTCGGTGCTAAAACAGTGCCCGCCAGCGTGATTGTTGATGCGCTGACAGGCACCTGCCAGAGCGCAGACTGCACCATTATTCGCGACGCACGCTTGCCTCGCACCCTGGCCGGATTACTCGCGGGCGGCGCACTGGGTCTGGCGGGCGCGCTGATGCAAACCCTCACCCGCAACCCGCTGGCCGACCCGGGCCTGCTGGGCGTAAATGCCGGGGCCAGTTTCGCCATTGTCCTGGGTGCGGCCTTGTTTGGCACCGCCTCCCCCGTTGAACAACTGGCGCTGGCCTTTGGTGGCGCACTGGTGGCTTCGCTGATCGTGGCCTTTACCGGCAGCCAGGGCGGAGGGCAACTGAGCCCGGTACGTCTGACGCTGGCGGGTGTGGCGCTGGCGGCCGTGCTCGAAGGGCTTTCCAGCGGCATTTCGCTACTCAACGCCGATGTCTACGATCAATTACGCTTCTGGCAGGCCGGATCACTGGATATTCGTACCCTGCAAACAGTGAAAATTGTGCTTCTGCCGGTGCTATTGGCTGCAAGTATTGCGCTCATCTCCAGCCGGGCGCTGAACAGTCTCAATCTGGGCAGCGATACCGCGACTGCGCTCGGCAGCAAAGTGGCGCGCACGCAGCTTTCTGGTCTGCTGGCCATCACCGTACTTTGCGGTAGCGCGACCGCAGTAGTCGGCCCCATCGCCTTTATCGGGCTGATGATGCCGCACCTTTCGCGCTGGCTGGTGGGGGCCGATCACCGCTGGTCGCTGCCGGTGACCTTCATCGCCACCCCTGCCTTGTTGCTGTTTGCCGATATTATTGGCCGTCTGCTGGTGCCGGGTGAGCTGCGCGTGTCAATTGTTAGCGCTTTTATTGGCGCACCGGTTCTGATTATCCTGGTTCGCCGCGCGCGCGGAGGTGGCCTGTGACCGCCCCGTCCCGTCGTCTGATCATCAGTTGTCTGCTGATGCTGCTGGCAAGCCTGGCCTTTGCCCTCTGGGGTCTGCGCAGCGGTGCGGTGATGCTCGATAGCAGCCAGGTCATTAATGCGCTCACCGGGAGTGCGCCGCGCGCCATGCAGCTTGTGGTCATCGAATGGCGGCTGCCCCGCGTTCTGATGGCGCTGCTGATCGGTGCCGCGCTGGGTGTCAGCGGCGCTATCTTCCAGTCGCTGATGCGAAACCCGTTAGGCAGCCCGGATGTAATGGGCTTTAACACCGGGGCATGGAGTGGCGTGCTGGTGGCAATGGTCTTTTTTGGCCAGCATCTGACGGCGATTACGCTCGCCGCTATGGCGGGAGGCATTCTGACCTCGTTCATCGTCTGGTCGCTGGCGTGGCGCAACGGCATTGAAACCTTCCGCCTGATTATTGTCGGCATCGGCGTACGGGCGATGTTGATGGCTTTTAACACCTGGCTGATTTTACAGGCCTCGCTGGAAACCTCGCTTACTGCCGGGCTGTGGAATGCGGGGTCGCTTAATGGTTTGACCTGGGCCAAAACCTTCCCCTCCGCGCCGTTTATTCTGCTGATGTTTATTGGCGCAGCGTTGCTTTCCCGCCGTATGCGACTGCTGGAGATGGGGGATGACAGCGCCTGCGCCCTTGGCGTGAGCGTGGAGCGTTCGCGCCTGCTGCTGATGCTGGTGGCCGTTGTGCTGACCGCCTCCGCCACGGCACTTGCCGGGCCTATCTCATTTATCGCGCTCGTCGCGCCACATATTGCCCGGCGCATCAGTGCCACCACACGCTGGGGCCTTGCACAGTCGGCCCTCTGCGGTGCCCTTCTTCTGCTGGCCGCGGACATTTGCGCACAACGGCTGTTTATCCCTTATCAGTTGCCGGTGGGCGTCGTCACCGTCAGCATTGGCGGTATCTACCTTATCGCCTTGTTAATTCAGGAGTCCCGCAAGAAATGATCGATACTCAGGCCCGTTTGCATGGCGAACAGTTAACCCTGGGCTACGGTAAGAAAGTTGTCGCCAGAGACCTGAGCGTCTCGATTCCCGATGGCCACTTCACGGCGATTATTGGGCCGAACGGCTGCGGGAAATCGACGCTGCTGCGCACCCTGAGCCGCCTGATGACGCCAGAGAAAGGCCATGTTTATCTGGACGGCGAGCAGATCCAGCGTTTCGCCAGCAAAGAGGTGGCGCGACGTGTCGGGCTGCTGGCGCAAAATGCCACTACGCCTGGTGACATCACCGTTCAGGAGCTGGTCGCCCGTGGCCGCTATCCGCACCAGCCGCTGTTTACCCGCTGGCGTCAGGAGGATGAGCAGGCAGTCGTCCGCGCCATGCGCGCCACCGGGGTGGACACGCTGGCGTTGCAGAGTGTGGACACGCTCTCCGGCGGACAGCGGCAGCGCGCGTGGATAGCAATGGTGCTGGCGCAAGAGACCTCGATCATGCTGCTTGATGAGCCGACCACCTGGCTTGATATCAGCTATCAGATTGATCTGCTGGAGTTGCTCAGTGAGTTAAACCGCGAGCAGGGGTATACGCTGGCGGCGGTGCTGCATGATTTGAATCAGGCCTGTCGCTACGCTACCCATTTGATTGCCCTGCGAGACGGCAAGATTGTGGCGCAAGGCGCGCCGAAAGAGATTGTGACCGCGGAACTTATCGAAGCGGTATACGGTTTGCGCTGTATGATTATTGACGATCCGATCGCCGGTACGCCGCTGGTGGTACCGCTGGGACGACGTTCGCTCTGATGCTGTCCCGGATGGCGGCTTCGCCTTAGCCGGGCAACCACCGTAGCCCCGGTAAGCGACAGCGCCACCGGGGACATTTTCCCCCTACCCCAACAGCTCCCGCACAACCGGGCCAATCGCTTCAAACGCCTGCGGGGAAATGATATCCACATGGGCGCAATCCTGACGATAAACCTCCAGTTCACTCACCCACGGCGACCAGGCCTTTTGCGGATCCATCCCCGGCGTCAGCGTGCGTTCGGCGATAAAGAGCGTCGCTTTACCGTCAAATTTCGCGCTGTGGGCCGTGGTCAACAGACGTACCGCATCGCCATAGTTACCTTCAATCGCGGCAAACAGTTCCGTCGAGGCCTGTCCTTTTTGCGCCGCCAGAAACGCCTGTCGCTCGCGCTCGATTTCCGCCAGCACGGCAGGATCCAGCCCGTTGGCCTCTTTCTCCGCCCAGTTCTGCGTCTCCGGCGGCCAGGTATCCAGCAGCCCTAAAAATGCGACCGTTTCCCCGCGCGCCCGCAGCCGGGCGGCAATCCCCTGCGCCAGGGTACCGCCCAGCGAATAACCAAACAGGTGATAAGGCCCGTGTGGCTGCTGTGCAAGCAGTGTCGCAAGATGATGTTCGCACACCTCATCCAGTGTGGCGGCCTGCTGCATCGGCCCATCAGGACGCGGAGACTGGATACCCATAATCGCCCAGCGCGGCGAGAGATAGCGCGCCAGCACGCTGAACTGCCAGGCAAAACCAGAAGCCGGATGGAAACAGAACAGCACCGGCCCGTCGCCATCGCGCAAGGGCAGAAGGGTTTGCAGACCAAGCTGGCTATCGGCCTGCGTCTGCGTCAGCAAGACCGCCAGTTTCTCGACCGTTGAGGCCACCATAACCTGCCCCGGCGTCACCGGGCGCGCAAACGTCTGGCTCAGTTGTGCAGCCAGGCGCATCGCCAGCAAAGAGTGGCCGCCGAGGGCAAAGAAATCGGCCTGCGCGTGCTGAACCTCGCAGCCGAGCAGCGCGGAAAAAGCCTGTGCAATCTGCGTTTCCACGCCCGGATTCAGCGCCCGACCGACCTGCTCACGCGCGGGTTCAGGCAGAGGCAGCGCTTTTCTGTCGAGCTTGCCATTGGCGCTCAGCGGAAGCTCGCTGAGTTGCAGCAGCACCACCGGCACCATATGCGGCGGTAGCTGCGTACTCAGTTGCTCGCGCAGCGCGGTGAGATCCAGCGGCAGACCGCTCTCTGAGACCACATAGCCCACCAACTGGCGCGCATCACCATTGCCTGCCGCCGCCTGATTGAGCACGCAGGCATGGGCGACACCCTGCGCGACATCTGGCAGTGTCTGTAACGCCTTGTCTATTTCGCCAGGCTCAATACGCTGCCCGCGAATTTTTAGCTGATCGTCGCTGCGGCCCAGATATTCCACCGCGCCATTCTCCAGCCATTGCGCCACATCACCGGTGCGATACATACGCTCGCCGGGCGCAAAGGGGTCAGCGATAAAGCGGCTGGCGGTAAGATCCGGCCGCCCCAGATAGCCTTGCGCCAGTTGAATACCGGTCAGGTACAAATCCCCCGCCACACCCGGTGGTACCGGCTGCATCATGCTGTCCAGAATACGCAGCCCCGTATTCCACACCGGGTAGCCAATCGGTACGCTGTTGCCCTTCACCGCCGCCAGCGCATCGCCAAACGCCGGATACCAGCTCACATCAACGGCGGCCTCCGTAGGCCCATAAAGATTATGCAAGGGCACGCCGGTCAGTTGTTGCCACTCGCGGCACAGGGCCGCCGGAAGCGCTTCGCCGCTGCAAAAGACCTTGTTCAATGTGCGGCAGTTTGCCCGCGCCGTTTCTGGCGTCAGCGATGTAACAAACGCAGCCAGCATGGACGGCACGAAGTGCGTGGTGGTCACGCCAAAACGGGCGAAGAAGCGTTGCAACGCCTGCGGATCGCGGTGTGCCTCCGGTTCCGCCATCACCAGTTGCGCACCGGCAATAAACGGCCACCAGAACTCCCACACGGAGACATCAAAACTGCACGGCGTCTTTTGCGCCACGACGTCCTGCGCGTTCAGCGGATAGTGGTTTTGCATCCACAACAGACGGTTGACGATAGCGGTCTGCCCAACCATCACCCCTTTCGGTCGCCCGGTAGACCCCGAGGTAAAGATGATATAGGCGGTGTGTTCCGGGCGGGACAGCGCCAGGGGTTCGCCGCCTGTCACCGCCAGCGGTGCGCTGTAGCAAAGGTGATTCAGGCCAGGCAGACCACTAAACCGTGAAAGCTGGTCATCAGAGGTGATAAGCAGACGCGGCCTGGCATCTTCCAGCATCATGTGCAGTCGCTCATCCGGATAACCCGTATCGAGCGGCAGCCAGGCAGCCCCGGCTTCAACAATGCCGTGTAGCGCCAGCGTCAAAAACACAGAGCGCGGTAACGCGACGGCAACGCTGTCGCCGGGTTTAACGCCGCGCTCACGCAGAAGTTGCGCCAGCGCCACCACCTGCTCACGCATCTCCCGATAGGTTAATTGCCAGCACGCATCGGCCAGCGCCGGAGCATCCGGCGTTCTTGCCGCCTGCTCGGCCACCAGTTGGCTCAGCGTTGTGGCTGGCAACATCATGCCGGTATCGTTAATTTTTTCGATGCTCTGCCACTCATCAATGGAAATCAACTGCGCCTCACCGCAGCGCAGCGTCGGGTCCGCGGCAAACTGGCTCAACAGGCTGTGCAAGCGGGACACGTGGTTATTGAGCACGCGTTCATCGTAGCGGCTGCGGTTAGCCAGCACGTCCAGCATCAGGCCGCCCTCTTCGTCCGGAAAGAGCGCAATCTCCAGATCGTTGACCGGGCCTGTCGCCAGTGTATGGGTTTGCCCGGCAATCCCGTCAATATCCAGCAGGTAATCGAACATTTTGACGTTAAACACCGGGCCAAAGAGCGGCTCATCCCCGGCAGCGCGTCCGGCATCACGCTGGATTTGCTCGGCATCGTAACGCTGATGGCGGCGCATCTTTTTCAGTTGCCCGTCAAGGGCACTGGCCAGTTCCGCCAGGGTTTGCGTCTCCTCGATATGCACGCCCAGCGGCAGCACATTGAGCACCGGCCCGGTTGCGGTCAGCGCCGCTGAGCCCATCCGGCGCATAAAAATAAACCCGGCGGCATAATCCAGTCGCCCACAGAGTCGGCCTAACCACAACGCCACCAGCGCCAGTGCCAGATCGGCTGACTGACACTGGTTCGCCGCCTGGGTCAGGCGACGGAATGCGTCGGTATCCAGGCGACATGTCAAACGCAGAATATCGGTCGTCGCCGCACGGCCCGGCAGTGGCGCAGGTGACAGGGAAACCGGTGCGGGTAAGGTGCGTTTTTGTTCCGCCCAGAAGACTTTGTCACGCTGCCAGGCGTCACTTTCCCGGT
Source organism: Phytobacter sp. RSE-02 (assembly GCF_040578655.1). Classification (NCBI taxonomy): domain Bacteria; kingdom Pseudomonadati; phylum Pseudomonadota; class Gammaproteobacteria; order Enterobacterales; family Enterobacteriaceae; genus Phytobacter; species Phytobacter sp. RSE-02. Next base: position 49,213 of record NZ_JBEULY010000020.1, on the reverse strand, counting down.
AGCGTTGATATTCGTCCACCACCCCGGCAAAGGGGGTAAAGGGTGTCGGGGGAATGGCGTTACCCGCACGCAAGGCACGGTAAATGGCGGTAATCTGGCGGGTAATGGCGGGGAAACTAAAGCCATCTACCAGCAGATGGTGATAACGCTGATACCAGAACCAGCGATGGTTATCGACCTGAATAAGCACATGGCAGAACAGCGGTTTGCCGCTGTCCACGCGAAGCTCCTGCGCGAGATCGGTCTGCATTAATGCCAGCGCGGCCGCATGCGGGTCGGTATGATGGCGAACATCAATAATCTGCGGCAGGGCAAACACGCTATCATCGTCCAGTTGCTGCCAGACCTCGCCGTTGTCTTCTGTAAAGCGCATCCGCAAAGTATCAGCCTGGGCCAGGCCTTCTTTGATGGCCTTCGCCAGCAGCGGTGCGTCCAGTTCGCCGTCCAGCTCCACATAGTGGGCCACGCTCCAGGCATTGGGCAGCGTGGAGAGTTTTTCTGCCATCCAGATCCCAGGCTGCGCGGCCACGAGGGGTAAACGTGTGGTCATTCGCGTCTCCTTAGCAGGCGTGATGCGCCGGGGTTAAACTCTGCCAGTTGGCGTGGAGCCAGGCGTTACACACCTCCTGCGAGGCGGGCTGGCATACCACGCGCCATCCTTGCGGAAGCGCGCACTGCTGTGGCCACAGGCTGAACTGCTGCTGCGCGTTTTGCAGAATAAAAAATTGCCCCTGCTGATTATCAAAGTGGTTACTGAATGCCATACCAGGCTCCTGTCGTAATTGCACTTATTGCGCCGCGCGTGTCAGAGGTTGCCAGAGGGTTATCAGCCCTGCGGTCAGCCCGCCGCGCCAGCAAAGCGCATCATGTCCGCCGTCAACCTGACGCCAGAAAACCGTCTGTTGTGTGTGTTGTAATTGGGCATAAAGGGCCTGATTGGCCCGGAAAATAATCGGCTCGCGCACCCCGGCTTCCAGCACAATACGCAGCCCCTGCGCGGATACCTCGCCGCGTTTGAGTTGTTCGGTAAGCAGGCCATCCTGCTGGCCGTCGCGCGTTGGCCACCAACAGGAACCCGACTGACTCAGCACGCAGCCAAAACGCTGCGGCCAGTGCAAGGCGGCATAGAGCGCTGACAAACCGCCAAAACTCTGCCCGGCCACCACCGTGCGGCCAGCGTCATCGCTAAAGGGAGTTACCGCCTGCACTTGCGGTAATAATTCCTGCTGAATCGCCAGCCAGAAATCGGGATTACAGGGCAACTCCTGGCTGCGGTGGGTGGTATCAATTACATCGATGAGCAGATAGACGGCAGGCGGCAATAAACCCTGTTCGGTAAGGGCTGCCAGCGCGGGCCAGACAGGCATGCTTTCGGCCCAGAACTGACCGTCGAGCAGTATCGCCAGCGGGCGCTCAGCGCCTGGGTCATCACCGGTGGCGTAGACCCACACGCGGCGATGATTATTCAGGCGTTGGCTATGCCAGCTCATCATCGTCGCCGGGGTGTATGCGGCATCGGGCCGATCCCAGCCTGGCTGATGCGGGGCACCGGGCATCGCCAATGGCGATACGGGATGGCCTCGCCCGCCACGCCAGCTATGCGGGTTAAGCGGATCGGCAATCGCGCGTGGCAGCAGTTTGCGCCAGCCTTCGCGCAGTGCCATACGATCCGGCGGCAATTGGGCAAACACCTGCGGCGAGAAGTCGTCAGCGCGATCGGAGGGGATCAGGCAATAGCTTCCGCGCCACCCGGCTTCCAGTTGCGTTTGCCAGCACCAGACATCCGTTCCGGGAATGCGCGCCAGCGACTGCGGCGTCGCCTGCTGATGGTGGTCAGTGACGCCAGTGATATAGATCCAGACATGGGTAGTGCTGGAGGTGGTTTCGGTACCCGCCGGGTCACGCCACCAGAAGGTAACCTGATAATTTCCATCACTTTCCAGACACCATTCTGGCCCCGTTTTTGCCTTCCACCAGGCCTCGCTTCCCGCTATCAATGCCAACGTCATAACCTCACATTCACTGTGGAAATTTTTGCTTGCAGAGTAACAATTATTGATAATATTATTGATAACTATTTTCATTTGCAATAGCGTATTGTCGCGCTTTGGCGAGCGCGTCTTTCATAATCACAATGCCGTCTTTTGCGGATTTTCTCAGGATGAGCCCCCTTCGCAATTGAATGGCAATGGCGTGCCGTGTTTCTTACCCGTCTGGGGATGGATCGCGCGGGAATACGGCAAGAAAAGCAGGAAAAACAATGAAAAACAAAATGCGTTCCCTGACCTTGTTGGTCAATCTGGGAATTTACGGCGTGGCTTTACCCGCATTCGCGGCAGAGACGACGACCAACGACACAGCCAGTAATGATGACACCATTGTGGTTACCGCCGCGCAGCAAAATCTGCAGGCGCCAGGGGTATCAACCATCACCGCTGATGAGATCCGTAAAAACCCACCCGCACGTGACGTTTCCGAAATCATCCGCACCATGCCCGGCGTTAACCTGACGGGTAACTCTACCAGCGGTCAACGTGGTAACAACCGCCAGATTGATATCCGTGGGATGGGGCCGGAAAACACCCTGATCCTGGTCGACGGAAAACCGGTCACCAGCCGTAACTCTGTTCGTCAGGGTTGGCGCGGTGAGCGTGATACCCGTGGCGATACCAGTTGGGTACCGGCCGACATGATTGAACGTATTGAGGTTATTCGTGGCCCGGCCGCTGCGCGTTATGGCAACGGTGCTGCGGGGGGTGTGGTGAATATCATCACCAAAAAATCGACCGATCAGGCATGGCACGGTTCATGGAACAGTTATTTCAACGCACCGGAGCACAAAGATGAAGGCGCGACTAAACGTACCGACTTTAGTCTGAGCGGCCCGCTGGGCGGCGATTTCAGCTTCCGTCTGTACGGTAACCTGAATAAAACGCAGGCCGATGCCTGGGACATTAACCAGGATCACCAGTCTGAACGTACCGGTATCTACTCCAACACTATGGCCGCAGGGCGTGAAGGGGTGGAGAACAAAGATATTAACGGCGTCGTGCGTTGGGATTTCGCGCCGCGACAAGCGCTGGAGTTCCAGGCCGGTTACAGCCGCCAGGGGAACCTCTACGCGGGCGACACCCAGAACACCAACAACGACAGCAGCACCAACAACTACGTGAAGGAAAACTACGGCAAGGAGACCAACCGCCTCTATCGCCAGAACTATTCCATCAACTGGACGGGCGGCTGGGATAACGGTGTGACCACCAATAACTGGGCACAGTATGAGCACACCCGCAACTCACGTCTCGGCGAAGGGCTGGCGGGCGGGCTGGAAGGCCTGTTCAACAGCAACCATTTCTCAGATATCGATCTGGCAGACGTGATGCTGCACAGCGAAGTGAGCGTGCCGTTTGACCTGCTGATCAACCAGAACCTGACCGTCGGTACCGAATGGAACCAGCAGCGGATGAAGGATATGGCGTCCAACACCCAGGCGCTGCAGGGCGGCCCGATTTCCGGTTTCGCCAGCACGGGCCGTAGCCCTTACTCCAGCGCGGAAATCTTCTCTGTCTTCGCCGAAGATAATATGGAAGTGACCGACACCACCATGCTAACGCCTGGCCTGCGTTTCGATCACCATACAGTGGTCGGCAACAACTGGAGCCCGTCGCTGAACCTGTCTCAAGGTCTGGGTGATGATTTTACCCTGAAAATGGGGATCGCCCGTGCGTATAAAGCGCCGAGCCTGTACCAGACCAACCCGAACTACATTCTGTACAGTAAGGGTCAGGGCTGTTACGCCAGCGGCACCGGCGTGGGCTGCTACATGATGGGTAACGACGACCTGAAAGCGGAAACCAGCATCAACAAAGAGATTGGTCTGGAGTTCAAACATGAAGGCTGGCTGGCGGGCGTGACCTGGTTCCGTAACGACTACCGCAACAAGATTGAAGCAGGCTATTCGCCGTTAAGCCAGACCAAAGTCGGCAGCACCAAAACCGATATCTATCAGTGGGAAAACGTACCTAAGGCGGTCGTTGAAGGCCTGGAAGGGACGCTGAACATTCCGGTCACCGACGCGGTAACCCTGAGCAACAACGTCACTTACATGCTGCAAAGTAAGAACAAAACCACCGGTGAACGTCTGTCGATCATCCCTGAATATACCCTCAACTCAACGCTGAGCTGGCAGGTTGTGCAGGATGTTTCCGTGCAGTCCACCTTCACCTGGTACGGCAAACAACAGCCGAAGAAATATGACTACCAGGGTAACCCGGTGACCGGTTCTGCTAAGGACGAAGTCAGCCCGTATAGCATCGTTGGTCTGAGCGGTACCTGGGATGTGAACAAATACGTGAGCCTGACCGCCGGTGTCGACAACGTCTTTGATAAACGTCACTGGCGTATGGGTAACGCGCAGAGCACCGGCGGCACTACCGGCTGGATGTACGGCGCAGGTGCCAATACCTATAACGAGTCCGGTCGCACCTGGTATATGGGTATCAATACCCACTTTTAAGCACTAACCTTCCCTCTCCCTGCGGGGAGAGGGCGGGCGTAAGGCGAAATATGGATATCCTTCACTCCACGCTTACCCTTCATTCCCACCCGGTCCATTTCATCACTTTCGACCCCGCAACCTTTGCAGAGCGCGATCTTTTGTGGCTGCCCCACCATGACCGCCTGGCAAACGCCGGACGCAAGCGTAAAAGCGAACATCTGGCCGGGCGGATTGCCGCCGTGCATGCCCTGCGAAATTATGGTCATCAGGCCGTGCCGGGTATCGGTGCTGGCGGCGAACCGCTCTGGCCCGCCGGACTTTACGGTAGCATCAGCCATGCCGGGCAGACCGCTGTCGCCGTTGTCTCATCTGCCTGTGTCGGCGTGGATATTGAGAGCGTATTCTCTCCTCAACTGAGTAAAGAGATCGCCGAAAGCATCGTGAATGCCGAAGAATACGCGTTACTACAGCGTGCCTCGCTTCCCTTTGAACGGGGGTTATCGCTTGCTTTTTCCGCAAAAGAGAGTCTTTTCAAAGCCTTTTCCACCCTTGCTTTTCCCCTTCCCGGCTTCCATAGCGCGCAGCTCATTGCCCTGAATGACGGGTCACTCACCCTGCGCACCAATGCGCAATTCAGTCGCCATCATGCAGATATGTGCGTCGATATTGCATGGATTTCTCATGCAGAACAGATCCTGACTCTGGTGAACGGTATCCCCACAGGATCGTGATCGTTTTCTCCTTTTAAGAAATTTGCTGCACAAACCATAGACAGTTCAGCATTGCCGTTTTATCGTTAACTTGAATAATAAATCATTATTGAATAAATATTCAATGTGGAGAAAAAGATGAAAACGACCCTACTGAAATCTGCTGTACTGGCTTCCCTGATCGCCGCTTCCGGCTCGCTGTTTGCCGCGGATAACGGACTGATCGCCATTATCACCCCCTCACACGACAACCCATTCTTTAAAGCGGAAGCAGACGGCGCGGCGGCAAAAGCCAAAGAACTTGGCTACACCACCCTCGTGGCTTCCCATGATGATGACGTGAACAAACAAAACCAACTGATCGAAACGGCGATTGCCCGTAAAGCGAAAGCGATCATCCTTGATAACGCCGGCGCAGACGCCACCGTCGGCCCGCTGGAAAAAGCCAAAGCTGCTGGCGTACCGGCCTTCCTGATTGACCGTGAAATCAACAAAACCGGCGTTGCTGTCGCGCAAATCGTCTCTAACAACTATCAGGGCGCACAGTTGGGCGCACAAAAATTCGCCAAATTGCTGGACGGTAAAGGCAAGTATGTCGAACTGTTAGGGCGTCAGTCTGATACCAACGCCAGCGTCCGTTCGCAGGGCTACCACGATGTGCTGGATGATTTTCCGGATATGAAAATGGTGGCGCAACAGACCGCGAACTGGAGCCAGACCGAAGCCTTCACCCGTATGGAAGCTATCTTGCAAACCAACCCGGACATCGTGGGTGTTATCTCCGGTAACGACACCATGGCGCTCGGCGCAGAAGCCGCGCTGAAAGCCGCCGGGAAAACCAACGTCATTGTGGTTGGCTTTGACGGCAGCGATTACGTCCGTGACTCCATCATCAACAAAGGCAACATCAAAGCCACCGTTCTGCAACCAGGCTGGCAACAGGCGCAAATGGCAGTCGAACAGGCCGATTACTTCCTGAAAAACGGCAAAGCCCAGAAAGAAGAGAAACAGCTTATGGACTGCATGCTGATCGACGAAAGCAACGCCAGCAAACTGAAAATGTTCAACCTGAGCAAGTAAGAGCGGAGATGTTATGTCGTTAAAACAATGGGGGGCTGCATTCGTAGGGTGCACCACCCTGTTGCTGACGGCCTGCACAGTGGTGGATCTGGATGCAAACGGCAAGCCGATAATGCCTGCCGATCCGAATGCGAAAGCCAGCTTCGATAACATGACCCCACAGCAGATCGCGCAACAAACATGGCAAGAACGCGTCATCGACGCCGCCCACAAGCATGCGTTGGACGCCACCGCACTCACCACACAACTGAAGGCGACAAGCGACAAACCACAAAGCGTGTTTGTTCACCTGACAAGCAAGGTCGAACGCGTCGATGTCAGTAATGAACGTGAACAAAAGCTGATCATTACGTTCAACGGCCAGCCGCTGGAAGTGCAGACCGGGCCGGTTATCCAGGGCAACGCCATTCGCGATGCCACAGGCTTTAAATTTGAAGACTTTACCAACCAGGTTCAATTTGCGCAGTTATCACGGGCTTACAACCGCGAAACCATCAAGCACTTACCCAAAGTGGATGAGAGTTGGGTGGGTAAACAGGCGACTGTGCTGATGGCCATCACGATTAAGAGCGGTAAGGCAACAGATGCCGCGGCACTGGAGTTGAAACAGGAGACACAGTAATGAGCGATGTACCTGTGGATGACATTATTCTGCGCACGCGCGGCATCTCGATGCTCTTTCCCGGCACCATCGCGCTGGACAACGTGGACTACAACGTCTGGCGCGGCAAGGTGAATGTGATCATCGGCGAGAATGGCGCAGGGAAATCCACCCTGATGAAAATCCTCGCGGGTGTACAGCAACCGAGCCTGGGTGAAATCGAACTCAACGGCAAACCGGTGCAGATTTCCAGTACCCGTGCCGCTGCCGCACTGGGTATCGGCATGGTGCACCAGGAGCTGAACCTGTTTGAAAACCTCAACGTCGCCGAGAACATTTTCCTGGGACGCGAGTTGCAAAAAGGAATTGCGCCTATCAACGAAGCGGAACAGGAAAAACGGACCGCCGGGCTGTTAAAACGTCTCGACCAGCCTATTTCACCGAAAGAGCTGGTGGGCAACCTGAAAGTAGGCCAGCAGCAGTTAGTGGAAATCGCCAGGGCGCTGGCGGAAGACGCGGACATCCTGATCCTCGACGAACCCACGTCGGCGCTGAGTAAAACGGAAGTGGAGATCCTCTTTCGCGTGATCCGTGAACTGACCCGCCAGGGGGTGTCGATTATCTATATTTCGCACCGTCTGGAAGAGTTAATGGCCATTGGCGATGTCATCACCATTCTGCGCGACGGCAAGTTTCAGGCCGAAGCGAAAGTGTGCGACATCGACGTCCCGTGGATCGTTCGCGAAATGCTGGGCAGCGATCCGGTGAGCAACTTCCTGGCACCGGGCCGTACCTTTGGCGCGCCGGTGCTGGAAGCGGAGCACATCACCTGCGTTAACAGCGCGGGCAATGCGGTGGTGGACGATGTGACCTTTAAGGTTCACAGCGGGGAAATTGTCGGTATTTACGGCCTGATGGGCGCGGGGCGCACAGAGCTGTTTGAATGCATGCTCGGTACCGAACGCAACTACCTGGGCAAACTGTGGCTCGACAGCAAACCTGTGCCGCAGCGGCTGGCAACGGCGGATCGTATCCGCATGGGGATGAGCCTTGTACCGGAAGATCGCAAACGTACCGGTATCTTCCCGATATCGTCGGTGGCAACCAACCTGACCATCGCCAGCCTGTGGCGGCGGTTGCAGCGCGGGATCACCATTTCGCAAAAAGATGAGCAGGCGGTGGTGGCGAGCACGATTGGCAACCTGTCGATTAAGGTCTCAACGCCGGATGTGGAAATCCAGGCGCTGAGCGGCGGTAATCAGCAAAAAGTGGTCATTGGTCGCTCGCTGTTAACCAACCCGAAAGTCCTGTTTCTGGATGAACCGACACGCGGGATCGACGTGGGGGCGAAAGCCGACGTCTTCCGCATGATGGTGCAGCTCTCCGAACAGGGGATCGCAGTGGTCTTTTCCACCTCCGATCTGAAAGAAATCATGGCGGTATCTGACCGCATTCTGGTGATGTCCGGCGGCAAACTTACTGCCGATATCGTGCGCGATCGGGCCGAAGAATCGGCGCTGGTAACGGCAAGTGCTCAGGGGTTCTGATATGAAAACAACACAATCTGTGGCGGTGGCCCCGCGCGCAAGCGCATCGCTGTCACGCGAAAGCATTCTGCTTCTACTGTTAAAGCTGCGAACCTTTATCGCACTGTTCCTGATTGTTGGTTTCTTTACTGCCACAGTGCCCGGCTTCCTCTCGACGGGCAGCCTGGTGATCATGATTAAACATATCGCCATCAACGCCTTCCTGGCGCTGGGCATTACGTTTGTCATCATCACGGCCGGGATCGATTTGTCGATTGGCGCAACGTTGGGCCTGTGCGGGATGATAGCCGGCTGGATGATCACCAAAGGGATTGTGCTGCCGATGTTTGGTATCGCCATTTTCCCCAGCGTCTGGGTGATTGTGCCGCTGGTGTTGCTGATCGGCGGCTTAATTGGCGCGGTGAATGGCTGGATCATTACCCGCTATAACGTCGCGCCCTTTATCTGCACGCTCGGTACGATGTATGTCCTGCGTGGTGCCGCGATGCTCACCTCAGATGGGCAAACCTTTCCGGGGCTTTCCGGCAATCCGTTGCTGGGCAATACCGGCTTTGATGAGATTGGCGCCGGTACGCTGTTTGGCATTCCGTGGGCTATCTGGCTGATGATTGTACTGGCGGTGGTGATTGCCTATGTCGCCCGTCGCCTGCCCTTTGGCCGCCACGTTTATGCTATCGGCGATAACGAGCGTGCGGCAGAGCTTTCCGGCGTGAAGGTGAAACAGGTCAAAATCTGGGTTTACACCATCTCCGGGTTCTGTGCAGCGCTGGCCGGGATCGTGGTGTCGGCACAGTTACTGGCGAGCCATCCAGCGAACGGTACAGCCTTTGAAATGAACGCCATCGCTGCGGTGGTGCTTGGCGGAACCTCGCTGGCAGGCGGGCGCGGCACCGTGCTCGGGACGCTGATCGGCGCCTTCGTTATCGGCTTCCTCGCCGATGGGCTGGTGATGATGGGCGTGAGTGAATTCTGGCAGATGGTGATTAAAGGTATCGTGATTATCGTTGCAGTCATCATCGATCAGATGCAGAACCGTATGCAGCAAAAAGCGGCGGTGATTGCGCAAAAAGCAGTGATAGAAAGTAAGTAGTTTTATCGGTTTTGGCCTGGGTTTCTCAGGCCTCAGATAACCGATAAAACCACCGGAGTTGATGGAGCAACGCCCCCGGGACTCCCGGAGGCGACGTAACCCAGGTCAGCCGTGGCTTACCAGACTACGCGCGGTGGCGTAATCCGTGATCAGGACATCGATGTAATTCCCCTGCAACGCGCCGCGAATCGCATTGTGCTTTTCCGGCCCGCCCGCAAGCGCGATAACCTGCTGGCAGGCGCGAATTTGCTCCAGCTCCATGCCAATGACCGGATCCTCCTCCTGGGTAAGAACGGGTTTCCCCGACGCATCGTAGTAATGCAGGCAGATATCCCCTACCGCGCCACGTTCGGAGAGCAAATGCAGCATATCTTCGTTGTAGTAGTTGCCGGAGTTTTTCAACAATTGTGACGGCTCCAGCTCGCCAATCCCGACAATCGCCACATCGACCTCGGCAAATTTCGCCACCACCGCCGCCACATCCGGGCTATTAACCAGCCGTGCGCGCTCTTCAACCGAGTGCTCAATACTTTGCGAAGGCAGCAGCCAGGCCGGGCAGCCTAAATGTTCCGCCAGTTGTTGAGTCAGAATGGTCGCCTGCACGTTGCCGTTCGGCCCCACCCCGCCAAGAAGCTGAATAACACCCTGGGCGCGGATATTTTGCGGGTGCATTTCATCGACCATGCAGCGAATGGTACTGCTCCAGGCAGAGATCCCCACCAGGTCTTCCGGGCGGACGCGGGTTTCCACATAGTGCGCCGCCGCGCTGCCAATGGCATGTTTTATCTGCGCATTGCTGGCGTTTTCCCCCACATCCACCACAATTGCCTGACGGATGCCATACTGTTGCTCAATGGCCTTTTCCAGCGACACAAAAATATTGGTGGGCTGCACCACGGTAATTTTCACCAGCCCTTCTTTTTGACAGCGCGTCAGTGCGCGTGAGACAAATGACTGCGACAAGTTCAACAGCGAGGCAATCTCTGACTGCTTTTTGTTCTCGTTGTAATAAAGCGTGGCGATCTTCACCAGCAAACGCTGCTCATCCTGCTTTGACATTGGTTTCCCCTTCAATTCTCTCCTGTCATTTTTATTCATACCCGAATAGATAACAAGCTGCGCAATACCGGGCGGGAGGATCCAAATGTGATCCTATTCTCCTTTCTTCCAAATTTGCTTGCACAAGGCGTAGACAAACCTCCGGACAAGGCATATCTTTACTCATGAATAATAAATCAGTAGTGAATATATATTCAAAGCAATCACAACCTGACGTTTAACCTTGTGGGATCGACCGCAAAAGGGTGCGCAGTTGTTCTTTTTCATCCTGGTTGAATATTTATTCAATGTAGATTATAAATTCAAGAGGTGGACTATGAATCCGTTTTCGCTCTCTGTTGAGGAGCTTGAAAAAAAAGCACGCGCCGTACGCCGTCGCATCATCGTGCTGAATGCCGAAAGCCCGGCTGGTGGGCACACGGGCGCAGACCTATCCCAGGTTGAGCTGCTAACTGCGCTCTACTTCCGCATTCTGAACTGTTCGCCAGAACTGAAAGAGAGCGATGAACGCGACATTTACATCCAGTCAAAAGGTCACGCGGTGGGGGGGTATTACTGCATTCTGGCGGAAGCCGGATTTATCCCTGTGGACTGGCTGGCAACCTATCAGCATCCCGATTCGCATCTGCCGGGCCATCCGGTAAAACATAAAACGCCGGGTATCGAACTCAATACCGGCGCACTGGGCCACGGCCTGCCCGTTGCGGTCGGTATCGCGCTGGCGGCCAAACGCAGCAACAGCAAACGCCGGGTGTTTGTCGTTACCGGTGATGGTGAACTGGCGGAGGGCAGTAACTGGGAAGCCGCGCTGGTCGCCGCCCATTACCAGCTCGATAACCTGATCATTATTAACGATAAAAACAGCCTTCAACTGGCCGGTCCAACCAAAGAGATCATGAACACCGATCCGCTGGATGAAAAATGGCGCGCCTTTGGCATGCAGGTTACCGAGTGTCAAGGTAACGATATGGCTGACGTGGTGGCGACGCTGGAAGGATTGCAGCCTGCGGGGAAACCGCACGTCGTGATTGCTTACACCACCAAAGGCGCTGGCATCTCTTTTATTCAGGGACGCCCGGAATGGCACCACCGGGTGCCGAAAGGTGAAGAAGTTGAACTGGCGCTGGAGGAACTGAAAGATGAGTAATAGCGAACATCTCGCAACGGTGATGGTGAATGCGTTTATCGACGCGGTTGACCGCGGGATAGACCTGGTGCCGGTGGTGGCAGACTCCACCTCCACGGCCAAGATCTCACCGTTTATGAAGAAATTCCCGGGCCGCCTGGTGAATGTCGGTATCGCCGAGCAAACGCTGGTGGGAGCCGCTGCAGGGCTTGCCATTGGCGGCAAAGTTGCGGTGACCTGTAATGCCGCGCCATTTTTGATCTCGCGTGCTAACGAACAGATCAAAGTAGATATTTGCTACAACAACACCAACGTGAAGCTGTTTGGCCTGAATGCCGGTGCCAGCTATGGCCCGCTGGCCAGTACGCACCATAGCATCGACGATATTTCCGTATTGCGTGGTTTTGGCAACATCGAAATTTACGCCCCTTCCTGCCCTGTTGAATGCCGTCAAATAATTGACTATGCGCTGGACCACGTCGGCCCGGTCTATATCCGCCTTGACGGTAAAGCGTTGCCGGAGCTGCACGATGAAGGTTATCAGTTCAAACCGGGTGACATTGATGTGCTGCGCGAAGGGAAAGACATTGCGCTGGTGGCGATGGGATCGACAGTCCATGAAATTGTCGCCGCCGCCACACAACTGGCAGAAGGCGGTATTGAGGCCTGTGTTATCAGTGTACCGTCTATTCGTCCGTGTAATACCTCGCAATTACTGGCCGCACTGAACACCTGTAAAGCGGTCGTCAGCGTTGAAGAGCACAACATCAACGGCGGCGTGGGCAGCCTGGTCGCCGAAGTACTGGCAGAAGCCGGATACGGCATCCCGCTGCGCCGCCTCGGTATCCCTGATGGTCAATATGCGATCGCCGCCGATCGGGCCTCCACCCGCGCACGCCATGAGATTGATGCCGCAGGTGTGGTGAAAAACGCCCGAGAACTGCTGACACGGCAATAACAATAATAAAGAACAACTTACTGGAGAGAGAGCAATGTCCCGAATTCCTCAACAACTGACCATGGCGGTGATTATTGGTAACCGCGGATTTTTCCCAAGCTACCTGGTGGCAGAAGCCCGTGAACAGGCGGTCGCCCTGTTTGGCCGCCTGGGCATTAAAACCATTATGCTCGATGAGACCCAGACCGAGCTCGGCGGTGTTGAAACCCGCCAGGATGCCAAAACCTGTGCCGAACTGTTCCGCGCCCACCGTGATGAAATTCACGGCGTGGTTGTGCTTCTGCCAAACTTCGGCGATGAAAAAGCGGTGGCGGAAACCCTGCGCCTGTCCGGCTTGAACGTCCCGGTGCTGGTCCAGGCGGAAGAGGACAATCTGGATAAGATGGGGCTGGCGACGCGCCGCGATAGCTTCTGCGGCAAGATCTCCCTGTGCAACAACCTGCGCCAGTACGGCATCCCGTTCACCCTGACAACACAGCACGTTTGCGCCCTGAGCGGCGAGATTTTCGAGCAGGATCTGAAACGTTTTGAACAAATTTGTCGCGTGGTGAGCAGCATGCGTGGCGTTCGCGTGGGGGCCATCGGCGCACGTCCGGCCGGTTTCAACACCGTACGTTACAGCGAAAAACTGCTCGAACGCCTGGGCATTGCAGTGGAAACCCTGGATCTGTCCGAAGTCTTCACCCGTATCAAATTGCTGCGTGATGACGATATCCGCGTTGATGAGAAACGCCGTCTGCTCATTGACAACGCCGACGCCAGCGGTATCGCCGCGGACAAACTGGTCACCATGGCGAAGCTGTTTGTGGTAATCAGCGAATGGGTTATCGCCAACGATATCGACACCACGGCCATTCAGTGCTGGACCTCGTTGCAGGAAAACCTGGGCATTAACGTCTGCTCCATCATGAGCGTGATGTCCGGTCAACTGATGCCGTCAGCCTGTGAAGTCGACGTGATGGGCGCGCTTTCTATGTACGCACTGGCAAGCGCCAATATGAGCCCGGCCTCGATTGCTGACTGGAACAACAACTTTGGCGACGATCGCGATAAATGCGTGCTGTTTCACTGCGGTAACTTCGCGGCCGCCAGCCTGGAAACCCCGCATATGGGCACCGCGGACATCATCGGTACGACCGTGGGTAAAGAGAACACCTGTGGCGCGGTGCATGGCCGCCTGAAATCCGGCCCCCTCACCTATTTCCGTCTGAGCACTGACGATTTGACCGGTGAAATCAAAGCCTACGTGGGCGAAGGCAAATCCGTCGACGATCCGCTGGATACTGTCGGTTGTCGCGCAGTCATTCAGGTTCCGCATCTGGAAGCGTTGCTCACCTATATTTGCCGTAACGGTTTTGAGCACCACGTGGCGATGAACCACGCGGCCAGTGGCACCATCCTGCATGAAGCCTTCACTCGCTATCTCGGCGTTGATACTTACCTGCACCAGTAATGCAGTGCGCATGGGCCTGATGGAGAAATACCATGTCGAAAGATATTGTCATCGCGCTTGATGAAGGGACAACGAACGCCAAAGCCGTCGCGCTGGATGCTCAGGGCAATGTGGTGGCGAAAAGCGCGCGCCCGTTGACCATCCAGACACCCCGCGAGGGCTGGGTAGAGCAGTCTGGCGAAGCGCTATTGCAGGCGTCACTGGCGGTAATAAGCGAGGTGATTGCGCAGGTTGGCCCCGAGCGCGTAGCGGCGCTGGCGATCAGCAATCAGCGGGAAACGGCCATTGGTTGGTATCGCGCAAGCGGGTTGCCGTTAGGTCCGGCCATAACCTGGCAATGTTCACGTACGGCAGATTTTTGCCATGCTCTGCGCGAGCAAGGTCAGGACGCTAAAATTAAAGCGGTGACGGGGCTGCCCGTCGCCCCGCTGTTTTCCGCATCCAAAATGCGCTGGCTGTTAAATTCGCTGCCCAATGGTCGGGGGCTGGCGGAACAAGGTGAAATTTGTCTTGGCACAATAGATAGCTGGCTGCTCTGGCACCTGACGGCGGGCGAGTCATTTTGCTGCGACTACTCGAATGCCTCGCGCACACAGTTACTGAATCTTAATACCGCCGACTGGGACGCGGAGATGCTCACACTCTTCCAGATCCCCCGTCAGGCGCTACCGGAAATTCGCCCCTCCAGTGGATTGTTTGGCTACACCAAAGGGCTGAACGCCATCCCGGAGGGTATCCCGGTGCTGGCGATGATCGGCGATTCGCACGCCGCGTTGTTCGCCCACGGACTTGGCGCCGCCGGGTGTGTGAAAGCGACCTACGGCACGGGGTCATCGGTAATGGCTCCGGTGGTCTCCGCTCAGTGTGACGTGAAATCACTGGCGACCACCGTAGCGTGGCATGATGGTGAACGGCTGGTGTACGGGCTGGAAGGCAACATTCCTCATACTGGCGATGCAGTGGCATGGATGGCGGAAAGTACAGGCTTAAGCGAGCTGCCGGAAGCGGAACTGGCGCAAGCGCTGAATACGCTACCGGCCTCAGTGGAATCAACACTCGGCGTCTATTTTGTTCCGGCACTGACGGGCCTCGGCGCCCCCTGGTGGGACGAAGATGCGCGTGGTCTGATTCATGGCCTGAGCCGTGGCGTCAAGCGCGCGCATCTGGTTCGCGCTGCGCTGGAGTCGATCACCTACCAGATTGCCGACGTGGTGGTTGCCATGCGCCAGCACGGCGATTTCGCCTTAAAAGCGCTGATGGTCGATGGCGGCCCTACCAGGAACGACTGGCTGATGCAATATCAGGCCGACCTGCTCGGTTGCCCGGTGATGCGCAGCGACGTCCCGGAGCTATCAGCTATGGGAGCGGCACTGCTGGCACGAAAGGCACTGTTGCAGATCGATACAGAACAGCTTCGCCAGTATCTTCCCGAACATGCGACGTTCACACCGGATGAACAGCGTCACGACAGATTGCAAAAACGCTGGCATGACTGGCAAAGCGCAGTACAGCTTGCCCGCACACAAAAAACGCAGGCAGGCTAAAGAGTTTGGGTGCGTGAGGATCCCACCTGACAAGATGATTTGCGGGGATTGCTCCCCGCAATTCAGGTTAGCTACTTCTTCGGTTCGTAAGCGAGAACAGCTTTAAACTCAATACCACGTTGCCTGTAGCTCATCTCGCAAAGCGAGTCGCGTACTAACAGCGTGAAACCCAGTGCAGTCATACACAGCACCACGATCGCCACCAGGGCGTACTTCGTTAGCATGTCGTTGCCTCCGTGCAAAAAAGAGACTAACATCCAACTTGTCGAGGGTTGGATGATAAGCCTCAGGTTGATAACACTATCTCCTGGGGCTTTCACCTTTCTGAACCCTGCAAATGCCTGACTCAGAAAGCCTCAGGCACCCGCGAGCATCCTAACCTCTTCATTCCCTTCGCACGAAAGAAAAACTGTATTTATATCCAGTTAAACGCAATTTTTCAGAAAACATAAAAACGCTAAAAATCCCACCGCTTTTTCATCTTTGTTTGGCTCCATTTTCATAGCCAAATAATCTGGCTTATGCCTTAAGCGCATAAATAAAGACGAATTTAAACTTTAAGAAAAATCGGAAGCAGCCTACTTTAGCGATACAAAATAATGACACTAAATTAACTTTACAGGGATCTCATATGACCAAAAAACTGCTGCCTCTCGTCATCATGACGCTGCTCTCTGCCACCAGCTATGCGGCAACGCCGCCAGATACCCTGGTTGTTGCACAAGGTCTGGACGATATTGTCAGCCTGGATCCGGCAGAGGCCAATGAGCTTTCCAGTATCCAGACCGTTCCAAGCCTGTACGAGCGCCTGGTCCAGCCGGATCGTGAGAACCCTGAAAAGATTAACCCGGTGTTGGCAGAAAGCTGGCAGCCCGATGCGGCCGCCAAAACCCTGACCATCAAACTGAAAAGTGACGCGAAGTTTGCTTCCGGTAACCCGCTGCGCCCTGAGGATGTGATTTTCTCCTATACCCGCGCGGTCACCATGAACAAATCCCCGGCCTTTATTCTTAACGTCCTGGGCTGGGAACCGGACAATATCGCCAGCCAGTTAAAGAAAATCGACGATCATACGATCCAGTTGCACTGGACGGCGGATGTCAGCCCGGCAGTGGCACTGAATATTCTCTCCACGCCTATCGCCTCAATCGTAGATGAGAAGCTGGTCAGCGCGAACGTCAAAGACAATGATTTTGGTAACGCCTGGCTAAAACTGCACTCTGCGGGCAGCGGCGCGTACAAAATGCGCGTTTATCAACCGCATCAGGCTATCGTACTGGACGCCAACCCCACTTCGCCTGGCGGCGCGCCCAAACTGAAAAATATCATTATTAAAAACGTGCCGGACCCGGCTTCCCGCCGTCTGTTAATTCAACAGGGCGATGCCGATGTGGCGCGCGATCTCGGTGCAGATCAGATTAGCGCGCTGACAGATAAGAAAGGCATTAAGGTGCTGAGTATTCCGTCTGCTGAGCAGAACTATTTGGTCTTTAACGCCGGTAACAGCGCGAACCCGTTGCTGAACAATCCCGCATTCTGGGAGGCGGCACGCTGGCTGGTCGATTACGAGGGCATCACCAAAGATCTGCTGAAAGGGCAATATTTTGTCCACCAGAGTTTCCTGCCAGTCGGCCTGCCAGGCGCGCTGGAAGATAACCCGTTTAAATTCGACCCGGCGAAAGCAAAAGAGATCCTCGCCAAAGCGGGCATTAAAGATGCGCACTTCACCCTGGACGTCGAAAACAAACCACCGTTCATTACCATCGCCCAGTCTATGCAAGCCAGTTTTGCTCAGGGCGGCGTGAAGGTAGATCTGTTACCCGCTGCGGGTAGCCAGGTCTATGCCCGCGTGCGTGCCAAACAGCATCAGGCGGCGATTCGTCTGTGGATCCCCGATTATTTTGACGCCCACTCCAACGCCAGCGCCTTCGCCTATAATGACGGGAAATCCAGTACGGTTGCCGGATTGAATGGCTGGCAGATCCCTGAATTAAGCAAAGCCACGCTCGCGGCCGTTGCCGAACCGGATGCCGCCAAACGTCTGGAGCTCTACAAAAAAATGCAGCAAGAGTTGCAGCATAAATCCCCTTATATCTTTGTTGATCAAGGGAAAACGCAAATCGTGGTACGTGATAATGTGAAAGGCTACCAGCAAGGTTTAAATGCCGATATGGTGTGGTATGACCGCGTAACCAAGTAAGTTAGCGATTGCGCCGTTGCCCCTCTCTCACTGCGAGAGAGGGGCATCATTAAAGAACGATGCCATTAAGAGTTAGTCATGTCCCACATCTCACCCAGGCTGTTACGGGTTATCCAGACCCTGATAACCCTCGCCCTGACGTTATTTGGTCTGTTACTGGTTACCTTTTCACTCTCGGCACTCTCTCCCGTTGACCGTGTGCTGCAAATCGTCGGTGACCATGCCAGCCAGTCGACCTACGAACAGGTCCGCCACCAACTCGGGCTGGATCAACCGCTGCCCGTGCAGTTCTGGCACTATTTACTCAACCTGTCTCACGGTGATTTAGGCACCGCCAGCGCCACCGGACAGCCCGTCTTGCAGGATCTGCTCTCCGCCTTTCCTGCCACGCTGGAGCTGGCTACCCTGGCATTGGTTATCGGTACCGCGTTGGGTATTCTCGCGGGCGTATTATGTGCCCGTTTTGCCGGTTCCCCGCTGGATCTGGCCGTGCGCACTTTTACCCTGCTTGGTAACTCTGTCCCTATCTTCTGGCTCGGTCTGTTAATGCTGGCGCTGTTCTACGCGAACCTGCAATGGAGCGCTGGCCCCGGCAGGCTGGATGATATTTATCAGTACACTGTCACCCCGCAGACCGGCTTTGTGCTTATCGATACCTGGCTTTCCGGTGACAGTCAGGCATTCAGAAATGCCCTTAGCCATATGGTACTTCCGGTCACCCTGCTTGCTTACTATTCTCTGGCCAGCATTACGCGACTAACCCGCTCGGCCTGCCTTGGCGAAATGAATAAAGAGTATATCTTGCTGGCACGCGCAAAGGGGGCTGGCGAGATGACAATCATGCTGCGCCATGTCCTGCCAAATATTCGCGGCACGCTCCTGACCGTGGTCGCGCTGTCCTATACCAGCATGCTGGAAGGCGCGGTGCTGACAGAGACCGTCTTTTCCTGGCCGGGTATTGGCCGCTATCTCACGACCGCGCTGTTTGCCGGTGACACCACGGCGATTATGGGCGGCACACTGGTTATCGGTGTGTGCTTTGTCCTGATAAATAACCTCGCCGATATGCTGGTACGGCTCACTGACCCGAGGATTCGCTAATGCTGACGACTCTCTTTTTACGCCGTCTGCGCCATTCGCCTGCGGGTTTTAGCGGATTGATTATTGTGGTGTTACTCCTGCTGGTTGCCATTCTGGCACCGTGGCTGGCACCGCAAGACCCCAACTGGCAGGATGCCGCATCGCGCTTACAGGCGCCCTCGGCTGCACACTGGCTGGGAACCGACAGCTATGGCCGTGATTTGCTGTCACGACTCATTTATGGCACGCGTCCGGCGCTGGGGCTGGTGGCCCTGGTCACCCTCATTACGCTGCCTGCCGGTCTGCTGGTCGGTATTTTGTCTGGCTATTACGGTGGCTGGCTGGAACGCGTTCTGATGCGTTTTACCGATGTGGTCATGTCCATGCCGCGTCTCATCCTCGCGTTCGCGTTTGTCGCCATGCTTGGCCCGGGCCTCGTTAATGGCGCACTCGCCCTCGCGCTGACCACCTGGCCTGCCTATGCGCGTCAGGCACGTAGCGAGATCCAGCGACTTCGTCACAGCGATTACCTGGCAGCGGCTGAGATGATGGGAATTCGCGGCTGGCGGCTGTTACTGGGGCATATTCTGCCACTCTGCCTGCCATCCGCGATTGTGCGTCTGGCTCTGGACCTGGCGGGCATTATCCTTGCCGCCGCCGGGCTGGGTTTTCTGGGGCTCGGGGCTCGTCCACCGATGGCGGAATGGGGCGCCATGATCGCCGATGGTATGCAAGTTATCTTCGATCAATGGTGGATTGCCGCAGCCCCTGGCGCGGTCATTTTACTGGCGAGTCTTGCGTTTAACCTGCTGGGCGATGGCCTGCGCGATGTACTGGAGCCACAACATGACTGAAAAACGCATTATCGTATCGGGTCTTAATGTTGATTATCCCGGCGCCCGCGTGGTCAATAACCTGAGTTTCACGTTGGGCAATGAACGCCTCGCGCTGGTGGGCGAATCTGGCTCCGGTAAATCAATGACCGCCCGTGCCCTGATGGGGCTGGTACGTAAACCCGGCAAGGTTAGCGCCAGTGAGCTGAGCGTATCCGGGCATGATTTACTGACCATGGAGAATAAAGCGTGGCGCGCCCTGCGTGGCAATGGCATTGCGATGGTACTACAAGACCCGCGCTATGCGCTTAATCCAGTCCAAACTGTGCAGGCACAACTGGACGAAGCCCTGACGCTTCATCAGCGCCTGAACCGCAAACAGCGGCTGGAAAAAATAAACGAGGCATTGCGCGCCGTGGAGCTGGAACCTGCGGTGTTGCAACGCTACCCTGGAGAGCTTTCCGGTGGTATGGGCCAGCGTGTGATGATCGCCATCGCGCTGGTTAACGACCCACAGGTGCTGATAGCGGATGAACCGACCTCAGCGCTCGACGCGCGCCTGCGCAATCAAATCCTTGAACTGCTGGTGGCGCAGTGTGAGCAGCGGCAAATGGCCATGCTGCTTATCAGTCACGATTTACCGCTGGTCGCGCAGCACTGTCATCGCGTGCTGGTGATGTACCAGGGGCAAAAGGTGGATGAAATGACCGCCAGCGAACTTCCCAATGCCACGCATCCTTACACGCGCACGCTGTGGACCTGTCGACCACAGGCGCAGACCTATGGACAAATGCTCCCGACACTTGATCGCAGCCAAATCTTTACGGAGTCAGACCATGGTCATCGCTGAAATTCGCCATCTGGAAGTAAGCTTCGGGGAAAAAACCGTCGTCCGTGATGCCAGTTTTAGCCTCGAAGAGGGCGAGACATTTAGCCTGATTGGCGCATCAGGCTGCGGTAAATCCACCCTGATGCGCGTACTGGCAGGGCTGCAGCGTGACTGGCGTGGTGAAATGTCACTCTTCGGCTCAGAGATAAAAGCGGGCACGCGTTATCAAGGGGCATTGCGACGCAACGTACAAATGGTTTTTCAGGATCCGTACGCTTCACTGCATCCCAACCATACGCTGTATCGTACTCTCGCAGAACCGCTACAGATTCACCGTGAGAAAGCGGTAGACCAGCGCGTCAGCACGGCACTGGAAGAGGTGGGGCTGCCTGCGGATGCTGCCAGACGCTACCCACATCAACTCTCAGGTGGTCAGCGTCAGCGTGTGGCGATCGCCCGGGCATTGCTGTTGCGACCACAGATTCTTCTGCTTGATGAGCCAACCTCAGCGCTGGATATGTCGATCCAGGCAGAAATACTCAACTTACTGAACCGTCTGAAAGACCAGCACAATATGAGTTATCTGTTGGTTAGCCACGATGCCGATGTCATCGCGCATATGTCAGACCGGGCTGCTTTTATGGCGAACGGCAAAGTCGAGCGCTTTTTTGACCGGGATGCGCTGGTTCGTGGCGAACACCGCATGAGCTAAGTGAAAAGGGTTTGGGTGCGTGAGGATCCCACCTGACAAGATGATTTGCGGGGATTGCTCCCCGCAATTCAGGTTAGCTACTTCTTCGATTGTTCGCGAGACTCGCCTTAAATCAAAACATCAGGCTATCTTCTTTGCCAGTTTTGACCAGGGCAGTGCTCACAATCCTCACGTACTTCGTGTACGCTCCGGTTGTTGCGCGCTGTCCGTGTCAAAACTGGCTGCAGCGAAAACGCCTGATGTTCCGATTTCGAACTTTCAAAAAATGGTCAGAGTCCCTCTACAAGAGGCACCGCACCACGATCGCCACCAGGGCGTACTTCGTTAGCATGTCGTTGCCTCCGTGCAAAAAAGAGACTAACATCCAACTTGTTGAGGGTTGGGATGTAAGCCTCAGGTTGATAACACTATCTCCTGGGGCTTTCACCTTTCTGAACCCTGCAAATGCCTGGCTCAGAAAGCCTCAGGCACCCGCGAGCATCCTAACCTCTTCATTCCCTTCGCACGAAAGAAAAACTGTATTTATATCCAGTTAAATTCACTTTTCAGAATATGTTCAGGCGTGACGCTATCACTTCGCCAGGCTGCCAAACTGCCCAAGCACGGCATCAAAAATCGCTAACCCTTTTTGCACTTCGGCGGCACTCATAGTGCAAGGCGGCACCACGTGAATACGGTTTTCAGCGACAAAAGGCAAAATCCCGGCGTTGAGCAACGCGCCTTTGATCGCCGCCATATCGGCTGCGGCTACTGGCGTTTTCGCTACGCGGTCGGTGACCAGCTCCAGCGCCTGGAACATACCACGACCACGCACATCACCGATCAACGCATGTTTTTGCGCCAGCGACGTCAGGCCAGCGCGCAACACGCCGTCCCCCACCGTTGCCGCGTTTTCTACCACTTTTTCATCTTTCATCGCATCGAGCGTGGCGACAATGGCCGACATCGCCAGCGGATGGCCGGAATAGGTCAGGCCGCCTGCAAAGAAGTGGTCGTCAAAGTAATGTGAGATTTTTTCGGAAATAATGACGCCGCCCGCCGGTACGTAACCCGCATTAACACCTTTTGCGAAGGTGATGAGATCGGGAACAATGCCATCCTGCTCGAACGCAAACCAGCTACCTGTGCGACCGAAACCGGCCATCACTTCATCGACAATCAGCACAATGCCGAACTCATCTGCCAGTGCGCGCACGCCCTGCATATAGCCTTTTGGCGGCACCAGAATCCCGGCTGTACCCGGTACGGACTCCAGCAGAATAGCGGCAACAGAATTCGGCCCTTCACACTCAATCATCCGGCGCAGATGCGCCAGCGCGCGCTGACACTCTTCTTCTTCGGTCGTGGCGTTAAACTCACTGCGATACAGGTACGGGTTAAAGAAGTGAACGTGTCCACGGGCATATTCATTCGGAATGCGGCGGGGATCGCCCGTGGCCACTATGGCGCTACCGGTATTCCCGTGGTAAGAACGGTAGGCAGAAAAAATCTTGTCACGCCCGGTATACATACGCGCCATACGCATGGCGTTTTCGTTGGCGTCGGCCCCGGCGTTCGTAAAGAACACTTTGCTAAAGCCTTCGGGTGCCAGATCAACAATCCGTTTTGCCGCTTCGCCGCGTGCGAGGTTTGCCGTCGCCGGCGCGATAGTGGCCAATGATTCCAGTTGTGCCTTCATCGCCGCCAGAACACGCGGATGCTGATAACCGATATTGACGTTTACCAGTTGGCTACTGAAATCCAGATACGTATTGCCATCGTAATCCCACAATTCGCACCCTTGTGCACCGGCGATCACCAGCGGATTGAGGTTGCCTTGCATCGACCATGAATGGAACACATACGAACGGTCTAGCTGACGTACATCATCGTTGGTTATCGCCATCTCGCTCTGAAGTGCCAGTTTCATACCCTGCTCCTTTCATACCGTTGTTGTTGATTCCATCATGCGGCGCACCTGGCGCAGTCAGGTAGAGCCAGTCTTGTTAGCGGCATGTGACACACGTGTCACATATTTACTCACCAACTGGCTCTGTCTCTCCTGCGCGCGCGTTTTTTATAGTGGCGGAAGAAACCAGCACAGGAGAGAGAGATGACAACAGCAAAGAAAGTGGTCTTTATTACCGGCGCGACATCCGGGTTCGGCGAAGCCGCCGCGCGGGTCTTTGCCAAAGCAGGTTGGTCGCTGGTACTGAGTGGACGCCGTCTGGCACGCCTTGAGGCGTTGCAGGATTCGCTGGCGGCAGAAGTACCCGTTCACATTATTGAGCTGGATGTACGCGATAAAGATGCCGTGAAGCAGGCCGTTGCCGCGCTCCCACCCGCGTTCGCCGATATCACCACGCTTATCAATAACGCCGGGCTGGCGCTTTCACCGCAACCCGCACAAAACGTTGAGCTGGAAGACTGGCAGACCATGATTGATACCAACGTCACCGGGCTGGTCAATGTGACTCACGCGCTGCTGCCCACGTTGATTCAGCATGGCGCAGGGGCGAGTATCATCAATATTGGTTCGATTGCCGGACAATGGCCCTATCCGGGTAGCCACGTTTATGGCGCAACCAAAGCGTTTGTGAAACAGTTTAGCTATAACCTGCGCTGCGATTTGCTGGGTACAGGTGTGCGGGTGACCGATCTGGCGCCGGGTATTGCGGAAACCGAATTCACGCTGGTTCGCACCAAAGGCGATCAGGCGGCATCCGATAACTTATACCGTGGCACCACGCCGCTTAGCGCACAGGATATCGCCGAACAGATGTTCTACATCGCCACACTACCAGACCATATGAATATTAACCGGGTGGAAGTCATGCCGGTGCGTCAGGCCTGGCAGCCGTTTGCCATTGACCGGGATTAAGATGTCTGTGGTAGCCTGGATAAGGCGCTTGCGCCGCATCCAGGCTATTCCCCGGTAACGCGATGATTACCGGGTCTATCCTTGAGAAGGGACATTAGCGGCTGGACTGCAAAAACTTACGTACCCGGTCCGAATCCGGATTGGTAAAGAACTTCTCTGGCGATGCCTTCTCGATCAGCAACCCTTTTTCCAAAAATACCACCTCATCCGACACCTGGCGGGCAAAATCCATCTCGTGCGTCACCACCACCATCGTGTATCCTTCGGCGGCGAGGTTTTTCATCACCCCCAACACTTCATTGACCAGTTCAGGATCCAGCGCCGATGTCGGTTCATCGAACAAGATCACCTCTGGCGACATCGCCAACGAACGGGCAATCGCCACACGCTGTTTCTGTCCGCCGGAAAGGGTAATCGGATACACATCCGTTTTATGGCTCATCCCGACCTTATCTAACTGACGACGACCAATCTCGTCAGCCGCGTCCCGCTTCATGCCCTTCACGTGGATCAGCGCTTCGGTGACGTTTTGTAACACCGTCAGATGCGGCCACAAATTAAAGCTCTGGAATACCATTCCCACGCGTTCGCGGATTTTGGACAACTCTTTATGTGACATGGCCTTGCCTGAGGCGTCATCAATACCCAGCCGCTGACCGCTAATGCGCACTTCGCCGCGATCCGGCTGCTCCAGCCAGTTCATACAGCGCAACAAGGTCGATTTCCCGGAACCGGAAGAACCGAGGATACTCACCACCGTGCCCTTCTCCACCGTCAGGTTGATATCACGCAATACTTCAACGTTATCAAACTGCTTGGACAGATTCTTAACGCTAACCGCACTTTGTTCAGGCATGGGTCATTCCTCGCTTGTTTCCATATTGGCTTAGTCGTTTAATCAGCAATTCAAGTAAAATGCTGATGCCCCAGTACAGCGCAATGGCGACGATAAAGGCGTTAAACGGAATAAAATACGTCGACTGCACGCTATTCGCGGCAGCGGTGATCTCCTGTACGGTAATAATGCACAGGAAGGCCGTGTCTTTCAGACAGATAATTAATTGGTTACCCATCAGCGGCAGTGCAGAAGAGAAAATGTTAGGCAGGACGATACGCTGAAAGATTTTATAGCGAGAAAACCCCTGCGACACAGCGGCTTCAATATAACCCGCGGAAAATATACGACGCTGGCTGCGTAATATCTCGAAGAAATAGGCACCATGATAAATCACCAGCGCTAACAGACCGGCAGTCCAGGCTTCCATACTAATACCCAACTGCGGCAGACCGTAATAAAGTAAATAGGCCAGAATCAAAAAGGGAACAGCACGCATCAGGCTGACGAAAGCAATAATGACTCTGTCAATAACGCGATTTTGATATTCCATAATGTAGCACAGCAAAATCCCGATAAATAAACCGACAATGGCTGCAATAATAAACAGCTCAAGCGTTGAAAGCAGGCCATTAAAAAAACTCTCGCGTGCTGACCAGACAATACTCCACTGACTCATATATCCTCCTGCTTTTATCGCGCCAGGCGCTTCGCTTTACGTTCCGCCATGCCCTGCAATTTCAGCAACAAGCCGATAATGATGACGTAGAGCAATCCCGCCGCCAGAATGGGCGACAGAGGTTCATAGGTCACCGAAGAGATGCGATTGGTGACGCGGGTCAGGTCTACCACGCCGATTATCGCTATCGCCGGGCTGCCTTTAATCAGGAAAGACATCTCATTGACCAGCGCAGGCAGGCTTTCAATCCACATCTGCGGCAGCATGATGTAACGGAAATAGGTCCAGCGCCGCATACCGACAGATTCGGCAGCTTCCCGCTGTTCTCGAGGGAAGTTACGAAATGCGTTACGCCAGATTTCGGCATTAAAGGCGGAGGTATTCAACGTCAGCGCCACAATCGCCGCCGCCGTTTTATCCAGGTTTATTCCAAGCGTCGGCAGCGATAAGAACAGGAACAGAACCAGCGTCACCAGCGGTGTGGCGCGCGCCAGACTGATATAGACCACCAGCACCTGGTCGACGACCGGGATTTTCATCATTCGAATAAAGGCGATCACCAGACCGATGACCACCCCGAACGCGATAGCCACGCCCGAAATCCAGAGGGTCGTCCATGCGCCTTCAATTAATAACTGCCATGCCATTGAATCCATGGTGCCCCCTTTTCTAACTGGCGGCGGTTACCCGCCGCATTGAACTTATAAACCCGCTAACTTATGGAACTGATCGGCGCTGGTGATCGGCTCTTTCGGCAGATCGTAGGTTTCGCCAAACCATTTTTTCTGCAACTCAGCCAGCTTGCCGGTTTCGGTCATGTGATTCATAAATTTGGTCATGAACGCCAGTAATTCCGGGGAGCTTTTGGAGATTGGCCATGCCATGTAGCCTGGGCCAGAGACCGGCAGCCCTTTGGCAAACACTTTCGGCTTCGCTTTCACCAGGTCGTTGACGGAGATAACCACGTTAATCACGTAATCGACGCGTTTGTTGGCAAGATCGGCATAGGCTTCCGGGTAAGATTGATATTCCACAACCGGGCCCAGTTTACCGCCCACTTTCTCCAGCATCGCTTTCAGTTCCGGCAGACGCGCTAATAATGCGCTACCCGCCTGGACGCCCACTTTTTTACCGCTCAAATCGGCGATGGTATTTAATGTTTTATCATCTGCGCGTTTCACAAAATAATGCTGGGCAGATGCCCATGGCGGGGTGAAATTAAATACATTGAGACGTTCATCGGTAATCACCGCACCGGTTAACGCCATATCGTATTGTCCGGTAGAGACGGCGGCGAGCAGCCCCGTCCAGGGTAAAATACTTTGGTTGATATTGAATTTTGCGTATTTACGCAACTCGTCGAGCATATCCTTGTTAAACCCTTCCGATTTACCATCCTTCATAAAGTTAAAGGGCGCATAGTCATCTTCGGTCGCCACTTTCAACGTGCCAGATTTTTCGATTTCGGGTAAATCTGCTGCGACTGCGTGTAAAGAAAAAGCCAAAGTGAACATGGCTGCAAGACAATATTTGCCGAATACTTTTTTCATTTCTCTACCCTTAATTAAATATGCCAGAAAGGTTCATCCCAGACATGCTGGAACTATTGCAATAAATATGCCGACTGCGTTTCTTGACCGCGCTTTTGTGACTGCGTTTTTACAATAGGGAGCCTTTTTGCTTTCTGAATAGAGCCAGTTTCGGCAAATGAATGTGTCAGATAACGGGAAGCTGGTATGGAATTTGCTCAAATATATCCATGTCTTTTCCAGCGGAGTGCGTCATGATTCGTCACCTTTTGCATGTCAATTTTGATGGTCAGCGTGGGTTACAGGAACAGGTGCGTGAATCACTGATAAACGCCATCCTGAGCGGCATTTTTCCGGCCGATACGCCCCTTCCCTCATGTCGCCAACTGGCTGGTCAGCTTAATGTTTCTCGCAATACCACGGCGCTGGTGTTTGAAAGCCTGGTCAACGAAGGGTATCTGGTCAGCCGCCCACGCAGCGGGTATTACCTGCACCCGGATTACTACCACGCCGGCCAAAACGTGTCGCAAACTGCACCTGAATGCGAAAGCGCTGCACCACGATGGGGCAACCGCCTGCAAATCACGCCCAGCCAGCAGGAATCTATCCTTAAACCGGCTGGCTGGATGCACTATCGCTACCCGTTTATTTACGGCCAGCCGGACACACAACAGTTCCCCCTCGCCTTCTGGCGCGCCGCGGCAAACTGGCTGCACGGCGGCGTGCGAGACCCTTCCTGGGTTATCGACCATATCGATCAGGATGTGCCCATGCTGGTTGAGCAGATCCGCACCCGGGTGCTGCCAAAGCGCGGTATCGTGGCCGCTCCGGACGAAATCCTCATCACGCTGGGGTCACAGAACGCCCTCTATTTGTTGACCCGCCTGTTGATGTCCCGGCAGACGCGTGTGGCGGTCGAAAATCCGGGATTTCGTGAAGCGATCAACACCTTTCTGCTTAACGATACCCATATCGTTCCGCATCCGGTTGATGAAGAAGGCATTGTGCTGGGCGAAACGCCCTGTGATTACTACTACGTGACGCCGGGCCATCAGGTGCCGACGGGCGTCACCATGAGTAAAGCGCGCCGGGTCCAGTTGCTCGAATACGCTACCCGGCATGACGCGGTGATCATTGAAGATGACTACGACTCGGAAAGTAACTTTACGCAAAATCCGTTACCGGCGCTGAAAGCCAGTGACCGCAGCGGCCGCGTTATCTATGTCAGCAGTCTGTCAAAAGCCCTTTCGCCAGGTCTGCGACTCGGTTTTATGGTGGCTGCCCCGGAAATCATCGACGAAGCCCGTGCGTTGCGCCGCCTGGTTTATCGCCATCCACCAACCAACATTCAGTATCAGATGGCCCATTTTCTGGCTCAGGGCCATTACGAGACGCACCTGCGCCGCTACCACGAAGACTCCGCGCGCCGTTGGGATACCTTACATAACGCGCTGCAAACTTTTTTGCCCGAATGCAAAACCTTCGGTGGCAGCGAACATGCCAACGCCTTCTGGCTGAGTACACCAAAGCATATCAGTACCCAACAACTCACCTGGCGCGCAGCCCATGCAGGGGTATTAATTGAACCGGGGGCGAGGCATTTTCTTGACGACGCCCCCCCGGATAACTATTTCCGAATGGGGTTTCACGCCATCAATCCGGATGCCATCGTGCCTGGCGTGGAAGTGCTGCGTGGACAACTGGAGCAAATCGGATAGTTCGCATAAAGGCGGGTTTAGAGGGCATGCCTATACTTAATCCCAACCTCACAAGGAAAGGATAAGAAAATATGCCTCTACCCGACTTTCACGTTTCCACTCCTTTTACCCTGGGCATTGAACTTGAGTTGCAGGTCGTTAACCCACCGGGATACGACCTTAGTCAGGACTCCTCGCGGCTGATCGATGCGGTAAAAGCACAGGTCAAAGCCGGTGAGGTCAAGCACGACATCACGGAAAGTATGTTGGAAATTGCGACAGGGGTCTGTCGCGACATCAATCAGGCGGCACATCAGTTTTCTGCTATGCAGCAGATTATTTTGCAGGCGGCAAACGAGCATCACGTACAGATTTGCGGCGGCGGCACGCACCCGTTTCAAAAATGGCAGCGTCAGGAGATCAGCAACGATGAACGCTATCACCGGACGCTGGAAATGTTTGGCTACCTGATGCAGCAGGCGACCGTTTTCGGCCAACATGTGCATGTGGGTTGTCCGAGTGGCGATGACGCCATTTATCTTCTTCATGGCTTATCGCGCTTTGTGCCGCATTTTATCGCGCTTGGCGCCGCTTCCCCATACGTGCAGCGTACCGATACCCGTTTCGCCTCATCGCGTCTGAATATTTTTTCCTCTTTTCCGGATAATGGCCCCATGCCCTGGGTCAGTAACTGGCAAGAGTTTGAAGGGCTATTTCGTCGCCTGAGCTACACCAGCATGATTGAAAGCATTAAAGATTTGCACTGGGATATTCGCCCGAGCCCCCATTTTGGCACCGTCGAAGTGCGGGTAATGGATACGCCATTGACCCTGGCGCATGCCATTAATGTCACTGGATTTATTCAGGCTATCGCCCACTGGCTGCTTGCAGAGCGCCCGTTCAAACATCAGGAGCGCGATTACCTGCTCTACAAATTCAACCGTTTTCAGGCCTGCCGTTTTGGTCTGGAGGGGATCATTACCGATGTCCACACCGGCGAGCAGCGTAAAATAGCCGACGATATCGAACGAATGCTGGAAAAAGTTGCGCCATGGGCAGATAAACTCAACGCAGGCAGCGCTATCTCCGAGCTGATGAATTTCGTCAAACGAGGGAAGAGCGAATCGCAAATGATGCGCGATTTTGTCGCCGACGGCGGCTCGCTGATCGGCCTGGTGCAAAAACACACCGAGATTTGGGCAGCGGGCTAGAACGGTGCAGGGAGATTGCACCCTTACGCACTTTCCCGGACAATGTCGTTTTTAACAAGCGATTAACTGTCATGAAGCACCCACTGGAAACATTAACCACCGCGGCAGGTATTCTGCTGATGGCTTTCATCTCGGTATTGCTGCTACCCGCCCCTTCTCTGGGGCTGGTACTGGCGCAAAAACTGCTGGATACCTTCCATTTTCAGGACCTGAATCAGCTCTATACCGTGTTGTTTTGCCTGTGGTTTCTACTACTGGGTGCGATCGAGTTCTACGTGGTGCGCTTTATCTGGCGCCGCTGGTTTTCGCTGGCTTAAGGGGTCGTAGCCCGAGTCAGACGCTTGCGCCGCCATCCGGGATGTTTTTCCCCTTGCCACAAAGAGAGAAGCAGCACACCGGGCGGTGTCATCCAGGCCAAAAAAAAACCCGGTTGACCTTAGGCCACCGGGCTTATGCGTCAATGCGCGCGCGGATGATTCTCTTTGCGCCAGGCGCCCGGCGGCTGATTGAACGTGCGGGTAAAGATCCGCGTAAAGGTCTGCTGCGAATCAAAGCCATATTTCAGGCAAATATCGTAGACCTTATCATTGGTATTGAGTAAATCCCGCGCCGCCAGTGACAGTTTGCGTTCGCGAATGTAGCGCCCCAAACTCTCACCTTTGTAATGCAAAAACAGCCGTTGCAGATGCCACTTTGAATATCCGGCGTGGCGCGCAATATCATCAATACGCAATGGTTGGTGTAAATTGTCGTCGATCCACTCGACGATAGTGTCGATAACCTGAGCGGAAATAGTCATACAGCGCTCCCCCTCTCTGCTCTTCGAAATAAACCGTTATTCCCACCAGGCGCGGAATTGCTGGGCGTTGTCCGCCGCATGCACCGCTTCGCCGAGGGTGGGCGTTAACAATCGATACCCTTTGCCGAGGCTTGCCGCCGCCAGACGTTTATAAGGATCGTCCCAGGTATGTTTTGCCAGCACGAATCGTCCGGCGTGGCCCGGCAGTACCGCCCGCGCATTTAACTCCTCCGCTGCTTGCGCCGTTTCCTCCGGCATCATGTGGATGTACTTCCAGTCCTGGTCGTACTGACCGTTTTCAAGAATCGCCAGATCCACCGAACCAAACTGTTCGCCGATGGCTTTAAAGTGCGGCCCGTAACCGGTATCGCCGCTGTAATAGAGCTTGCGATCCGGGGTGACGAACATAAAGCTCGCCCACAACGTCTGATTACGTTTCAGACCGCGCCCTGAAAAGTGCCGTGCAGGCAGCACATGCACCTCCAGATCATTGCTAAACGTGATTTTTTGTTGCCAGTCCGCTTCCTGGATGATGTCCGGATTCATGCCCCAGTAACGCAGGTGCGATCCCACACCCAGCGGGACTATCACCCGTTTGATTTTTGGCATCAGCGCCCTGATAGTGGCGTAATCCAGGTGGTCGTAATGGTCATGGGATATGATCAGCAGGTCGATCTCCGGCATGGCCTCCGCCGTCCACGGATAGTCACCGTCGAAGGCTTTATTCAGAAACGAGAACGGCGCGGCGTAATTGCTCAGCACCGGATCGATAAGAATGCGTTTCCCGGCCAGTTGCAGATACCAGGATGAATGGCCCAGCCATACGACCGTATCCTGCTCCAGCGGCAGGCTTGCCAGATCGGTCTTCACCATCGGCAATGGCCGCTGCGGGCGCGCATTTTCCTGACGGGTGGTTAAAAACTCCCACATTGCCGCCACCATGCTTTTTTGCCCTGTGTAGCTGGGCGTAGACAACTGGTTATGAAATTCACCGTCCCGGTAGTGCGGGGACTGCTCTACTCTGATCAGTTGCTCACCCTGCGGGCGCTGACCAAATCCGGCGTTCAAAACAAAAGGCAAACTGGCGGCAGATACAACGAGCATAATAAGAACCACGCTAAGTAAGAGACGATGCATACCCTGATCCGAGAAAATGTCCCTTCCGTTGGCACATTGAAATAGACTGGACTTGATTATGAGTGAGTAAGCACTCATTATAGAAATGAATAGAAAGTCGTCAAGATGATTTTCAATCTTTGATGTTCAGCGTTGCAGCGTCACAGTGGGCATGGTTCAATCGTGGTTTTTCAAAATGTATGAGGAAAAGTGTAGTGGCTCGTCCGAAGAGTGAAGATAAGAAATTAGCATTACTGGATGCGGCGGCTGTCGCTATCGCGCAAACCGGTATTGCCGCCTCGACCGCGGTGATTGCCCGTAACGCGGGCGTGGCTGAAGGCACCCTGTTTCGTTATTTTGCCACCAAAGACGATCTGCTCAATGCGCTTTACCTGCATTTAAAATCTGACCTTTGCCAGACCATGATCGACAGCCTCGACAGGTCGCACAGCAATTCCAAAATACATACCCAATCCATCTGGAACAGCTATATCGACTGGGGCATCCGTCACCCGTCGGCACATAACGCGATTCGCCAGATTTCGGTGAGCGAAAAAATCACCCCGGAAACGCGCCAGCAGGTTATCGATATGTTCCCTGAGCTACATGAAATCTGCCACCGCTCGGTGAGGCCTGAATTTCTTTCCGAAGCGCTCTCACCCTTTGGCGACGCCATTTTTCTGACGCTGGCAGAAACCACGATGGATTTCGCCAATCGCGACCCGCAAAAAGCAAAAGAGACCAAACGGCTGGGCTTTGAAGCCATGTGGCGCGCGCTCACCGTGGATAACTGCGATGGACAGTAAAACCCTGCAAGAGACCGCACGTCACATTGCGCTGGAACTACCGTTCACTGAACCGTGCTGGCCGTTTGGCCCGGAACACGACATTTTCAAAGTCGGCGGTAAGATTTTCATGATGATCACCACCGCTCATGGTCGGCCTATGGTGACCATGAAATC
This sequence comes from Phytobacter sp. RSE-02, assembly GCF_040578655.1. Classification (NCBI taxonomy): domain Bacteria; kingdom Pseudomonadati; phylum Pseudomonadota; class Gammaproteobacteria; order Enterobacterales; family Enterobacteriaceae; genus Phytobacter; species Phytobacter sp. RSE-02. The sequence goes on along the minus strand of NZ_JBEULY010000020.1, from coordinate 16,205 downwards.
AGATCCGCAAAAATCCCTGCTCAATCAACAGATTTATCGCAGCATTGAGCCGGGATATCACATGAATAAAAAGCACTGGATCTCCATCTTTGCTGGCGAGGATATCACCGACGCTCTGCTTGTCGATCTGATCAACGACTCGCGGGATCTGGTGGTCGACACGCTGGCGAAAAAAGCTCAGCAACGTCTGCGTCCGCGCTGACTGTTCGGAAAAACGAAAACGCGTTACCGTAGCGTTTTGTTTTCCGACAGGAGCACGCGCAGTGGAACTTGAGATTTACCAGGTTGATGCTTTCAGCACACGCCCTTTTTCCGGCAATCCGGCGGGCGTGTGTATCACGCCCCAGGCGCTTGAAACCGCCACCATGCAGCAGATCGCCGCAGAGATGGCCGTCTCTGAGACCGCGTTTCTGGCACGCGATGATTACCGCTTGCGCTGGTTTACTCCTCAGGCTGAGGTCGATTTATGCGGTCACGGCACGCTCGCCACGGCCCATATTTTGCGCCAGACCGGGCAGCTTGCTGTTGGAGAAAGCGTTGTCTTCACCACCCTTTCCGGCCCGCTTAAAGCCACCGCCCGCCCTGACACTATCGAACTGGATTTCCCGCTCTTAGTACCAGATATGCATTATGCGCCGGATAACGCTTTACTGGACGCCCTGGGTCTCAACGCCAGTGACGTCTCTGCCAGTGGGACATTTGGCCCGAAAGCGATGATTGTGGTGGAAGACGCGCAGGTCATTGAGCAGCTCAAACCCAACTTCCAGGCGCTTGGCGCACTGCCCGGACGCGGCGTGGCCATTACGGCACCCGGTAATGGCAAATACGATTTTATCTCTCGCTACTTCGCGCCGTGGGTGGGGGTAAATGAAGATCCGGTGACCGGTTCCGCGCACTGCGCGCTGGCGGCCTACTGGGGTTCGCGTCTGGATAAGCGCACCCTCAGTGCCTGGCAGGCCTCACCGCGCGGCGGCGAATTGCAGATTGCGCTCACCGCAGAAGGCCGGGTAGCGCTGGCTGGCCAGTCGCATACGGTCCTGGCCGGAAAACTCTATCTTTGAGAAGCGGCTAAGCGTGCTCTGCCAGCCAAGCCAGCGCCTGCTCGCCCCGCTCATCTATCGGTAAATAGACCAGCAGCCGCGAGCCGTTACGCGGCGCTGAAAACCAGTACATTTGCTGCAAAGAAAATTCGCCTAATTCAGGGTGGGTAAAGGTTTTCAGTTGATTTTCAACGCCTCGCACGTCGTAGCGCTTATGCCACAGCGAGGCAAACTCTTCCGATACTGCGCAAAAGCGCGCCAGCTTCGCTTCCCACTGCGGGTCGCCCCGATGTTCCGCCATCGCCGCCCGGAAATAAGCAACAAAAGTCGGTAGCACACTCTCCTTACGCCCGATACGGCTACGCCAGGTCGGGTTGGTCAGATAGAGATAAATACAATTGCGCTCATCTTCCGGTATTTGGTGAAAATCAACACCCATCATCCGCGAAAAAGCGTCATTCCACGCCACAATATCAAAATTGGACTTTTGGATGCTGGCCGGTTGGGGTAACAGGCTATCAAGCATTTTACGCGTCCCGATGCTGATGCCTTCACACTGCGGCACCACAGGCGTTTCCGCAGGCGTCAGCCCCGCCAGCAAAAACAGGTGGCGGGTTTCAGTTGCCGAACACTCCAGCGCATTGGCGATTGCCTGCATCACGCTGGCTGACGGGTTCACATCCCTGCCCTGCTCAAGCCAGGTATACCAGGTCACGCCAACGTCTGCGAGCAAGGCCACCTCTTCGCGCCTTAAGCCTGGCGTACGACGCCGCCCACTGCGCGGCAGGCCGAGACGCTGCGGGTCAAGGCTTTCCCGGCGGGAGCGTAAAAATGCGCCGAGCTGTTTGCGGTTCTCATCCTGGACGCTCAACAGAGGGGATCGTTCCGACATCAGGCTCATAAAACCTCCAGCATGGTATTGCCAGTACCAGTATAAGCAAGAACTGGTACCCGTTTTTCGTATCAGCGATGCTACGTCTATCCGATGAATGACGCAATGGAGTTACCATGAATACGTCTGCTGTTTCACCCGGTCGTGCGGGCTTGTTATTACTGTTGACCGGACAAATGCTGCCGCTGATCGATACCTCGATCACCAACGTCGCCCTTGATTCCATTACGCTGTCGCTGCACACCAATACCACGCAACTCTCTCTGATTGTTGCGCTGTACGGCGTCGCGTTTGCCGTCTGTCTGGCGATGGGGAGTAAACTGGGTGATAACTTTGGTCGCCGCAAAATGTTCTTATGGGGCGTGGCGCTGTTCGGAATCGCCTCGCTGCTGTGCGGTATCGCCAACTCCATCACCGCCCTGCTCGCGGCGCGCACCCTGCAAGGGATGAGCGCCGCGCTGATCATGCCGCAAATTCTCGCAACGCTGCACGTGACCCTCAAAGGTACGGCCCATGCCCGCGCTATCAGCCTGTATGGGGGGATTGGCGGCGTGGCGTTTATCATCGGGCAGATGGGTGGCGGCTGGCTGGTGTCGGCAGATATCGCCGGGCTCGGCTGGCGAAACGCCTTTTTTATTAACGTGCCGATAAGCCTGTTGGTGCTGGCATTGAGCCATCGCTATATCCCGGAAACCCGCAATGAAACCCCAACGCGCATTGACTGGCAGGGCACCTTCGCGCTGGCGCTGATCTTATGCTGCCTGCTCTTCCCGCTCTCCCTCAGCCCGGATTTAGGCTGGCCATGGCAAAGCCAGGCGGCATTACTGGCGATAATTCCGCTAACACTGTGGATGCGTGCCGGCGCGCTGCGTCAGGAACAGCACGGGCTGCATCCGCTGATGCCGCCACGCTTACTCAAATTGCCCAGCATCCGTTTCGGCCTGTTAATTGCGTTGCTGTTTTTCAGCGCCTGGTCCGGCTTTATGTTCTGTATGGCGCTGACATTACAGGCAGGCGTAGGCATGGCGCCGTGGCAATCCGGTAACAGTTTTGTTGTGCTTGGGGTGACCTATTTCGCCTCGGCATGGTATGCGCCGAAACTGATTGCCCGCCACAACGTACGTACCATTCTGCTGAGTGGCATTGCGATTCAAGTAAGCGGCCTGCTGGCGCTGTTCGCCACGCTCTGGTTGACCCATGGGCGCCTCAACGCCCTAAACCTTGCGCCTTCTACCGCGCTGATTGGCTACGGCCAGGCGCTGATCGTGAACAGTTTTTACCGTATCGGGATGCGTGACATTGCCACTCAGGACGCAGGGTCGGGCAGCGCCATTCTCAGTACGCTGCAACAGGCCACGCTGGGCCTGGGCCCGGCAGTACTCGGCGGGTTGTTTTTGCATCTGCTCAATCTCACCCAGGGCAACTACAACGAAGCGCTGGGCGGATTTTTAGTAGCAGAGATCGTGATGATGCTGATGCTTGCCGTCGCCGCGATTGGCGCGCGCCAGCAGCTCGCCCCCCGCTGCCCGGCAAACTGAGGGGATTAGATTTTAGACGGCAGGCGTGCCACCAGCCGCCAGCGAAACCAGATTTGTGCAACCAGAATCAGCACGCCGCCGATAATTTTTTGCAGCGGCAGACGTTCGCTGTACCAGAGGGCGGCAACGATCACCGTCAGCAGCGGTTCGAGCACCATGATGATGGCAGCGCTGGCGACAGCGGCATATTTCTGCCCCTGCAATTGCAGGCCAAAACGCAGGCTGGTGGCAATCAGAATACTGGCGACCAGCCACAGTGCAGTGGTGCCCGTAAACGGCTGCGTCCAGTGTTCAAATAAAAGTGAGATCAACACGCCCGCAACCCCCGTCACCGCCAGTTGCACCGTGGTGAGCGGGAGTAGCGGGACATCACGGGCAATGCGGCTGGTGTAGCAAAACGAAATGGATTGCACGAAAGCGGTCAACAAGAACCAGCCCTGGCTGGGATGAAAGACAATCGGCGTGTGCAGGCTTAACAGCGCCAGGCCAATAAAGGCGAGCGGCAGGCACTCCCAGTAGGCGCGGGCCGGACGCACGCCCATCATGGCCCAGGCCACCAGCGGCACAAACAGCATAGAGAGGCTCATGATAAATGCCCCCTCGCCCAGCGACGGCGTGGTCGACACCGACCAAATCCACAGGCACAGGTTGAGCGCCATCCACAGGCCGCTGATAAAAACTTGCCGCAGTTTCGCCAGCGCAATACGCTGCCCGCGACAAAATGGCAGCAATACCAGTGCCGCGCCTAAAAAGCGCAGCCCCAGAAAGGCAAAAACGGGCATCCCGGAGATGGCCTCGCGGGAAAAAATCCAGCCGCAGGCGGCAATGATGGTGGTGATGACCAGAAACAGTTCTGCTTGTCGTTGCCGGTTCATGGGCAAAGCTCCCAACGTATAAAAAAGCCAGCGAAAAGGCTGGCAAAAAAATCACATCAATATTATCAGGCGCTGGCGCGGGAAATATACTGCCAGTCCATCATGATCCTCTCCGCCGGAGCCTCGGGGTTATCGATTTTATTGAGCAGCAGCCCCACGGCTTTGCGACCAATCTCTTTTGACGGTTGATAAACGGTCGTCAGCGGCGGCGTCACCATTTCCGCCAGTTCTGTGCCATCAAACCCGACCACCGCAATATCCTGCGGCATTTTCAGGCCAGCTTCGTGAATGGCCAGCACAGCCCCCGCCGCAAGGGTATCCGACACCGCAAAGACCGCATCAGGACGTTCAGTGTGGCGCAGCAGCGCCTGCATGGCCGCTTTCCCGGCGCTAAAACTCAGGTCGCTGGCATACTCAACAAACGCATACTCACTCTGATGCGCCTTAAGTCCGCTGTGGTAGCCCTCTTCCCGCGAGCGGGCATATTTATAGCTGAGATCGTGGTTAATCAGCGCGATACGCTGACAGCCGCGCGCCAGTAATCGATCAATCACGCATTGCGCGGCGCCAACATCATTGATGCCCACGCAGGAAACATCGCCGTCATCGGCATATTCCGCGCACTGCACCCAGGGGGCGTTACCGATAAGCGTCGCCAGTTCCGGCAAGCGCGAGGAGGCGTCCATGGTGATAATGCCGTCGACAATTTTCCCGGAAAGCAGGTTCAGCGCCGAGCGGGAGCGCGCCATGTCCGAACCGGTATTGCACAGCAGGATACGAAAGCCGTTTTTTTCCGCTTCCTCTTCAATTCCTTTTACCACCTCGGCGCAAAACGGGTTGGCGATATTGGAAACCAGCACCAGAATCATTGAGCTGCGGGCGGTACGAAGCTGGCGCGCCAGCAGGTTCGGCTGATAGTTGCTTTCGGCAATGGCTTTGAGCACGCGCTCGCGGTTTTTTTCTTTAACAGATTCGCTGTTATTGAGCACGCGCGAAACGGTCGCGACGGAAACGCCAGCCAGCCTGGCGATTTTCTGAATGGACATAACGTCGATATTTCCTGCGGTTAGCGTCTGGCTAGCAGGCTACCACAACGTCGGATGGCATGCACGATGCACACCTGGTGCCGCGCGGGTAGCATGGCAGGCATAAGCGCCGCCAGGGTTGTCCCGGATGCGGTTACGCCTTATCCGGGACAACCCGCCCGGGGCGACCTACCTCAACTGGCCACTGTCACCCACTTTTGCTGCTGGTGACTTTGCAGGATGGCATCGATAATAAACATCACGCTGGCCCCATCATAGAACGAGGCAAACCGCGCCTCATCGCGGGCAGGCATTTTCCCGTCCTGCACCGCGCGATAGAAATTCAGCATCATATTCTTAAACGCATCCGGCCAGCCTTCGATATGCCCGCCGGGGAAATGGGCGCTGGCGGCGACATCCGGCGACATCAGCCCTGGGTCATCGGTCAGTATCTGGTTCGGCTGCTGGCGGTGGCCAATCCAAAGCTGTTGTGGCACTTCCTGGTCCCAACCCAGTGAGCACTCACTACCGTTTACTTCAAAACTGAGGCGATTTTTCCGCCCGGCACTCACCTGCGACACACTAAAACAGCCCTTACTGCCATCATCAAAACGTACCAGCACCGACCCGGCATCCTCGGTAGTCACGGTTTTGTCCTCCACCTCTGCGGCCTGCTGCGTAGAAGTGAAGGTTGCGGCCCCGCGACTGGCTTTACGTGTCGGCCAGACAATAGAGAGATCCGCCATCACCTGGGTTATGCGCCGTCCGGTGACAAACTGCAATGTATCGCACCAGTGTGAACCGATATCGGCCACCGCCCGCGATGGCCCGCCGGTTGCCGCGTCGACACGCCAGTTATAGTCCGTTTCCAGCAGCATCCAGTCTTGCAGATAACTGCCGTAGACCGAAAACAGCCTGCCCAGCCGTCCGGAGCGGCGCAAACTCGCCGCCTGTTGAACCATCGCAAACTGGCGATAGACAAAACTGACGCCATGCACAACGTTTGCCTGTTCAGCAAGCGCCACCAGTTCACGCGCCTCTTCGGCGGTCATGCACAGCGGTTTTTCCGAAAACAGATGCTTTCCGGCCCGCAGGGTCTGGCGGTTAATTTCCGCATGCAGATGATTCGGCGTACAGTTATGAACCACCTGTAACCCCGGATGCGCCAGCAGTGCCTCCACGCTGGCATACGCATGCGGCACGCCAAGCTGCCGCGCCTTTTGCTGCGCGTCCGCCAGATTCGCATCGCACAGCGCCACCACCTCAACAAAGCCCAGACGCCGAATAGCTTCAATATGCGCCGGGCCAATAAACCCGGTGCCAATAATCCCGACCTGAATCATTCCACACTCCCCAGTCCTAACATGTTACGCACACTACCCCGGTCTTCTTGCCCGGCGGCAAAATCATCAAACGCGTATGCCGACACGGGGATGATGTGACGGCGAATAAACTCGCTCCCTTCCTGCGCGCCGGTCTCTCCCGCTTTCAGGCAACATTCCCACTCCAGCACCGCCCAGCCGTCATAGCCGTACTGGGTGAGCTTGCTGAACACCGCGCCAAAATCGATTTGCCCGTCGCCCGGCGAACGAAAACGACCGGGCCTGTCGACCCAGTTCTGATAGCCGCCATACACGCCACTGCGGCCCTCCTTCCGGTACTCCGCGTCCTTCACATGAAAAGCTTTGATGCGTTCATGATAGATATCGATAAACGCCAGATAATCAAGCTGTTGCAGGTGAAGATGGCTCGGGTCGTACAGGATATTGCAGCGCGGGTGGTTGTCTACGCCGTCAAGAAAACGCTCAAAAGTGGCGCCGTCATGCAGGTCTTCACCAGGGTGAATTTCATAGCACAGGTCCACACCCTGTTCATCAAAGCGGTCCAGCACCGGTCGCCAGCGGCGGGCTAATTCAGCAAACGCCTCTTTAAACAACAGGGCGTTATGGGGCGGCCACGGGTAGAGATAAGGCCAGGCCAGCGCACCGGAGAAGGTCGCGTGGGCGCGTAACCCAAGGTTGTTTGAGGCTCGCGCCGCCTGAAACAGTTTTTCTATAGCCCAGGCCTGACGCGCCGCCGGGTTTCCCCGCAGCGCCGCGGGTGCAAAGCCGTCAAACGCCGCGTCATAAGCCGGGTGTACCGCAATCAGTTGCCCTTCAAGGTGGGTGGAAAGCTCGCTAATCACCAGACCGCGCTCCGCCAGCACGCCGCGCACATCATCACAATAACTCTGGCTTTGCGCCGCCTGTTCGACATCAAAAATCGCCGGATGGTTACAGGGGATTTGCAGCGCCTTGTACCCTAACCCTGCCGCCCAACCGGCCAGCCCTTCAAGCGTATTAAACGGCGGTTTCTCCCCAATGAATTGCGCCAGAAAAATCCCCGGCCCCTGAATGGTTTTCATAGCACCTCCTACAGCTTATGCGTGCTCTTGGTCGTTGTATTTAAAAGAAAGAAGGAAAATCAGCGCGATAACGGCCGCGGCAATCGCCGGGATCCACCAAAAGGTCACCCACGCCTGTGGCAGTGTCTGCCCGGCGACAAGGCGGTTGTAGAGCGCGCCGGAAATTTGTGAGCCCAGTAGCATGCCAATGCCATAGGTAAACATCACAATCATGCTTTGCGCCTGGCCTTTTACCTTTTCGCCCGCCACGCGGTCGGTGTAGATAAAGCCGACGACGAAGAAAAAGTCGTAACAGACACCGTGCAGCAAAATGCCGAGATAGAGCAGGAAGCGCCCTTCCTCACTGACGCCGAGGGCAAAAAAGGCGTAACGCACAAACCAGGCGCACATGCCGATAAGCAGCATGTACTTCACGCCAAGACGGCGAAACAGCAGCGGGATCACCAGCATAAAGAAGATTTCAGACATCTGACCGAATGACATGGCGGTACTCACATCCGCCACACCGGCATCCGCCAGATACGAGGCGGTATAGGCGTAATAGGTGCCGAGTGGGACGGAAATCAGCGTCGCGCAGAGCGAGAAAACAAAGAAGTGGCGGGTTTTGAGTAAAGCAAATGCATCGGCACAGAACAGATCGCGCATAGCGACAGGCAGCCCTTTAGCGGGTGCCGGCGTATGCGGCAACGTCAGGCTATAAAGCGCCAGCGCTACGGAGCAGATTGCCGCCACCTGGAAAATGGTCACGCTGGAGGAAATGCCCGTTACGCCGATAAAGATCCCCGCCACAATCCAGCCAATGGTGCCGAACACGCGTACCACCGGGAAAGTTTTATCGATATTGCTCAGGCTGTGGAAGGCAATATTGTTGGTCAGCGCAAGTGTAGGCATGTAGCACAGCGTATAGCCAAACAGCAGCGCAATCAGCATGGCGCCGTTTTCCGCCACCAGGGCCTGCGGCACAAACATCAAAATCGCGGCCCCCGCCAGGTGCATCACCGCCATCACTTTCTGCGAGGCGAAGAACCGGTCCACCAACATGCCGAGCACGAACGGCGACAGAATAGACGCAATAGGCCCGGCGGAAAATGCGTCGCCAATCAGCAGCGACATGTTGTGCTGCGTCATCACCAGACCGAGCGTGACAGACCAGCTCCCCCAGATAAAAAACTGTAAAAACATCATCAGCGACAGCCGCGGTACCAGCAGTCGATGCTGGACCAGATTTCCACTACTTTCGGTTGTTGACACCATTTTTTTGCCTCACCTTTAAAAAGTAATCGATTACAAAATGCATCAACAAGAAAAGTAATCGATTACAATTTATTTATCCTGCATGCTGACGCAATTGTGGGAGATCAATCACGATAAATTTACCAGGGAGAAAATGCCCCGCCGGATCCGGCGAGGCAGCGATCATTACGCGCGTTTTGCAGAACGGCGTGACAGGCGGAAAGCAGCAAACAGGAAGAGGATCCACACCGGCAGCAGAATAGCAGACAGGCGCATGCCGTCCATGGTGCACATCAGGATGAGGATCATCAGCATAAAGGCGATGCACAGATAATTGCCGAAGGGATAGAGCAGCGCCTTAAACTGGGGATCGCGCCCTTTGCGGCGCATCGCGGCGCGGAATTTCAGGTGCGCCAGCGAAATCATGATCCAGTTCAACAGCAGCGTCGCCACCACCAGCGCCATCAACAGTCCAAACGCCTCTTTTGGCAGGATGTAGTTAACCAGCACCACCAGCGACGTGATCGCCCCGGAGAGGAACAGTGAGTTCACCGGCACGCCGCGACGGCTGACGCGGGTCAGGAACGCCGGCGCATTTCCCTGTACCGACAAACCAAACAGCATACGGCTGTTAGAATACACACCGCTGTTATAGACCGACAGTGAGGCCACCAGGATGACAAAATTCAGTGCCGATGCCACGAGGTTGCTGTTCAGGTTATGGAAAATCATCACAAACGGGCTGCTATCCGCTTTGATATCAACCCACGGATAAAGCGCCAGCAGGACTACCAGGGAACCGATATAAAAGAGCAGAATGCGATAGACCACCTGGTTGACCGCTTTCGGGATAGTGGTGTGCGGCTCGCTGGCTTCTGCCGCCGTGATCCCAATCAGTTCCAGGCCGCCAAACGAAAACATAATTACCGCAAGGGAGAGGATCAGGCCGTTCCAGCCGGTAGCGAAGAAGCCGCCGTGAGACCAGAGATTGTCAAAGCTGGCTTTTTCTCCGCCGTGGCCGCCGAACAGCATCCACAGGCCAAAGCCGATCATGCCAATGATCGCCAGCACTTTGATAAGAGCAAACCAGAACTCGGTTTCGCCATACAGACGCACGTTAACCAGGTTGACCGCATTAATAATGATGAAAAAGGCGGCAGCCCAGATCCAGGTGGGGACATCGGGAAACCAGTACTGCATATAGATACCGGCGGCGGTCAGTTCCGCCATGCCCACCAGCACAAACATCGCCCAGTAGTTCCAGCCGGATAAGAAGCCAGCAAAAGGTCCCCAGTATTTAAAGGCAAAATGGGCAAATGAACCTGACACCGGCTCCTCAACCACCATCTCACCAAGCTGGCGCATTATTAAGAAAGCAATGATGCCCGCGACGCCATAGCCCAGCAGCACGGCGGGCCCCGCCATCTGAATTGCCGGACCGATACCCAGAAACAGCCCGGTACCGATAGCGCCCCCCAGGGCGATTAATTGAATATGGCGGTTTTTTAGTCCTCGTTGCAGCGTCGGCCCCGATTCCGACGCGGTATCCGCTGAATGCTCAGATACCCTTGACGCGTTTTTCACGTCTTTCCCCTTTTCGTGTTTTCGTAAAGCCGCACCTTTTAACATTTACGGCACGGTGTAGCAAGAAAGTCAGGGCCGCCAAAAAAGCGTCGTGAGCAGGCACGCAATATCACCTGCCATGGAGACGCGCGGGATAATAACCCGGTCTGCGTAAATGACTTGAGAAGCCCCCGGCAAAAACCGTGTATTTGCGGCAGAAGAAAACCGAGAAAAACGTATCACGCGTTATGCTTGAATATCGGGACATCAGAGAGCAAAGTGGGTCGGCAAGCGCCGTGTCATGCCGCTGTCAGGTTACTGTCGGGTGCATGTCGTGTCGCTATTTTCGCTTTTGGGCGACGCTGTCATCCTGCTTACCACGGAGACATTCTGATGAGTACCAATCGAGTGAAAGAGTTTCGCCTCGCCCGCGCCTGGTCACAGGAACAACTGGCGGAAATGGCTGCATTAAGCGTGCGCACCATACAGCGCATTGAAAACCAGGAGCAACCAAGCCTGGAAACACTCAGCGCCCTGGCTGCCGTTTTTGAAGTGAGCGTTAGCGAACTGTCCGGCAGCACACAAAGCGAAGGCGATGAAGCGCTGGATCAGCGCATTACGGAAGCCAGAAAGCAACTGGAAGAAGAGGGCCGCCTGTACCGCTCGATATTAACCGCGGTGGTGGTCTGCGTTTTACTCTATATCCTCAATCGCACCACGTCGCCAGAGAGCGTCTGGTCGCTCTGGGTGGCTGCCATCTGGGGTGCATTACTGGTGGTGCGTGGGCTGCGTGTTTTTGTCTTTGGCAATCTGATTAGCGGGTGGCAGAAAAAAAGGCTGCAAAAGCTGCTGCGCAAGTAATGAGATAAGCGCGCTACTGCCAGTGCGTAGCGCCTTGCCCGGACCTTACAGGCGCTTGATAAAACAGACCGCCTCAGCCCTGCCAATATAGACACCGTAATTGTCGGTAACGGTATAGCCATGCTTTTCATAAAACGCCACGGCCTTGTGGTTGACGTGCCGCGTTTCGAGGGTAACTTCGCGATAGCCAAGCGCCCTTGCCGCCTCTTCCAGGAAGCGCAGTATTGCGCTGCCCACCCCCGCTTCGCTCCCCGTGGAATACATCCTTTTCAGTTCCGCCGTTTCCTGGGTTAACGGGCGAATAGCGCCACAGCCTATCGCAACACCCTGCGCGTTTCGGGCCAGCGCCCATACTGAACGCGCAGATTGCAGGTCATCAATGTTAAAAGATCGCTTGCCGCTGCTGCCGGTGATGCGCGCAAGCACGGCAGAGAGTTTTTCAATAAGCGCCTGCGAGTCTGCCGATAGCGGATCGACTCTTTCTACCTGGATCATTCTTCCCTCTTACGGCTGACACAGAGCGCGCGATCGGCCCCTCGCCCTACAGGGAAGAGGAGAAAACGCTAACGCTGCATTCCCCAGCGCTTAATCGTTACCTTCTCCAGAGTGGCAAACACCACCCCCTCCACCAGCAGGCCAATCGCAATCACCGTCACCAGCCCGGCGAATACCCTGTCAGTAAACAATTCATTGCGGTTCTGGAAGATATACCACCCCAGCCCGCCCTGGCCGCTCGAGGCGCCAAACACAAGCTCGGCGGCGATCAGTGTACGCCAGGCAAACGCCCAGCCGATCTTTAACCCGGCGAGGATCGACGGTAGTGACGCCGGGATCAAAATGGTTAAAACATAACGTGGCCCACTCAGCCCATAATTACGCCCGGCCATGCGCAGCGTTTCCGGCACGCCACTGAACCCTGACCAGGTATTAAGCGCAATCGGCCACATCACCGAATGTACCAGCACAAACACCAGGCTGACATTCCCCAGCCCGAACCACAACAGCGCCAGCGGCAGCAGCGCAATGGCGGGTAATGGGTTAAGCATCGCCGTTAGCGTGCTCAGCAGGTCACGGCCAAACTGCGTGGTCACTGCCAGCGCGCTCGCCAACAGGGCCAGCACGCTGCCAATCAAATAGCCCTTTAATAATGTGCTAAACGAGTTGACGATCTTCTCCGGCAACTCGCCGTTACGCATATCCTCTGCCAGAGCATGCATTGTCTGCACCACACCTGGCAACATCAAATCGTTTTGCGCCACCCGCGCGGCCAGCTCCCATAACGCCAGTACCAAAAGCAGAATCAACGATTTGCGCAGCCATGTCTGATTCCATAAGCGCTGGCCCAGCGGTAGCGGCGTCTCAACCGGGAGATCGCGCAGCGGCGCCAGCTCGCGCTCAAACTCAGGACGAATGTAAGGTGGCTGCGACATAGGCACGCTCCTGTTTCTGTTCGGGCCGCGGGTCGTTCGCCGTGGTCGGGAATAACAAATCGTGAATATGACGGGCGGCATGTTGAAACGCTTCGCTACCGTAGTCATTCAGGGAATATTGATGGCAATTGAGTTCAGCACGTACCCGGCCAGGGTGCGGCGACAGCACCAGAATTCGGCTTCCCACCACCAGCGCCTCCTCAATAGAGTGCGTCACAAATAGCAGTGTAAAGCGTTCTTCCTCCCACAGGGCGAGCAACTCCTCTTGCATCGTGCGACGCGTCAGGGCATCCAGGGCGGCAAAGGGCTCATCCATCAGCAGAATACGCGGCTTCATTGCCAGCGCCCGGGCAATCGCCACCCGCTGCTTCATGCCCCCCGAGAGCATATGCGGCATCACATCGGCAAAGTCCGCCAGCCCCACCTTGCTCAGGAAATGCAGCGCCGTGTCTCGGGCTTCCGGACGAGTAGCCTTGCGACTTGCCAGCAACGGGAACATCACGTTCTCCAGCACCGTCTTCCAGGGCGGCAACTGGTCAAACTCCTGGAAAACCATCATCCGCTCCGGACCAGGGGCGCGAATGCGTTGCCCTTCCAGCAACATTTCCCCGCCGCGCGGCGCAAGAAAACCACCAGCCGCTTTTAGCAGGCTGGATTTTCCGCACCCGGATGGTCCGAGCAAAATAAAGCGATCGCCTGGCCAGACATCAAAGCTGACATCATGGGTAGCCCGCACCTGGCGTTCACGGGTGCGGTATTCAATATCCACATTTCTGACCTGCAGCAGTGGTCCGTCGGACGTTGTCTGTGCCATCGTTGCCTCCGCCATGCGGCTTAACTGCCTGGGTTTTCCCACGCTTCGTTGAAGAAATAGTCTTTCCAGGAGTCGGCTTTGTTTTTCAACACGCCCAGCTCATGAAGTTTTTCGGCGTATACACCCGTACGTTCAGGCGAGACGGTAAAGCTGATTTCCGGGTCATTAACAATTTTTTGTACCAGCGCCAGCGGCAGGCGAGATTTCTCTACCCGAATATAGGTTTCTGCGGCTGCATTTTTATCAGCATTAATAATTTTTGCCGCTTCGACCAGCGCACGATAAAACGCTTTATAGGTTTTTGGATTCTCATCATGAAATTTTTGCGTGGTGTACAACACGTTAAATGTCGCCTGTCCGCCAAGCACATCATAAGAGCTAAGAATTTTATGTACGTTGCTGTGTTCCAGCGCCTGATACTGGAATGGCGGACTGGAGAAATGAGTTGTAATTTCCGAGCCACCGGCAATTAATGCGGCACTGGCATCCGGGTGTGGCAAGCTGACGCTTATATTATCGAAGCGTTTGAAATCGGCGTTGCCATATAATTTGGCGGTTTCAATCTGCAAGGTTCGCGACTGGAATCCCACCCCTGCTGCGGGTACTGCGATACGATCTTTATCGCTGAGATCTTTTATCGTTTTCACCGCCGGATTATTGCTGAGCAGGTAGTTAGGCATCGATCCTAATGAGGCAATCGCCTTCACATTTTGTTTGTCTTTGGTGCGATCCCACAGGGTCAGAAGCGGTGGAACCCCGGCAGATGCCACATCCAGCGCGCCGGAAAGTAGCGCTTCATTCATGCCTGTCGCCCCGGAAATGGTGCGCCAGTCAACCTCAATATCGAGCCCCTCTTTTTTCCCCTCTTTTTCGATAAGCTGCTGGTCACGCACTACATCAAGAATCAAATAACCAATACCAAACTGCTGTGCAATGCTGATTTTCCCTTCTGCCAGCGCCGATGCGCTAATACCGCTCAGCGCGACGGTCAACATTGCGCTGGCGATCATTTTCATTTTATTCATGTCCTTTCCCCGGAGGTTTCATAAGTCATATCCGGAAAATGATTGGCTGGCGGGGCATTAAAAAGGAAATGATTTTATTCGCAATGCTTAGCTAAAAATTCATAATAGAGATTTGAGGTATTTTATGGGAGATGAATAGTTAAAAAGTGGCAAAGCTAAGTTACTTTTGATGGTTATGTAAAAAAAGCATCCTCGCTATAGTCAAAATACACACAATAACCCTGCTTGCGGTAAGATTAATTATGCCCGTATTAACCCACCAGCAATTGCGCACACTGCTGGAACAGCATCTCGTGCGTGTAAATACCCCACAAGACATTGCCCGCCAGGTCGCTGACAACCTCGTCGACGCCTCGCTAAAAGGTCACGATTCACACGGCGTTACCCTGCTTCCACGCTATGTCAGCGCCATTCTGGCGGGTGATTTGCAACCGTCGGCGCAGTTGCGGCTGATTCGCGATGCTGGCCCCCTGCTCTCTTTTCATGGCGGATACGGTTTTGGCCAGGTTCTCGGCAGGCAGGCGATGGCGGCGGGTATTGAACGCGCACAGCAATATGGCGTCGCGCTGGTAAGCCTTGCGGATTCACACCATCTGGGGCGTATCGGCGCCTGGGCCGAACAGGTCGCCGCGGAGGGGCTGGTGTCGATCCACTTTGCTAATGTCGCCGCGCCGTCTGCGGTATTACCGTTTGAGGGACGCAACCCGCGCCTTGGCACCAATCCCTTCTGCGTGGGCGTGCCGGTCAGCGGACGAGCGCCAGTGATTCTGGACTTCGCCACCAGCGCCATCGCCGGGAATAAAGCGCGCATTGCCTGGAATGAGGGGCGCGCCATTCCGCCAGGCTGTGCGGTGGATGCAGACGGTAATCCCACCACCGATCCGCGCTGGCTAATGGAAGAGCCATATGGCGCGCTGCTGGCCTTCGGCGGGCATAAGGGCGCAGGGCTGTCGCTGATTTGCAGCCTGTTGGGGGCCGCGTTAACCGGCGGCGAGACCGAGAGCCACCAGATTCCGCCACGCAAGGGCATCATCAATAATATGCTTTCTATTATTTTCGATCCTGCCCGGCTGGGCGCAGGCGAGAATTATGTTAAGGAGGTGATGGCTCAACTGGACTGGATGAAGCACGACCAGCAGGGGCACGATGTTCTGCTTCCCGGCGAACCGGAAGCCCGCGCCAGGCAACAGCGGCTGGAGAACGGAATCTACGTTGACGAGGTGAGCTGGAAACAGTTTGAGGCGCTGGGGCTGTAGATTTTCCCGCAAAGTGACCTTTTCCCCTCACCCTAACCCTCTCCCCAGGTGCGAGGAAACCGCTTTTACCCCTCTCCCTTGAGGGCTGAGAGATCCCCAGTAATTTTACGTCTTACAGCGATAACGCCGCTTAATAAGAATAAAACAGTGACAGCGATGACAGGGTCCGGCTGAAAATCGATGAGGCGTTGGCGGCTGACCGGGGCCGCCCGCAGGGAAGCGGGCGGAGGGGATAGCCTGCAAGGACGC